>JAFQHF010000063.1 GCA_017398105.1 Oscillospiraceae bacterium | reverse complement strand
CCAACTGAGCGCAAATAAAACATGAAGCTGGTAGTGCCTGATGGGACATCCGTCAGGAAGTCCCAGCAGGCACTACCAGCGCACAGCCTAAGGGAACCCACAAACACCGCCAACTGAGCGCAAATAAAACATGAAGCTGGTAGTGCCTGATGGGACATCCGTCAGGAAGTCCCAGCAGGCACTACCAGCGCACAGCCTACGGGGAACCCACAAACACCGCCAACTGAGCGCAAATAAAACATGAAGCTGGTAGTGCCTGATGGGACATCCGTCAGGAAGTCCCAGCAGGCACTACCAGCGCACAGCCTAAGGGAACCCACAAATACTGTTAGCGTCGCACGAATAAAAAACCTACCGAAGGCAGAGATATATAAGCGTCGTGGAAAAATAACCCCAGGTGGATGTTTCAGAATGAAACGTCCAGCCGACCCTTACTCCAGAGGGATAAATAACCGGATGATAAAAAGGGGACCTCCCCCCATTTTTTTTGAATGTCTCGCGCCGACGTGACGGCCACCACCTCCAGCCCCCTTGGCTCTTTCCCGCTGGCCGCTCCTGCTGGCTGCGCCCAGCATGACTTTGGCTTGGTGCCCCCCCAGCCGTGCGCGTTGAGTGGGCCACGCAGGTAGTTTGTGCCCAGCCGTGATGGAGCCGCCGTCAGTTTATGCGGTGGTGAGAGGTGGTCGTAGAGCGGGCCACGCAGGGAGTGTTCGTTGTGGCTTTGGCTTTGGCTCTGCGCTGCCGTGCAGTGCCCTCCCCCCAGCATGACTTTGGCTTGGTGCCCCCCCAGCCGTGCGCGTTGAGTGGGCCACGCAGGTAGTTTGTGCCCTGTCGCGATGGAGCCGCCGTCAGTTTATGCGGTGGTGAGAGGTGGTCGTAGAGCGGGCCACGCAGGGAGTGTTCGTTGTGGCTTTGGCTTTGGCTCTGCGCTGCCGTGCAGTGCCCTCCCCCCCCCAGCATGACTTTGGCTTGGTGTCCCCCCAGCCGTGCGCGTTGAGTGGGCCACGCAGGTAGTTTGTGCCCTGTCGCGATGGAGCCGCCGTCGCTCTCTTAGGCGGCTCGTTCTGCTGGTGCTGCCCTCTCTACCCGCCCGACTGTCGTGTTCTTTGGTCGCTGGCCTGCGGCCACCGAGGCTCAAAAGCCGACCCTTTGCCGCTGATGGGCGACTACCACAGCATCGTTTTGGGTAATTTTGGCCTGATGTGGGCGTGTGACTGTCACCCGCTCTCACTCTGGCATTATGTGCTCCAGATAGACTACTTCACCCTTCCATTTCTCGGCGGCTTTGTCGGCCAGTTCTGCGGCCTTTTCTTCGCTCCCGGCTGGGTATGGTAGCCCCATCACTCCGCCACTCTCCAGTCTTAACCATACTCTGTAAATCTGCATGCTCAATGGCGATTTCTTAGGCTCTCGACGAGGTAGCCTGCGGGATTCTTAATGCGGCTTCTATGCGTGTACTCTTTCACCTGCGACAAATAGTCTAGTTGTGCGCTTTCATCGCCTATCTGCGCAAGTTGCCCTTCTATATGCTCCATACCTTTCGACTCCATCCTGAACGTGTCTTGTAGGTAGAATTTGACGGCATCTGTGAGGCGCACTCGCTGGCTGGCTACCTCTTTCTCCAAACGGCTTTCGGTCGGCGGCTGGTAGTCTTTATTCCGCATGGGTGTCACAATTATCTCCTTGTAACCGCCGCCCCTTCCTGCTCGATAGAGACCGTAACCGAACGTGTACGGGCTAACGCGGTCTAACTCCAGTTTGGCTTTCTCTATAACCTTGGATATAAAGTTGCTGGTACGGTCATACGCCTTTAGCTGGTCGCACCCTAATATCCTCTTCAGTGTGCCTATCTGATAGTTCATTTGTTGGCCTTGCTGGGAGATAATCATATACATAATGACGGCGTAGTTTGACTTTAGGCTCATGTACGTCTGCAGGTTTATCAATCTGTAACCCTGCGTGAAGTTCAGTAGGGCGTGCCATAGCTCGTTATGTATGACGCAGCGAAAGTACACCTCACCTCGGTTTTTCAACAATCTGGGGAATGCGATGATGTTCAGGTGATACTCTGTACCGTCGCGCTCATAGTCCACCGTTTTGTTAGCAAGACTGAAACAACGGCTCATGTTCTTATAATTGCGGTCGCCTTGGGGCAGTAGGTATCGGGCTGGCATCGTCAGTTCTGCCATATCCAGCGCATACTGAATATTGATGGCGGATAGGTCTTTGTTGTAAAGCTTCAGAACTGACTGCGCTTTCGCCAATATCCAGCCGAACAGGCGCAATTCATATACATTGTCAATCTTGGCAAGACTGCCAATGATGCTGTACGGGATAATGCTGTCTTTGACCATCACTTCTTCTCCAGCTGGGCTAACCACGGCGCGGGCTTGCAGTGTTGTTCCTCATACGTATCCGAATCCTTCTGTAGTGAATCTAACGCCTCGTTTATTGTGCCGTTGACGTTCATATTGTTGATAGCCAGGTATTCCAGCAGGTCGCGTCTCACTCTGGCGGCCACTGGCTCTAATTTGGGGCCCCACCATCGACTTTCTCGGTTGCCGTTGACTGTATGCCAGTTTGCTTTCTTCTGCTCTGTTTGGAGTGCTCTTTCATACACTTGCAGGGCGTAGTTTATCGTTCTGTTTACGACGAGGTTTTCTTCTGCCATCCATTCTATTAGAGACGGCCTAATCTTTAGGGCTTTCGGTACTGTGCCGACTTTCGTGCCCAGTCTGGTGTAACTCATGTGCTTGATGTTTTAGTGAATATATTGTGAAGTTATTGTATCAATCCTATCGGCTGCCCTGCGAAGGGCGACGCTGATGGCCTCCAATTCGACGCGGTCGCTGCTACCGTACTGTTCCACAAATCGACGGAGAACGTTGGCGGCTATCACGGTATGCTCATAGGCTCTTATAAGGGCGTACACGGCTTCATCTGACAGTCGGTAACTGTTTTCTATGCACCAGACTTCGGCGGCGGTTCTGGAGGCAAATCTGTGCTTTTCTGAGCCATCGTAGACCACGTACCGCATTGCGTCGGTGTCGTCTCGATAAATGAGCCGACCGCAAAAGTAGTCGGGTACGTCCTTGTCGGTCATTGTACTCGACGGGGGGGGGGTGATTATCGGTTTCTTATCCATCTTTGTATATGCTTAGTGGAGCTCTGTGCCGCCACCAGCTACAGAACTGGCGGCGGCTGATGCTTGTTAGACTTCATGAAAT
This sequence comes from Oscillospiraceae bacterium, assembly GCA_017398105.1. Next base: position 4,330 of record JAFQHF010000063.1, on the reverse strand, counting down.
AGTCCTATAACTCTCGTCAACTCGTTGAATTTTGACCATAGTCTTTGGCGTAGCTGATACATTCTATCAAAACGAGCTCCAGATGATTGCATGAGATACGGCGTTCCCTGAAGCAGGATACGCTCAATCATGTGCTGCCTTCTCCAGATGACTTCCTCGATGGCCTCAAGTTGCTCTCTGCGAACTTCGCGAACGAGACTGTCTATAGCCTCGTTCACGTAACTGATGTTTGCATAGTTCTTCATAACTCCAAAGCATTAAGCGTCGAACATGTCCATTTCGATAGCGAAGCCCAGGGCTTCCAGTACTGCGATACACTTAGAGAGAGACGCATGACGCGCACGACCTTGCGGCCAGTATGCCGCAAACATTGTTTCTGACTGATTTGCGACTATTGCAGCCTGCTGCTGCCTCTCGTCGCGGAATGCCATGATAAAATGGCAGGGTTCGTTTTTCTTACACATGACTTTTGTATTTAATTAGACATTGCCCCATGGGGCGTTAGGATATACATTTTAGCGTTTCTTTCTTTAGAAGGCCCTCCCCGTCGAGAGGGCCAGTCTAAAAAAATACTCTGTCGAGCGTCGACCTCTACGCTACAACGTCGCTCCTCAGCGTTGCGTTGATACCCTCAAGGCACTGCAAAGTTACGAAGAAAATTTGGTTCCCGCAAGAAATAGTGTATATTCTTAACTTTTTTTGTATATTCTAACGCTCCGGAGTGTTAGGATATACGATTTGCATATAGATAGGATGGTACTCGGCGTGAGCATCGAAGCATGGGCACTGTTTGATGAATTCTGACGGTTCTATCACGCCATTATGGTTTATGTCTGGTGAGAAATCACGGTGCCCCCAAACGTCACAACGGTACATTCTGATCAGCTTTGTGACCAGCTGAAGCAGGGCCTGCTTTTGTTCTGGGGTACGTGTGTCTGTCTCACGGCCCTGACTGTCTATGCCTCCAATATAGGCCACACCTATACTGTGAGCATTGTGACCGTAACAATGAGCACCTGCTACGCTAACAGGACGGCCTCTCTCTACGTGACCATCTGAAAAGACTATATAGTGGTAACCGATGTCCTTCCAGCCTCTTGAGAGGTGGTCTCGGCGTATATCGGCGAGGGTAATCTTACTGTCTGACCGATTACCTGTGGCGTGTATAATGATAGCGTTGATAATTCTCATGGATCATCCCTGGAGCATACTCAAGGCCCACCGGGGGCCAGGTTGCACTCCAACGTCCGCAAAGGTAGCAAATTTCGGGAATCGGACAAAATACGGTGGTGGGTCGGGGGTAGGTCGGAGGTGGGTTGATTTTAACAATTAGCAGGGTTGGTTTTGTATGTGCTTACAAGCAGCTGTAAGGTATCTCAAAAACGACCTGAGTACGGAAAAAGTGAGTGACGGTCACTGAGGCTGCAGCCGTGCCAGCGGGCGGGGGTTCAACGGCGGGGGGTGTTTCCGTCGCCCTCCATCGATGCTATTGTCACAAGTACCGTGAGGATATACAATGTCAGACGGCGCGCGTCATGGGCGCATCGTCTGACCAAATAAGGGTGGCCGCTGCCACCCATTGTGTAGAAAAATTGTGCTTCATCTTCATCAACGTAACTATTCTTCGTGTTTTTCATGGGTTGTCTATAACCTACGAATTAGGAAAGAGAGTACTATAAGCAGCACAATACCGAGGGTGATGGTGTACCATGACGGCGATGGTGTCGCGATTGTGGTGTGCTTCTGTGTGTTTGTCTTGGCGTGAGTGACGGTCACCGAGGCCGTGGCCGTCGTGTCTGTGTGGCGTGCGGTCGCGGAAGTGTTTGCCCGTCGCACAAGTCGGCGTACAGGGCGTTGGCTGTCGATGTCGAGTTCGAACCACTCCAAGGTATCACAAAAGCGACCTGAGTACGAAAAATGTGAGTGACGGTCACTGAGGCCGTGGTCAAGTTGGCTGACGGACGTTTCAGTCACGGTTTTCTTTCCCGCGCACCCCAGCAATGACGTTACCAGTAGTACCGCGAGTATATACAAAGTCAGACGGCGCGCGTCATGGGCGCATCGTCTGACTGGAGGGGTGTTCTGGGCGTGTTCCACCATACGAATTTAGCTTGTAGTCGATGCCGAAGATGGAGGCCGTCAGAATGAGGAATTGAGCCACGACGGTACAGTTACCAGCCGCGACGGTATGGGCTTCGCTAATGACCAGAGAAACAAAAGCGAAGCCAACCGCCGCGACGAAAGAGGCAACAGCGACGGCGTACTCAATCCGTCGGTTCTTAATCATGGGGTCTGTGCCTTATCACTGAGCAACATACGCCCAGACATTCATGGTTACACCGTTCTGCTGGAGCCATGCCCACAGCTCCGTGTCTGTGGTGCTATACGAGATGATGTTAGCGTTGGTAGCGCCTTGTACCGACCCACAACCCCACGCGGTGTTCTCATACTCCGTCTTCGATGTCTGAATCGATTCGTACTCCCTGCTCGCCGTGTTGCCGTTCTTGAGATAGTACGGATTACCCTCGGCATCGTAAGCGGTCAGAACGTCCACCTGAGGATTTCCTACTGTGGCGCCGTCGGTGACGGTAGACATACCCAGAGCGACGAGCGTAACCTGCGTGTTGTTATCGGTTGTGGCCACAACTGACGATAAGCCAGAGCCTGCCAGACGGCCAGAACCAGCGTTGTTTAGGTAGCGACTGTTGAGTGTGTCGATACCGCCAGAGGTGAAGAGGTCAAGACACTCCTGCATAGACTTCTGCCACCCTGCGACGGCCGAGATGTTCTGTGCGAGGGTGGCGTTCGAGCGAAGCCACGAACCGTCCGAGTTCTTGCGGCTGACAATGACGCACGCGCCTGACACAACCGCGTTCGAGAAGTTGTACTTCACGCCCACGCCGCTGGCAAACTCCAAGGTGTTGAACGTACCTTCGTTTCTTGGGTTGGGCAGGTTCACGGCGTTCGTGCCGATAAAGGCCGAATCCAAAGACGCTGGGGTACCGTCGGGGTTGGTCGGGTCGAGGATGATGCGGGCGAAGTAGAACGACGTGTTCGCGCCAGTCGTTCCCTGAGTGACAATGAGTGTCAGTTGGTCGCCGCGCTGGAGGCCGTAGTCACTGAGGACGGCTTGGTAGGTGTTGGCCGACAAGGCGAACTTGGCGACGTTACCAGTAGCGAAGCCTGCGACAATTTCGGGCAGCGTACCCTTCGACATGATATACTCGTTTGCCGAGTACTCGTTGCTGCCGACGGGGGTAAAGGCGTAGATACTGCCGAGATCGTAGCCGTCGGCAATGTCGTTCTGGAGGCGGGTGCGGAGGTTGTCCATGTTTCGGCGCATGAAATAGGACATTGACTTCTGGGCACCGATCACGCCCTCAAATGAGTGGTCGGTGATGTTGATGAACTTACTGTAAGCCTGCGCCACCGTGTTGAGGATGATGCGCTGTATCATTTGGCTTTCAGTCTGGGGATTGCGAACCTGCGAGGCTCTTGCACGTGTGACTTGCTTACCGTTACTGCGAGAGAAAACGAGGTCGCCTACTTTTCCTCTTGCGTAGCCGAGTAACATATTACCTTTTGACATGGCTAATAGGGTGTTAGTTGCCGCTTGCGGCGGTGCGCATCGGTGGCCGTAGGCCAGCGACGAGGCAAAGATACACACGGATTCGGGGTTCTTCCAAATCTGGAGGGCTGGGGGGAGGACTGGGGCTTTAACAATTCCTTGGAGCATGTTTTTCTTTTTGCCAAGAGCCTTTGGGGGGTCTAAGCCCGAGGGACGTGTCTCCATAGGAGACGCGTAACCCAACCAACCACCATGGCAGCCCAACGGCGGACACGGGAACAGGGCGACACCGAACTAAAAAAGAGTAGTAACTTCGCGAACGACGCGCACAACAGCGAAAAGGGTTATTTTTTTTTTCGCTTTTTTAACCAAATCGCGCGCGCAAAAACGTTCAAAAAAATCAACAAGGCCCTCTTCATCTGTCAGCGGAGCAATTGCAAAAAAACCTTAACAAGCGGAAAGTCTAATTTTCAGACCCACACCACATGATATAATCAATAGATATATTTTTATAAGAAAGGTGGAAGTTGCTACCAAAATAAGAAGATTAGCGTGAAAGCTGCTACCAAAAAAAGAAAATCCTAAATTCCTGACTACCAGCCAATAAAATGGTAGCAACTTTAATTAAACCTAAAAAATTTGCATATATTTGGAAAAGGTAGTATCTTTGCGCTAAATTGGGGATAAACGCCCCAAAAAAAAATCCCCCCTAAGAAGGGCTGGACGTAGTGGCTGGTTCATCCGTCAGGTAGAACCAGCCAC
>JAFQHF010000062.1 GCA_017398105.1 Oscillospiraceae bacterium | reverse complement strand
GACCATCTCGGACAGGGAGGGGTCATGGCCATGGACGACGATGTTGACGTTGTCCTTCTCCATAACGCCGATGTTGGCCTCGGTGTCGATGGGACGGGGGGTGCCGAACATGACATCGGAGAACTCGGTGCCCATCATGGAGCCGCCCCAGCCGTCGGACAGACCGGCGCGCAGGGACTGGCGGATCAGAGCCTCAGCCAGAGAGGAGTTGCCCATGTGGGTCATGTGCATGGCGGTGGCGATTTCGCGGTCGATGGCGCGGGGCATGATCTCAGCCTTGCGCCACAGCTCCTTGGTGTGCTCGGGAGCGCGCTGGGCGAACTTCTGCTCGCCGAAGGGGAAGCCGTACTCCAGCAGGCCGATCTCGGCCATCTCGTGGGCCAGGTCGTAGATGTCCTTGCCCTCGGTCTCCACGCCCCACTCCTTGGCGATGCGGATCAGCTTATCAGCATCCTTGATCTGATAGTTGCCGCCCTCGCGGGTCTGGTGCAGGGTGTGCATGATCTCACGGCCGTGGTCGGAGTGCGCAGCGGTGCCGCCGACGGTGAAACGCAGATAGTTACGGGCGACGATGCCATGGACATCGCAGCCGCAGATGCCGCGGGGAGCCTTCTTGGTGATGCGGCACGGACCCATGGAGCAGATGCGGCAGCAGGTACCGCCCTCGCCGAAGCCGCAGTGGGGAGTCTGGTTCTTAACACGCTGCTGCCAGGTGTCAGCGCCAACCTTCTGCGCGGTTTCCAGCAGAGAATTGGTGGCAGCTTCCATCTCCTCGATGGTCGTAGTAAATGCCCAATCCTTCAAAGTAATTCCTCCTAAGAAAAAGATTTGTCAGAAATCCTCAGATGGTGCATCCGCAAAATGGGCGCAGAAACACACACTAAGTATCGATATTATTTTATCCATTATGGAAGCAAATGTCAATCGGTACTTTCACCATATTTCGTCCAAGTTTCTGTATCCCCGTTGGGGGGATTTTGTGGGAAATATCCCACAGGGAATTATGGAAAATAAATAAAGCACCCCGCGGCAGCGCGGGATGCTTTTGTGGAAAATCATTGCTCCATGGCCTCCCGGAGCCGGGCACGCAGGACTCCGGCGGCGAACCAGGTGGTTTCGTAGCGCAAAAACCGGAGGGTGTTCCGGTCCCAGAGCAGGTCCAGCTGGGCGGGGAAATCCTCGTCGGCGTGCCAGAATCGCAGCAGCACCGGCAGGTCCTCAAACAGGTCCAGCTCGAAGCACAGGTCCCCGCCGCCCTTTTCCCGGCCGCCCAGGGCCAGACAGGCCCGGCGGAAGGCTTCGGGGTCTGTATCGATTGCCCGTTCCAGAGGCCCGGAGGCGGAGGCCAGACCCGTGTGGACATGGCCGCCCAGGCTGGACATGGACACCGCCTCCCGGGCGGGGGCCCGGCCGGGCTTTGCATCGCACAGATAGTCGAAAATGGTCAGCACCTCCCCATGGGAGTCGGCGGGGAGCCAGAGATCGCCGGACCGGCGGAACAGATGGCCGTCGGCCCGGCAAATGCGGTAGTCAGAGCCGCAGAAGCGCAGGTACAGGTACCCTTCGTCCCGCTGGGCGGGCATGGCGGTCTGGTCGTAGGTCAGAAACAGCCGCCGGGCCTCCTCGGCCTGGATGGCGTAGTTATCGCGTTTGGGGATCATGGGGCCTCCTTCCTGCGGCAGCGGCGGTCAAGCTCCGGCGCGGTGCAGTATGTTCGGACATAGGCCACGGACTCTGCCGTGCAGGGGATGCGGATCAGGCGGAAGCTGTTGCGCAGGAGAAACCATCCCGGCAAAGCATCGGGGGTCATGGGATGGCCCTTGGCTGTCACCAGCACCACTGTATAGGGCACTGTCCGGAGATCATTAAGCGTGATCGGCTCCAGGATCACCGTCTGACGGATGGACGACCAGGGGAAGGTCCGGCGCAAGCCAAAGAAGCACACCGTGACCCCTTCCGGATGCAGGTGGGTGGGTGCCATCTCCCAAAGCGAGGAAAACAGGAACACAGCCATGAGGAGTGCGGCCAGCAGCGGTGCCCACCACTCCCGCAGATCGTCCTGAAGGGCAAAATAGGCAGCCAGCAGGGCAAAACCTATGAATGCCAGCAGGATCAGCGCGGTCACGATCCGGGCGAGCCGATCCAAAAAGCAAGATCCAAATTTCACGGGGATTCCTCCTTTCTGGTGTCATTATCCCGCATTTTTCGGGGAAAAGCAACTTAAGAATTCTGAAGATGTGCCAGGATGTCCCCGCAGACTCCCGGGAAATCACGGTCCACATCGGAATTGGAATAGCGGAGCACGGTCAGGCCCTGCTCCCGAAGATACCCGTCCCGCACCGCATCTGCCTGCTTGCCGGGGATGCTGTAATGCTGGGAGCCGTCCAGCTCGATGACCAGCTTTTTCCCGGCGATGTAGAAATCCACGATGTAGGGGCCAATGACCTTTTGGCGGTGGATCATCACCGGAAGATCTTTGAGAAAATCGTACCAAAGATGGCGCTCGTGGCGGGTCATGTTTTTGCGTAATTCTTTCGCAAAAGCAGTCAGCCTCGGGTTCGCAAAGGTGTTCATGTGTGCCTCCAGTGTAAGATGGGAAAAGGCTTCTCCTTGAGGAGAAGCTGTCAGCTTGCTGACTGATGAGGTGCACGCCGCCGAAGGCGGCATTTACCGCAGTACGAATTCGCCGGAGTGCTGCAGTAGACGAGGTGCCTGCTGCACACCTCATCAGTCATGGAATCGGCTCCGAAGAGCCGAATCCATGCCAGCTTCTCCCTCAAGGGAGAAGCCTTTGGTGGAGATTTGCAGCTATTACAATAGAACGAACAGTGTTGGATACGGGACAAGGCTTCTCCCCTCGGGGCAATGTCATCAACTTAAGCCCCCAACTTTTAAGGGCGTTTTATATTTTGGAAAAATTTGGCTGTTTTATGCCGCTTTGTTCGTGGGGTAGCCCTATTCGGGCGCACTGGGACAACGGCATTGCGTAATCGATTCTGCATCTCCAAAAACAGCTTCATCCGCTTTGCTTTTGACCTTGTCGCAATCATTTCGACGACTGTTCGTTTCAGCTCTGAAATCGTCCTGTTTCGGTTCATACGATATTCGTATTTCTTCTCAGGGCTGTTGTGAGCCGCTTCAATTTCGTCGTGCAGTTCAAATTCCAGCACTCCTGCCAGATTTGCAAGAAACATCGTCGCATAGAAATCCTGAAGTATTGCATCCGGCGTGTATCCGGTGAAATTTTCGATTTCCAGCTTGTTCTTAATATCGTTGTACTTCGTTTCGATTCCCCATCTGGTACGGTACAGGTCGGAAAAATCATCCTCTTTCAAATCAGAATCAAAGAGATTTGTTATCAGATACTCCGTATCTCCAGTGGAAAGTGTAACTTTTACGACACGAAGATCCACCTTTTCCTTCAGCTTCGCAAATTTGTGCGACAGAGCATTATCCCGCTTCGGCAGTTTCATGGAGCGCAGAAACTCCGTCGGACAGCGCATGACAAACTTGTGACCGGCACGAATGATGGTGTCGATCAGCTCCGCGGAGGGATACCCCCGATCCATGATGAACACAGGCTTTCCGTACTTTTCTGCATCAAAGGATTCTATCATATCCTTGGCGGCATCTCGTTCGCTGGATTTGCAGCTTCTGAAACGAGTATCCACGATCATGCCGTTGAGCAGATCGTACAGGCAGGAAACCAGAGCCTGTACCTGGGGAGCACCCTGAGAGGTCTGGCTGCCGTAAATTTCCTCCAGCTCCTGGGTACAGGGCAGATTCAGCCGGGTTCCGTCAATGCCGAATAAGTGGTAGCCGCGCCACTTGTTTGTTTCAGCGGTCTGGTAGAATCGTTCTGCAACCGCAAGGAGAAGTTCCTGAAATGCTTCCGGCTTGATGCGCTGCCGTCCCTTGGAAAAGGCCTGCTTGCTGTACTCGATGTGATTGTTATGCTGAGACTCGAAAAAAGTTTCAATACTGGACTGCAAACTGGTTTTAGTCCCTTTAATGATTGCGAAAATATAGTCAGTAAAGCTCATCTTGCGATTCCTCGTAAAATCCATCTGTCGTTTTGTGGCTCTGCGAATGTAGTAGTCACTGAAGATAATGTAGTGGATATAACGAACAATTTCAAGATAAATAACGGAGGATTTCATCGGTTTCACCCCAAAAGCAAGAATACATCTTGATTTTTGGGCGATTTCACATTTGTCAAGTGGTATTTTGCACAATTATCGCAGTACCTTTTTGATACTTTGAAATGGAATCCTTAAGTTTATGACATTGCCCCTCGGGGGAGGGAATCTTACCGTTGCTTTCGCAACGGCGTATCGTCTGCAAAACGTGTTCTGTTTATAAATGTTTCACGTGAAACAATTTATCGTCCACCGCCGCCGAAGTCGATGATGGAGCTGTAATTCTGGCCGATGGCGGGCTTTTCCTCCCGGGTCAGCTCCTGCCAGGTCAGAGCGCCCACGCAGAGCATCAGGGCGGCCATCAGCATGCAAACCCACAGCCGCAGCTGCAGGATGGTCCGGCGGAGCTGCTCGGTGTCGTCCTCGCACCGGGCGGGCTTCCGGACGGGGGTGCTCCGGACCCGGGCGGACCGCTCGGGGATGGTGACGACGGTATTTGGCTTGACGGGCTGCTTTACCATGACGGACTCGCACAGGAAACAGAAAACCTGATCGCCCTCGATCTCGCGGCCGCAGCGCAGACACTGCATGGCGCTCCCTCCTTTCACGGATATACTATATATAATGTAGCAGATTGGAGTGAAAAGGTAAAGAGGGAATTTTTATACATCCTTCGTTGATCCTGTAGGGAACGACCTATGTGTCGTTCCCTATGTGGTGCGGCCGGGCGAGGAACGGCACACAGGCCGTTCCCTACACACATTGCTTGGATCGAGGTATTTTTATTAATCTTTTTACACAAAAATGTTGCATTTTATTTGGTAATATGGTATAAATAAAGATTGAGAGCTATTATTTATATTCCGTCAAAAAGGAGACGATCATTATTTATGGCACGTAAGGAAAACATCCGCAACATCGCCATCATCGCCCACGTCGACCACGGCAAGACGACCCTCGTCGACGAAATGCTGAAGCAGGGCGGCATCTACCGGGAGAATCAGGCCACCACCGACCGGGTCATGGACTCCGGCGATCTGGAGCGGGAGCGCGGCATCACCATCCTGGCAAAGAACACCTCGATCTATTATAAGGATACCAAAATCAACATCGTCGACACCCCGGGCCACGCCGACTTCGGCGGCGAGGTGGAGCGCATCCTGAAGATGGTCAACGGTGTCATCCTGCTGGTGGACGCCGCCGAGGGTCCCATGCCCCAGACCCGCTTCGTCCTCCAGAAGGCCCTGGAGCTGGGCCACAAGGTCATCGTGGCCGTCAACAAGATCGACAAGCCCGATGCCCGCACCGAGGAGGTGGTGGACGAGGTCCTGGAGCTG
>JAFQHF010000061.1 GCA_017398105.1 Oscillospiraceae bacterium | reverse complement strand
GGTCATGACCCCGCCCTACAGATATTGATGCATAATCAATCATTTACCGTAGTAACGATACCGAGCGGGTTTGGGCAGTCACGATTCCCACCGCACCGAGCACGCATTGGCCGTCGGCCCATGCCGACAAACGATAATTTATGTGCTGCGGCATTTGTCGAAGCACGGTTGATTTTGTTGGAATACCTTGCTATAATATCTTATTATGGAAATTGTATGCAAAGGAGAACCACCCATGAAAAAAGGCGATTTTCTGTATCAGCAGTACATCAATATCCTGAAAGAAGAGCTGCGGCCCGCAATGGGCTGCACGGAACCCATTGCGCTGGCCTATGCCGGTGCGAAAGCCCGGCAGGTGCTGGGTGCGGTGCCTGACAAGGTTCGGCTGTTTGTCAGCGGCAACATCATCAAAAATGTCAAAAGCGTGGTGGTGCCCAATACCGGCGGCCTGCATGGCATGGCAGCAGCCCTCTGCGCCGGTATCGTAGCCGGTGATGCGGACAAGGAGCTGCAGGTCATCAGCAGCGTGCCGAAAAATATGCACGGGCAGATCAAGTCCTACATGGAAACGGTGGACCTGGATATCCAGCCTGCCTATTCCGATCTGGTATTTGACATCGATGTGATCGAGTACGCAGGCAGCGACTGCGTGCGTCTTCGGATTGTCAATCACCACACCAACATCGTGCTGATCGAAAAGAACGGGCAGACGCTGCTGGAAAAGGAAATGACGGAATCCTCCGAGGATCATCTGACGGACAAGTCCTGCCTGACCATTGAAAACATCGTGGCCTTCGCAGACTGCCTGGATGTGGAAGACGTCCGGGAATTTGTGGGGGAACAGATCCGCTGCAATCTGGAAATTGCCAATGAGGGCCTGAATGGGGACTGGGGCGCCAACATCGGCACTGTGATCCTGCGCCGTCAGGGTGATTCCGTTGCCAAAAAAGCCAGCGCCTATGCGGCAGCCGGCTCCGATGCCCGGATGTCCGGCTGTGAGAAGCCTGTTATGATCGTTTCCGGCAGCGGCAACCAGGGCATTACCGCCAGCGTTCCCGTGGCAGTTTACGCCCAGGAGACCGGTGTGCCGGAAGAAATGCTGCTGAAGGCTGTGGCGCTGAGCAATCTGGTGACGATTCATCAGAAGGCCGGTATCGGCAGGCTTTCTGCCTACTGCGGCGCCATCAGCGCAGGCTGCGGTGCCGGTGCAGGCATTGCCTACTTAAACGGCGGCGACGCCCACGCCATTGCCCACACTGTGGTCAACGCCATCGCCATCCTTTCCGGCACCATCTGCGACGGTGCTAAGCCCTCCTGTGCTGCCAAGATCGCCTCTGCAGTGGATGCGGGCATCCTGGGCTACCATATGTATCTGGAAGGCCAGCAGTTCTACGGCGGTGACGGAATCGTCACCAAGGGCGTGGACAATACAGTTTATAATGTGGGCAAACTTGCCCGGGAAGGTATGCGGGAGACCGACCGCACCATCCTGGAGATTATGTTGAGCAATTGAGATGAGAGTAAACTATGAAATGGAATGAATACCGGACAGGTGTCAGCCGTGGTCTGCCTGTGGGCATGGGCTATTTCTCCGTCAGCTTCGGCTTCGGAGCCATGGCCATCAGCCAGGGGCTGAAGGTCTTTGATGCCACGTTGATCTCCCTGTCCAACCTGACCAGCGCGGGACAGTTTGCGGGCCTGACCGTCATCGTGGCGGCAGCGACTTTGTGGGAAATGATCCTGACCCAGCTGATCATCAACAGCCGATACGCGCTGATGAGTCTGGCACTGTCCCAGAGAATGGGCCAGCGGATCGGTGTGCTGCCCCGGATCATTATCGCTTTTTTCAACACCGATGAAATTTTTGCCCTGGCCATGGCCAGACTGGAACCGCTGACGGTTCCCTTTATGCTGGGACTGGGCACTCTGCCCATCCTTGGCTGGACTCTGGGAACCCTGTGCGGCGCCCTGGCAGGCTCCGTGCTGCCTGCATCGATCCAGGCAGCTCTGGGTGTCATGCTGTATGGCATGTTCATCGCCATTGTGGTGCCTCCTGCCAAGGAGGACAAGAAGATCCTGGCGGCGGTGATCCTGGCACTGATCTTCAGCAGCCTGTTTACCTGGGTGCCGCTGCTGCAGAAGGTAAGCGCGGGCATTTCCATTGTCATCTGCACCGTGGCGGCTGCCGCCATCTGTGCATGGCTGTTCCCGATTCCGGATGAGGAGGCGCAGGCATGAGTATTTATGTTTATATTTTTACCATGGCGCTGACCACCTATCTGATCCGGGTGCTGCCGCTGACCATTTTCCGCAAGCCCATCAAAAGCCGGTTTCTGCGCTCGTTTTTGCATTATGTGCCCTATGCCTGCCTGACGGCCATGACCTTTCCGGCCATCTTAAGCAGCACCGCTTCCATTCTCAGCGGCGGGGCCGCGCTGATCATCGCGGTGATCCTGGCATATCGCGGCAAGAGCCTGCTGACAGTATCCCTGGCAGCATCCGCAGCGGTAATGCTGACGGAGTGGTGTATGGCAATTTTGTAAAAAGATTATGTATTCTCCCGGTTTTGCTTGACGAACCGGGAGAATTTTGCTATACTCTTTCAGGAAGAGGGAGTAGTCGGCGCGTAAAATGCGGGTCTGGATCGACATCCTGGGGTAACCCCGGTTCAGACTGAAATGACGAGACTTTTGCAGACCGGCTCAGTCTCTTCGTTTCACGACTTCTGTGCCGGTCAAAGGGATTGATCTGTACGGAGGTTATTTTTTATGGGTATTGGAGAACTGCTCCTGCTGGCTGTGGGCGTCAGCATGGATGCCTTTGCGGTTTCCATCTGCAAGGGCCTGGCAATGAAGCGGGCCACGCTGAAGGCCAGCATGACCTGCGGCATTTGGTTCGGCGGCTTTCAGGCGCTGATGCCGACCATCGGCTTTTTCCTGGGCACGCTGTTTGCCGAAGCCATCCAGGCCATCGACCATTGGGTAGCCTTCGTGCTGCTGGGCATTATCGGCATTAATATGCTGAAGGAAGCCTTTGAAAAGCAGGAAGAATGCGGCTGCTGCGAGGAACACAATGCGGACATGTCCGTGAAGACCATGTTTATCATGGCGGTTGCCACCTCCATTGATGCGCTGGCGGTCGGCATTTCTCTGGCTATGGCCGGCAATGTGAACATCTGGCTGGCAGCGCTGTTCATTGGCATCTGCACCTGCGGTTTTTCTGCTGTGGGTGTGAAGATCGGCAATGTGTTCGGCAGCCGGTTTGAAAAAAAGGCGCAGATGGCCGGCGGCCTGATCCTGATCTTCCTGGGACTGAACATTCTGCTGGAGCATCTGGGGATCATCGCATGATCCGCACGGACAGGCGCATGGTTCTGTGCACCATCCTGCTGGTGTTGCTCCTGGCCTTTATCTGGGGCAATTCCCTGATGCCGGGGAGCATTTCCCAGCTGTTCAGCAACTGGGTGCAGAACCTTCTTATGGAAACCACGCCGGACAGCACCGGCAATCCCGCGGGAAATGGCATCCTGCGAAAATTCGCCCATTTCACGGAATTTGCCGCCCTGGGAATGAACCTGGGCTGGCTTTGCGGTATGCTGCAGAAGAAACGGCACTGGCCGGTTCTCCTAGGCGTGCTGGCTGCCTGTATCGATGAGAGCATTCAGGCCGTTGTCCCGGAGCGTGCACCGGGATTTCTGGATGTATGTATCGACAGCTGCGGCATACTAACAGGACTGGCTTTGCTGTATTTGGGGCATAGCTATATCAAAAGAAAAAGACCAAAGAATAACCTGGAGGAAAAGTAACATGAAAAAGTTTGTTTCTATCGTTCTGGCGCTTTCCATGGCCTTTGCCATGACTGCCTGCGGCGGCAATGCCGAAGCAGAGACCACCGTTCCCGCCCAGGAGGCTCCCGCATCCGCTCTGGAAGTGCTGGAGACCATCTGGAATGACTATGCAGAAGATGAGAAGTTTGCCGTCATCGGCGGCAGCATGGCTGCTCCCGTGGACGGCGCTCCCGGCGCTTACGACCTTGCGGATGAAAACATCAGCTTCAATCTGCTGATTCCCGCCGAGCAGCTGTCCAATGTGACCGAGGCTGCTTCCATGATCCACATGATGAACGCCAATTCCTTCACCGGTGCAGTCTACAAGCTGGCCGGCGGTGTGAAGGCAGCGGATTTCGGCGCTGCCATGAAGGATGCCATCCTGGCAAACCAGTGGATGTGCGGTTTCCCGGATAAGCTGCTGGTCAGCGCTTTCGGTGACCAGTATGTGCTGGTGGCCTTCGGCGTCAACGATGCCATGGACCCCTTCATCCAGCACTTCAATGCAGTTTACCCCGGCTTCGTGACCATCGCGGAGGAAGCCATCGCCTAAACAGTAAACAGGCAGCGACTTTCAGGCCGCTGCCTGTTTTGATAAGAAATACAAATTATCGTTTGGTTTTGTAACGCCACTGTAGGGTGGGGGCATGCCCCCACCGGGCAGCAGCAGTTATTGCATGGCCAAATTAGAGGCAAAACGGAAACAATTACAAAAAACCAAATGCTCAGTTCCGTCAGTGCCCGGCGGGGTCATGACCCCGCCCTACAGGTATTGATGCATAAACGATCATTTACCGTAGTAACGATACCGAGCGGGTTTGGGAAGTCACGATTCCCGCCGCACCGAACACGCATTGGCCGTCGGCTCATGCCGACAAACGATAATTTTCATCGACATCAATGAGGAACTATCTATGCTATTTTCCAGCATTCCCTTTCTCTATTATTTTCTTCCGCTGGTGCTGGGACTTTACTATCTGGTGCCCTGGAGTCTGAAAAATACGGTCTTGCTGCTGTCCAGCCTGGTGTTTTACGGCTGGGGGGAGCCGAGGCTGCTGGGGCTGATGGTCTTTACCATTGTTCTGTTTTATGCCTGCGGCCTTGCCATCGGCAGGGCGGGGGCGCAGAAATGGAAAAAATTCTGGCTGAGCGTATCCGTGGTCATCAGCCTTGCGCTGCTGGGCCTTTTCAAATATGCGGACTTTTTTATCGGCAGCTTCAACGCTGTTACGGGACTTGGCATCCCGCTGCTGAAGCTGGCGCTGCCGGTGGGTATCAGCTTTTATACCTTTCAGTGCTTGAGCTATACCATTGATGTGTACCGGGGAAAGGTTCCTGCCCAGAAGAATCCCATTTCCTTCGGCGCATATGTTGCGCTGTTTCCCCAGCTGATTGCAGGACCCATTGTCCGCTATTCGGATGTGGTCCGGGAGCTGGACAGCAGAAGCTATGGCTGGGAGGATATCAGCCTTGGTTTGCGCCGGTTTCTGGTGGGACTGGGAAAGAAGATCATCCTGGCGGACAATTTTGCCCTGCTGATCAAGCTGTTCCGGCAGAGCAGCGAGCCTTCCGTGCTGTTTTACTGGATGTATGCAGCGGCCTTTATGCTGAATATCTATTTCGATTTTTCCGGCTATTCCGATATGGCCATCGGCCTTGGCCGGATGCTGGGCTTTCATTTTATCGAGAATTTCGACTATCCGTATCTGTCCAAAAGCGTTACCGAATTCTGGCGGCGCTGGCATATGAGTCTGGGCAGCTGGTTCCGGGATTATGTGTATATTCCCCTGGGAGGAAACCGGGTCAGCAGAGGCCGCTGGGTGTTTAACATTCTGGTGGTCTGGATGCTCACCGGAGCCTGGCATGGGGCGGCCTGGAATTTCGTGCTTTGGGGACTGGTGTTTGCGGTTTTGCTGCTGCTGGAAAAGTGGGTCCCCGGTTTGCAGAAGCTTCCCGGACTTGTGCGCCGCGGCTATGTGCTGGTTCTGGTGTGCCTGAGCTTTGTTCTGTTCAATGCGGAAAGCATAACCCAGGCACTGGGGGATTTTACTGCGCTGTTCGGCCTCGCAGGACTGCCTCCGGTAACCCGGGAAACCTGGTACTATCTGGGCAGCTATCTGGTGCTGTTCGCGGCAGGCTGCGTTGGCACAACGCCTCTGCCCCGGGATCTTGCCCGGAAGATCGAAAATACCCGGCTGGGACAGCTGCTGGAGCCGGTGTTTCTGGCGGTGGTGCTGCTGGTGTGCACCGCCTATCTGGTGGACGGGTCTTTCAGCCCCTTCCTGTATTTCCGTTTTTAAGGAGGAAGTGACATGAAAAAAGCAAATGCCATCCTCCTGCTGAGTCTGTGGGGTATGATCGCGGCCCTTGCCTGGTTCGGGCCGAAACAGGAGCAGTCCGACGCCGAGCGCAGACCTCTGGCCCAGATGCCGGAAATGACAGCCCAGTCGGTTCTGAAGGGAAGCTTCATGGCGGACTTTGAAGACTACACGCTGGATCAGTTCCCTCTGCGCGATGGCTTCCGTACAGTAAAGTCTTTGTTCCATTCCTATGTCCTTGGACAGAAGGACAACAACGGCATTTATATTGCAGACGGCTATGCCGTAAAGCAGGAATACCCGCTGAACGAAGCGTCTGTGGATCATGCCCTGAACCGGTTCCAGGCGGTGTATGACAAGTATCTGCGGGAGTCCAAAGTGGTTATGGCCGTTGTCCCGGACAAGGGATATTACCTGGCAGAAAAAAGCGGTCATCTTGCCATGGAGTATGAAAAAATGATTTCTGATTTCCGGCAGGGAATGCCCTGGGCCCAGTTTGCGGATCTGACGGATTCGCTGTCAGAGGAAGATTATTACCGCACCGATACCCACTGGCAGCAGCACCGTTTGCTGCCGGCAGCCCGGAAGCTCTGCGATGCCCTGGGTGTTACGGGGCCGAAGCGGGAGGATTACACCGAAACGGTGCTGGAACGGCCCTTTTACGGTGTGTATTACGGTCAGGCGGCGCTGCCTATGGAAGCGGATTCCATCCGTATTCTGGAAAGCGAAGTGCTGAAAAACTGTACCGTTTACGACCACGAAACCGGGAAGACCACAGCGGTTTATGACATGGGAAAGCTGGACAGCAAGGATCTTTACGATGTGTTTTTGTCCGGCCCCAAGTCACTGCTGACCATTGAGAACCCGGCCGGAGAGCCGGGAAAGGAACTGATCGTGTTCCGGGATTCCTTCGGCAGCGCAATGGTTCCGCTGCTGCTGCAGGACTACGAAACGGTAACGCTGATCGATATCCGCTATATCCAGCAGAGCCTGCTGGACCGGTTCGTCGAATTCCATGGGCAGGATGTGCTGTTCCTGTACAGCACCCTGGTGCTGAACAACAGCGAGACGATTAAGTGAAACGATAAATGATCGTTTATCAGCATAGGGATCAACCAATCGTAGGGGCGGATTTCCAATCCGCCCGAAATCTATCGATCAATTCCCGGTGAAGCCAACTCTGGCGACCACGGTCTTTGCACAGATCGATACCATTCCGTTGTCGTTACGTT
>JAFQHF010000060.1 GCA_017398105.1 Oscillospiraceae bacterium | reverse complement strand
TCCTTGTCCAGGCCGTAAGCCAGAGCAGCAGCGGTGGGCTCGTTGATGATACGCTTGACTTCCAGACCGGCGATCTTGCCTGCGTCCTTGGTAGCCTGACGCTGGGCGTCGGAGAAGTAAGCGGGGACAGTGATGACAGCCTCGGTGACGGCCTGGCCCAGGTAAGCCTCAGCGTCAGCCTTCAGCTTGCTCAGGGTCATAGCGGAGATCTCCTGGGGGGTGTAGCCCTTGCCGTCAATGGTGACGTGGTAGTTTTCGCCCATGTGGCGCTTGATGGAAGCCACGGTGCGGTCAGCGTTGGTGACAGCCTGACGCTTTGCCACCTGACCGACCATACGCTCGCCGGTCTTGGAGAAAGCAACGACAGAGGGAGTGGTACGGGTGCCCTCAGCGTTGGCAATAACAACGGGTTCGCCGCCTTCCAGAACAGCGACGCAGGAATTGGTAGTACCAAGGTCGATACCGATAATCTTAGACATAATTTGTTCCTCCTAATAATATATGAAAGCTAAATTGTTTACAATTTTTTTAATGCTAAATGATAAATGCGGAATGCTAAATGGTGGTATCAGCTTCGCTGATGTTTTAATATAATTTAGCATTTAGCATTTAGAATTCAGCATTTCAGTTTGCCACCTGCACCATGGCGAATCTTACGATCTTATCGCCGATCTTGAAGCCCTTCTGGAAGACCTGTGCGATGGTATTTTCGCCCAGCTCTTCAGAATCAATGTGCATGACGGCGTTGTGCAGGTTCGGGTCGAAGGCATCGCCCACATTGCCGAAGATTTCCACGCCCAGGCCGGTGAAGATCTTTACCAGTTCGTTCATGGTCATCTCCACGCCCTTCTTGTAGGCGGCATCCTCAGTAGGCTGATTCAGAGCCCGCTCCAGGTTGTCGTAGATAGGCAGGATCTTCGCCACGGCGTCAGCCTTGCCGTTGCCGTAGGAAGCTTCCTTTTCCTTGACGGTACGCTTGCGGAAGTTGTCGAACTCCGCGGCCACTCTCAGGTGGGCGTCCCGTTCTGCGTTATATTTTTCCTCCCAGGGATTGACCTCAACCGCTTCTTCTGCGGTTTCGACGGTTTCCTCAGCGGGGGTTTCGTTCATTTCTTTTTCCAGTTCTGCCACAGTTAGGCCTCCTTGTCGGATTCATCGGAAACAGGTTCCGGTAGTTGTACTTGATCGGGCTTTGCGAACATCTTGCTCAGGCTCTCCGCGAAGTAGCTTAAGCGTGCGGTGATCTGGGCGTAATCCATTCGGGTGGGGCCCACAACGCCGATCATGCCCTGCATACCGTCGCCGATGTCGAATTTCGTCATGACAACGGAGGAATCCTTCAGTTCGTCCGCCACATTTTCCGGGCCCACCAGCACCTTGGTGCCGTTGGAATTCTGCATGACGGCGGGAAGATTGCTCAGGGCGTCCTCGTCGATGGAATCCATGACCCGCTGGGCCTTGTACACATCCTGATATTCGGGGAGTCCCAGCAGACGGGACTGTCCGAAGACCGCCATGTTGGTGGAGCCGTGATTTTTCAGGGTCTCCTGGGTGAAATCCAGGATCACAGGAACCAGAGCGGCGGCATCGCCGGCGGAGCGCATGACCTTTTCCATCAGCTCGGAGGTAAAGTCCTCCAGGGGGATTCCGGTCATGGCCGCATTCAGCACGGCGCTTAAGAGTTTCAGATCGGTTTCGGTAACGGAAACCGGAAGTTTGATCAGCTTGTTTACCACCTGTTCGCCTTCCAGCATCAGCACCAGGATGATGCTGCCTTTGCCGGAGAGTACCAGCTCGAAGTGCTGGACGGTGGCACTGGCTCTGCGGGAGGCGGCGGAGATGGCAGGCAGATTGGTGGCCTGAGACACAAGCTTGGCGACCTTTTCCACCATTTTGTCCACCTTCTGCATTTTCAGCTCGATGGCGGTGTTGATGGATTTGGTCTCATCAATGCTGAGCCGGTAATCCATCATCAGCTCATCCACATACAGCCGGTAGCCGGCGGCAGAGGGGATGCGGCCTGCACTGGTGTGGGGCTGCTCCAGATATCCCATGGCTGTTAAGTCAGCCATTTCGTTTCGGATGGTGGCGGAGGAATATTTCATATCCGGCAGGGCGGTGATGGCCTTGGAGCCAACAGGTTCCGCGGTGCGGATATACAGATCTACAACGCTGCGCAGAACTTTCTTTTTCCGCTCGGTCAGTTCCATGGGATTCCTCCTTTCTGATGTTAGCACTCAATCTCTCTGAGTGCTAAGCACACTATACCAGAGAGTGCTAAAAAAGTCAATGGGGGGATTTTGAATTATTCTTGAACTTTTTGCGGAAGGTTATTCATAATTCTTTTTATAATATTGTAGGATGGATTTTTGATCTGCCCTCCCTGTAACGATGCCGGTGATGCATGTTTGCAAGCTCAGGAATCGATGGATTCAGGGCGGATTAGAAATCCGCCCCTACAGATCCGGAGGGGAAACGAAAAGATTTCCTTTGACTGCATCAGCATACTCTGCTATAATGATATAATGAAAATTATGGGCTTTTATGCCTTTTGGAGGAATTATTTCTATGAGAATGAGAAGAATGCGCAATCTGGAACCCCGGATGGAAAAATGCGCCGAATACCGCATTGCGGAGCCTGCCGCCCTCAAGGGGAACTGGCGGAGCCTGAAGCCCGATGCATCTGCCCTGTGGGTGGAGGTGGGCTGCGGCAAGGGTAAATTCACCGCCGAAACTGCCCAGGCCAATCCCGATGTGCTGATGATCGCCGTGGAGCGCTGCCGGGAGGCCATGGTGGTGGCCATGGAAAAGGCACAGGCCATGGGGCTGAAGAATGTGTTCTATATTGATATGGACGTTGCCAATATCGAAGAGATCTTTGCAGGCGAAGAGATCGACCGCCTGTTCATCAACTTCCCCGATCCCTGGCCCCGGAAGAAGAATGCCAAGCGCCGTCTGACCCACCGGGGCTTCCTGGACAAGTATTGCCGGGTGGTTCGGGAGGGTGGTGAGTTCCACTTCAAGACCGACAATGCGCCTTTGTTCGAGTTCTCCGTGGAGGAGTTTGCCGCCTGCGGCCTGGAAGTGAAGAACCTGACCCGCGACCTGCACAAGGACGGCATTGTGGGCATCTTGACCGGCTACGAGGAAAAGTTCCATGGCCTGGGCACCCCCATCAACCGTTGTGAAGTGGTCTGCAAGCCCTTCGTCCTGCCCTCTGAGGAAAAGAAGAAGGCAGCCGAGGAAACCGAAGAATAAAAACCGTAGGGCGGGGTCATGACCCCGCCGACCAGGTAACGTAATTGTACAGGTAAAAGCGGCGTACAATGGAATATACGTAAGAAAACCACCTGCAGAGATTATCGATGGCGGGTCGGCGGGGATATATCCCCGCCCTACATTGCAAATCAGGAGAGATACTTATGACCGAAACCATCCGTCAGCTCCACGAGCGGAAATCCGTCCGTGTTTATGAAGATAAGCCCATCGCGCCGGAAGTAAAGACCGCCATTCTGGAAGCGGCCATTCAGGCCCCTTCCGCAGGTAATATGGCCCTGTATACCATTCTGGACATCACTGATCCGGAAATCAAACAGAAGCTTTCCGTCAGCTGCGACAACCAGCCTTTCATCGCCACCGCACCCATGGTGCTGATCTTCTGCGCCGATTACCGCCGGTGGTACGATGTGTTCTGTGACTATGTGGCCGAAGTCCGCAAGCCGGACATGGGCGATTTGTTCCTGGCCCAGGCCGATACTCTCATTGCTGCCCAGAACGCAGTTGTGGCGGCCCACAGCCTGGGGCTCGGCAGCTGCTACATCGGCGATATTACCGAAAATTATGAATTCCACAGGGAACTGCTGAATCTGCCCCAGTATGTTGTCCCCACCGCCATGCTCTGCATGGGCTATCCCACAGATCAGCAGCTGAGCCGCCCCAAGCCGCTCCGTCACGCCGTTTCCGACCTGGTGCATGAGAATGGCTATAGCCTGGAAAAATCCCGGGACATGGCCCGGATGCTCTCTTCGCAGCAGGGCAAGCGGGGCGATGATCTGGCCGACTGGCTGCGCCGCTTCTGCAAGCGCAAGTGGAACAGCGAATTCAGTATCGAAATGAGCCGCTCCTGCACCGAAATGGTGAAGGATTGGGTGGGAAGCGAATGATAAATGCAGAATGCTAAATGCTGAATTCTGCTGCCACCGGCCATAAAAATTTAGCATTTATAATTTATCATTTTGCATTACTGACGAAGGAAGGAATCCTGATGACTACTTACTATGGAGGAACCTGTGACATTGCCGTCATCGGTGCGGGCCATGCGGGCATTGAGGCTGCTCTGGCAGCTGCCCGGCTTGGCATGCATACCATCCTCTTTACCATAAACTTGGATACTGTGGGCAACATGCCCTGCAACCCCGCCATCGGCGGCACCGGCAAGGGCCATCTGGTTCGGGAGCTGGATGCCCTGGGCGGTGAGATGGGCGTGGCTGCCGACCACAGCTGCATCCAGTACCGGATGCTGAACCGGGGCAAAGGCCCTGCCGTCCATTCCCTCCGGGCCCAGGCGGATCGGCGCAAGTACCAGCAGTATATGAAGCACGCCCTGGAAAAGCAGGAGAATCTGGAGCTGAAGCAGGCCCAGATCGTGGAAATCCTCACGGAAAACGGCGCCGTGTCCGGTGTGCGCACCCAGCTGGGGGCGGAATACTCTGCCAAAGCTGTCATCATCGCCAGCGGTACGTATCTGGACAGCACCATCATTACCGGCGAAAGCGTCATCTCCTCCGGCCCGGACGGGATGCACCCCTCCATTGGCCTTGCGGACAATCTGCGCGCTCTGGGCCTGAGCCTGCGCCGGTTCAAGACGGGAACGCCTCCCCGGATCAACCGCCGCAGCATCGATTTTTCCAAAATGGAGCTGCAGCCCGGCGATGAGACCGTGGAGCCCTTCTCCTTCCGCACCACCCACCGGCCCTACAACGAGGCGGTGTGCTATCTGACCTATACCAACGAGAAGACCCACGAGATCATCCGGGAGAATCTGCACCGCAGTCCCATGTATGACGGCACCATCTCCGGCGTGGGCCCCCGGTACTGCCCCAGCATTGAGACGAAGATCGTCCGTTTTGCGGACAAGCAGCGCCATCAGCTGTTCATCGAGCCCTGCGGCCTGGATACCGAGGAAATGTATATTCAGGGCTTCTCCTCCAGCCTGCCCGAGGATGTGCAGATCGCCATGATGCGCACCATTCCCGGCCTGGAAAACGCGGAAATGATGCGCCCTGCCTATGCCATCGAATATGAGTGCATCGACCCTACCGGTCTGCTGCCCACCCTGGAAACCAAGGCTGTCCCCGGTCTCTACGGCGCGGGTCAGTTCAACGGCACCTCCGGCTACGAGGAAGCTGCTGCCCAGGGCCTTGTGGCGGGTGTGAATGCGGCCTTGAAATTGCAGGGAAAGGAGCCTCTGATCCTGACCCGGGACACCAGCTACATTGGAACGCTGATCGACGATCTGGTGACCAAGGGCACGGAAGAACCCTACCGGATCATGACCAGCCGCTCGGAATACCGGCTGCTGCACCGGCAGGACAACGCTGACCAGCGGCTGACCCACATCGGCGCGAAGATCGGTCTGGTTTCCACGGAGCGGCTGCAGGAAGTGGAAGAAAAGTACGAAGCCGTCCGGCGGGAGGTTCGCCGTCTGGAAGCCAACGGTGTTCCCGCAGGTGCGGAGCTGAACGCCATGCTGGAAGCCAAGGGCACGGCACCTGTTGCCAATTCTGCCCGGCTTGCGGATCTTCTGCGCCGCCCCCAGGTCAGCTATGCGGACATTGCGCCCTTTGATACAAACCGTCCTGACCTGCCCGAAGCGGTGGCGGAAGAAGTGGAGATCCAGGTCAAATATGCCGGCTACCTGGCCCGCCAGGAAAAGCAGGTGGAGGAATTCAAGAAGGAAGAATCCCGCCGCCTGCCGGAGGACATCGACTACAACACCATCGTTGGACTGCGTCTGGAGGCACGGGAAAAGCTCAGCCAGATCCGGCCCATGTCCATCGGTCAGGCCGGAAGAATTTCCGGTGTCAGTCCCTCGGACATCGCAGTGCTGCTGATCTGGCTGGAGCAGCAGTAAATAAAAATTGATAGGGCGGGGTTTTGAAGTGACCCCGCCCTGCATTTTTTCTTAAGTTAGAAACATTGGGCCATAAGCCGCCCAACATATTCATCATATCAAAACCAGGAACAAATGTCAATTACAAATGTCCGCGATACGTGCAAATCTGTGCTTTGCACAAATACAAAACCGTCACTTTAGCTAAAATCCCATCTTGAAAAATGAAAAAAACCGTGATATCTTATAGACACAAAGAGGTGATACCAATGTACAGGTAAAATCAAAAGCAAAGATCAAAAAGCAATCTATTTCAGAAAAGCAAATATAAAAAATGATCACATGTAAGTTTGATTTCGAAAGAAATGAAAAAACAGAAATCATAAGTTTATATAAGCTTAAATGAAAAGAAAAGCAGAATCAGATCTGAGCTTGAAGTTACCGGTATCAAGGTAAAATACTCTTACAGATTCTTTCCCAAGCAATTCAGAAGTGAAGAAGAATATGCAGGACGCATGAATTTCAAAGCAGATAACAAAAAGCAAAGCAAATGGGAATAAAGCAAAAGACAAAGGCGAAGGAACTTATAAAAAGCTGAGAACATAAGCAGAAGCTTATAGAAAGCAAAAAATAAATCCAAAGCAAATGTCCAAAGCAAAAAACCAAAAAGCGGAAGCAAATGTTCAAGGCTGAGAAAAACTTCTGAAAATGAGCAAAAGGAAAAGAATCCAAGGCGGTTTTTCGATCAGAATAAAAAATTCCGACTTATAAGAGCGTCCCGCTTAAGGGATATAAACTGGGTGGAAATAAGGAACAGGAAGAATAAAGAAGATCGAAAAAAACGTCAATCTGCAGAATGCGGAGGTAACCAAGATGTTAGATACCAAGAATGAACAGAAATGACCCTTGACTACACAAAAATTGTACTGATGGCAAGGTACAAGTAGTCAAGGGTCATTTCACGTCGGCATGGGCCGACAGCCAATTCGTGCACGGTGCAGTGGGTGTCGTTACTTCCCTGACCCGCTCGGTATCGTTTTATTGTGCTTTTCGTCCTCTTTTGAGGGCGCTTTTTTTATGCCTTGCACAGGCTGTTGTAGGGCGGCTTGCCCTCAAGCCGCCGCGTTTGCTCTGATTCAGCGTTTGTTTTGCAGGGACGCAACCAGCAGGCAGGCCCAGAAAAACAGGCTCAGGGCCCAGTAACCGCTGCAGAACATGGGGCTGCTGACGATGATGAGCACATAATGGAGTATATTGCCCAGTGCATCAGAAGCCGGAACTGTCAGAAAATTGGCCACCAGAAGAGAAACCGTCAGACCGAGAGACAGGGCGGACAGATTCCGGATCAGCGCTGCGGTGGCGCTGTCACCGCACTGCCCTGCCCGGTACAGCAGCAGTGCCGGGGGAAGGAAAAAGATCAGGGAAAGCAGCGTCATCAGCTTTTTTACAAAGCCTTCCGGTTCCGGGATAAATCCCAGCCCCGCGCACAAAATAAACAAACAGCCCCAGAGCGTGAAACATACTTTTCGATTCATGGGAGCCTCCTTAACAAATGCGAAATGACAAATGAGAAATGCGGAATGACGGCGAAAAATTCAGCATTTCTCATTCTGCATCCTATTTTATCTCATTGTGTACTGCTTGGCAAGCCCTTTCCTGTCGCAAAAAAAGCTGGACAGTGGTGTAAATATCTGGTATAATATCAGAATAATCTACGAAAAGGGAGTGGATTCCCCATGAAATGCCCCTATTGCGGAGACCAGGACAGCAAGGTCGTGGATTCCCGGCACTCCGAGGACGGCCAGAGCATTCGCCGCCGCCGGGAGTGTATGGGCTGCCAGCGCCGCTTTACCACCTATGAGATCGTGGAAAGCCTGCCCATCATCGTTGTCAAGCGGGACGGAAGCCGTCAGCACTTCGATCGCAACAAGATCCTCAATTCCATGATCCGCGCCTTTGACAAGCGCCGGGTGGATGTGACGGATCTGGACCGGATCACCACGGAGATCGAGCAGACCATCCAGAATACCCTGGAGCGGGAGATCAGCACCGACAAGCTGGGCGAGATGGTCATGGAGCGGCTGAAGCCTCTGGATGAAGTGGCGTATATCCGCTTTGCCTCCATCTACCACCGGTTCCAGGACGCAGGCAGCTTCATGCGGGAGATCAGCAAATTCCTGGAGGAGAAATAATGAGCACGACCCCTACCGAAATTCTGCAGACCACTGCGGCCGCGATCGAAACCACCATCGCTGCCACGGAGGCTGCCATTGCCGAAACCACCGCAGCCACAGAAGCTGTGCTGGATATTGCGTCCATCAAGAGCCTGATGGATGGCTTTGACCCCGCCGCGCTGCTGCCGGATCTGAGCCGGATCTTCGGCTCCCTGTCCGCCGTCTGCCGCTTTGCGGTGATGGTGGGCCCTGTGGTGATCCTGCTGCTGGGCCTGAGCTATCTGTTTTTTGCACCCAAGGAAGCCAACTATTATCTGGGCTACCGCTGCTATTACGGCATGGGCAGTGTCTATGCCTGGCGGTTCACCCAGCGTCTTGCGGGTATGCTGTTCACCGGCGCGGGTGTGATCCTGACCGTGGTCATGTTCATCCTGACGGCACCCTTCAGCGCCATGACGG
This sequence comes from Oscillospiraceae bacterium, assembly GCA_017398105.1. The sequence continues at coordinate 21,949 of JAFQHF010000060.1, read as the reverse complement.
TGACGGATATGGTCTGGAAGGCCTTCAGCTGCCTGATCCTGCAGGCGGGCGTCACGCTGGTGATGGTGCTGTCCATCAACCTTTCTGCCGCCTTCCGATTCAACCGCAAGGGTGAACACCGGAGAAAAAAGAGAAGATGAACGTACGCAGGGCGGAGAAATTTCTCCGCCCTGTATTATTGGGTAAGAACAATGGATTTACCCCTTTTCATAAGCAAGTATTAAAGCAGGAATAGAAATATGCACTTGCTGTAGGGCGGCTTGCCCTCAAGCCGCCATATTCCGGCCCAACCTGCTATTTTGCGGCGGACTGAAGGAAATGGGTTCGACTCCCTGGTAACCCGGAAATAAAGAAAAGACCACCTTGCAGGTGGCCTTTTCTTTATTTGGAGCAGGATACGGGAGTCGAGTACGCTGTTGAGTCACCGCCGTCAAGCCGTCGGTGAGCCAGTGTCCACCGGACACTGGCATTTAGATGGGTTCGACTCCCTGGTAACCCGGAAATAAAGAAAAGACCACCTTGCAGGCGGTCTTTTCTTTATTTGGAGCAGGATACGGAAGTCGAGTACGCTGTTGTGTCACCGCCGTCAAGCCGTCGGTGAGCCAGTGTCCACCGGACACTGGCATTTGATGGGTTCGACTCCCGACCAACCTGGGAATAAAGAAAAGACCACCTTACAGGTGGTCTTTTCTTAATTTGGAGCAGGATACGGGAGTCGAGTACGCTGTTGAGTCACCGCCGTCAAGCCGTCGGTGAGCCAGTGTCCACCGGACACTGGCATTTGATGGGTTCGACTCCCTGGTAACCTGTAAATAAAGAAAAGACCACCTTACAGGCGGTCTTTTCTTTATTTGGAGCAGGATACGGGAGTCGAACCCGCCTTCACGGCTTGGGAAGCCGTTGTATTACCGATATACGAATCCTGCGTGTGACCGTATTATAGCAAAGGGCTGTGGAAAATGCAACCATTTTTTGTCGGAGGAAAATCCAACTCAAAATGAGATATGGCTTGTCGGGGATTTACTCTCTTTCGGATTCAGCCAGATCTTCCAGTGCGGCGCGGACAGCTGCGATGACGAAAGCTGAGAAGGTGCATTCACTGCCCTGAATGGCCTGTTCTACGGCTTTGACCACATCGCTGGGAAATCGGACGGTTTTATTGACAGTGGGTGGTGTGGATGGAATTTTGAACTTACCCATGTGCTCTACCTCGCAATACATTTGTATTGCATAATTGTAACCGAAAAAATACCGCAAATATGCATTGCGTTTGCAATGCATATTTGCTATGCTGGTATAGGGTGATACTTATGTGTTCTGAAGAGCAGATGGCTATGGAACTCGGGATTTGCGAAGAGGTATATGATACATTGACCGGAAATTTGATCGCTGAATACTGTCTTCCTTGGGTAGAGGATATTTTTGTGCCTGGTCATCCGTATTTTGAATCATATGCCTGTATGCATCAGGCATATGATCGCCTGCGTCTGCGATTGGGAGATGACCGGGAAGACCCGGATGTGGAGGAAATTATATCATGCCTGCTTGAGCATGGCAAAGAGGCTGCGTTGAAAATGTTCGAATATGGCAGAAAATACGAGAGAATGCAGGAAACGCAGAGGCGATTAGCAAATGATTGACATTATATCTGCAGATCGTTTGCGTTGTAAAACGTTGAATTCCTCCAAAAGCTGTGATACTATGATAAAAACAGCAATAAAGGGGGAAAACACGATGTTTGATGTGCGCATCCTGCCCGGCGGGCAAATTCTGAGCGCGCCTGAAGGAAAGAATCTCATGGAGCTGCTCCGGGAAAACGGCCTTCTGCCGGATGCTCCCTGCGGCGGCAGGGGCACCTGCGGCAAGTGCAGGGCTCTGGCAGACGGGGAACCGGTGCTGACCTGCCAGACCCATGTCCACGGGAATATGACGGTGGAGCTGGAGCAAAAGCGTCAGGCGGAGATCCTGACGGGCGGACAGAATGTGGAAATCCGGCCGGATGGATGCAGTCGTTATGTGCTGGCCATTGATATCGGCACCACCACTGTGGTGGCGTATCTTCTGGACGGCAATACCGGAAATACCCTGAGCCGGGCCAGCTGCATCAACCCCCAGAACCGCTACGGCGCGGATGTGATCAGCCGTATCCAGTATGCCATGGACGGCGAAGGCGAACAGCTGAAAACTGTTATCCGGCAGGCACTGGACAGCCTGACCCGCAGTGCGGCGCAGCAGGCCGGAATCAGACCGGAGCAGATCGGCGTGGCTGCCATCGTGGGCAACACCGCCATGCACCATCTGCTGCTGGGCATCGATTCCAGGCCCCTGACGGTGCCTCCCTATATGCCCAATGTGTATGAAGCCCTGGAAGAAAAGCCGGAGGGCCTGCTGCCCATCAGCCCGGAGGGCACGGTGCGCATCCTGCCCAACATTGCGGGCTTCGTGGGCGCGGATACCGTGGGCTGCATGGTGTCCACCCGTTTTGACCGGCAGGAGACGCTGACCCTGATGATCGATATCGGCACCAACGGCGAAATGGTGCTGGGAGACCGGAACCGCCGGATCACCTGCTCCACCGCAGCGGGCCCGGCGTTTGAAGGGGCAAAGATCCAGTGCGGCATGCGCGGAGAAACCGGCGCTGTGGATCATGTGTGGCTGGAAAACGGTCAGGTGCGATACAGCGTGATCGGCGGCGGAGAAGCCGCTGGCCTGTGCGGTTCCGGACTTCTGGATCTGGTTGCGGTGCTGCTGGAAACCGGGGTGATCGATGAATCCGGCCGGATGGAGGAGAAAACCTACCATCTGGGCGGCAGCGTGGTGCTGACCCAGAAGGATGTACGGGAGGTGCAGCTGGCAAAATCCGCCATCCGCACCGGCGTGGAGCTGATGGCCGACCGGCTTGGCGCGGCAGTGGAAGATATCCGGCAGGTGTACCTGGCCGGTGCTTTCGGCAATTACATGAACCCCGAATCTGCCTGCGCCATCGGTATGATCCCCCCTGTCCTGCTGGAAAAGATCCGCCCCATCGGCAATGCCGCCGGCGAAGGCGCCCGTCTGTGCGCCCTCAGCGCCGGGGAATACGATTACAGCAAGGCGCTGGCAGCCGGAACGGAATTCCTGGAGCTTGCCAGCCTGCCGGAATTCAACGACAGCTACGTGGATTATCTGAGCTTCGAAGAAGAGGAATGATACGAATTGCAGCGGGGCGTCCGGGAGGCCGCCCCCTACGGGGAAATGGAATAGCAAAAAGCACGATGCCGCGGGGGCATCGTGCTTTTGCATGTTATAAAAAGATCAGAACTCGCACTTTCTGGCGATGTAGTCCTTCAGTTCCGCAATGGGAATACGGACCTGCTCCATGGTATCGCGGTCACGGACGGTGACGCAGTCATCGGCGGGAGTCTCGGCATCGCCAACGGTCTGGAAGTCCACGGTAATGCACAGGGGGGTGCCGATCTCGTCCTCGCGGCGGTAACGCTTGCCGATGGAACCGGCATCGTCGAAGTCCACCATGAAGTCCTTGCGCAGCATCTTGTAGATTTCCTCAGCCTTGGGGGACAGCTTCTTGCTCAGGGGCAGGATGGCAGCCTTGAAGGGAGCCAGAGCAGGATGCAGGCGCAGCACGGTGCGGATGTCGGGATTGCCCTTCTTGTCCACGCCGACCTGCTCCTCGTCGTAAGCCTCGCACAGGAAGGCCAGAGCCACACGGTCGCAGCCCAGGGAGGGCTCGATGACGTAGGGGATATAGTGCTCATTGCGCTCCTGATCGAAGTAGGTCAGCTTCTTGCCGGAGGCCTCCTGGTGGCGGCCCAGGTCGTAGTCGGTACGGTCGGCAATGCCCCACAGCTCGCCCCAGCCGGAGCCGAAGGGGAACTGGTACTCGATGTCGGTGGTGGCGCGGGAGTAGAAGGCCAGCTCAGCGGGGTCGTGGTCACGCAGGCGCAGGCTGTCTTCCTTGATGCCCAGGCTGGTCAGCCAGTTCTTGCAGAAATCCTTCCAGTAGGCAAACCACTCCAGGTCGGTGCCGGGCTGGCAGAAGAACTCGCACTCCATCTGCTCGAACTCACGGGTACGGAAGGTGAAGTTGCCGGGGGTGATCTCGTTACGGAAGGCCTTGCCAACCTGGCAGACACCGAAGGGCAGCTTCTTGCGGGTGGTGCGCTGGATGTTGTCGAAGTTGACGAAGATACCCTGAGCGGTCTCGGGACGCAGGTAGGCGATGGAGGAGGAGTCCTCGGTAACGCCGATCTTGGTCTGGAACATCAGGTTGAAGTTGCGGATAGAGGTGAAGTGGTGCTTGCCGCAGACGGGGCAGACAACGTCCTCGTGCTCTTCGATGAAGGCGTTCATTTCCTTGGTGTCCATGGCATCCACGTTCACCAGCTTGCCGGACTCGGAAGCGGAGATCAGCTGGTCAGCGCGCTGGCGGGAGCCGCAGCCCTTGCAGTCCACCAGAGGATCGGAGAAGGAACCCACATGGCCGGTGGTCACCCAGGTCTGGGGGTTCATGATGATGGCGGCATCCAGGCCAACGTTGTAGTCGGATTCCTGAACGAACTTCTTCAGCCATGCCTTCTTGACGTTGTTCTTGAACTCCACGCCCAGGGGGCCGTAGTCCCAGGAGTTTGCCAGGCCGCCGTAGATCTCGGAGCCTGCATAGACATAACCGCGGTTCTTGCACAGATTCACGATCATATCCAGGGTCTTTTCACTGTTTTTCATTGTATTTCCTCCAAAATATTGGGTTTTTACGCTGTGAAATTTTATTATACATAGATTGGCTGTATAAATCAAGTGTTAAATTGTATAAAGCCGGTCTGCAATCGGGTGTTACGTTTCTTCCAGCTGGTATTCGTCTCCCAGGTCGGCCAGCATCATCTGATAGACCTGATCGCCGATGTCCACGGCGGTGCGGCCCTTCAGGCTTTCCGCGGGGATCACGTCCACAAGATGCAGTACCACATGGGTGCGCTTCAGGGCACGCATGTTGTCGAACAGGTCGGAGGTGCCCTTCAGGGTGCACACCACAATGGGAACATTGGCCTTCTGGGCGATCTTGAACATGCCGCTGCGGAAGTGGCTCAGCTTATCCTTTTCCTTGATGCCGCCCTCGGGGAAGGCACCGATGGAGACTTCGTCCTCCTTGATCAGCTGGATGCACTTTAGGATGGTTTTCAGGGCTTCCCGGTCGTTTTCCCGGTTCACCAACTGGCACAGGATCTTGTGCATGAACTTGCCCACCACAAACATGGAATCATTTTCCCGCTTGGAAATGAAGGCCAGCTGACTCTTTTTGAAATAATGCAGCAGAATGCCGGGGTCAGACTCGTTCTGGTGGTTGCACACCAGCAGGAAACGGCCCTCCTTCGGGGCCTTTTCCAGTCCCCGGGTCTCGATCTTCAGGCCCACCAGGGGGATCAGGGCTTCAATGTACAGGTGCATGACCGCCCGGTAGAAGCTGCTGTCATGCTCCTGCGGCTTCTCCAGATCCACAAGGGCACAGAGCAGACACAGAAACAAAAATGCGGCCAGCATCAGCCCCAGGTATATTCCCGCAAACAAAACCGGAAGCAGCCACAGGGCCAGGTCCAGACCGGCGAACAGAACGGCCGCCAGAAGCAGGGAAAGACCGGCAATCGTCTTTAAAAGCATGGTTTCCCTCCAATTGTAAAAGATACCAGTATTATACTCCGTTTTTTTTGTCAAAACAAGGCGAAATAGTTAACAAAGAGTTTTTCGGCAAAGGACTGGAAATTGGGAGAATAGACTGGTATAATAAATTGAAAATGGAAAGTTGAAAGTGGAAAATGATCTGCGGGAGGGGAAGCCTTTGAAAAAACTGTTAAAACCCCAATTGTTGCCGTTGGTGACAGCGGCTTTGGGCGGCCTGGCGCTGGTGCTGCGGCGGCTGCTGTATCGGTTCGGAACGGATGCCAGGGGCCTGTTGGTGAACAATCATCCGCTGTCCATAGCCCTGTGGGCGCTGACGGCGCTGGCGGCGGTGTATCTATTCGCAGGCGTACGGAATCTGGACGGGTCGGAGGAATATGAAGACAATTTCCGGAAGAGTCCTTCCGCTGCCCTGGGACACGTGCTGGCTGCGGCGGGCATTGCCTTCACCGTGCTGACGGAGGAACCCAGGATGGCCAATTATCTGGGACAGGGCTGGCAGCTGCTGGGCAGTCTTGCGCCGCTGTGCCTGCTGCTGGCGGGCGCTGCACGGCTGCTGGGAAAGAAGCCCTTCTTCCTGCTGCATCTGATCCCCAGCCTGTTTCTGGTGTTTCATATCATCAACCATTACCAGATGTTCAGCGGCAATCCCCAGTTCCAGGACTACCTGTTTACGCTGCTGGGCACCATGGCGCTGATGTTCTTCGCGTTCTACAGCGCATCCTTTGATGTGGGGCTGGGAAACCGGCGTCTGCATATGGGCATGGGGTTGGCTGCGATTTATCTGTGCCTGGCAGAGCTGGCGGCGAGCATGTATCCGGTGCTGTACCTGGGCGGTATCGCCTGGGCGCTGACAGGCCAGTGCAGTCCCTATCCCGTACCGAAACAGCATCAGGAGGAGCAGTAAGCCTATGTATCTGCCGGATTATGTCCTCAACTGCATAGAACCCCTGGAAAATGCCGGGTTTTCTGCCTATGCGGTGGGCGGCTGTGTCCGGGATGCCTGTCTGGGACTGACACCCCATGACTATGACCTGTGCACCAGTGCCCTGCCGGAGCAGACGGAAGCGGTGTTCGCGGACAGAAAGCTGGTGCTTGCCGGAAAGAAGCACGGCACCGTGGGAGTCGTCACCGATTTTGGCGTGGTGGAGATCACCACCTTCCGCCGGGAGGGAACCTACGGGGATAACCGTCATCCGGACTGGGTGGAATTTGTGCCGGAGATCACGGAAGATCTGGCCCGCCGGGATTTTACGGTGAATGCCATGGCATATTCTCCCACCCGGGGCTTTGCCGACCCCTTCGCAGGCCGGGAGGATCTGGAAAAAGGAATCCTGCGGGCGGTGGGAGACCCGGTACAGCGGTTCCGGGAGGATTCTCTGCGCATCCTGCGGGGAGTCCGGTTTGCGTCCCGCTATGGCCTGACAGTGGCGGAAGAGACGAAAAAGGCCATGCTGTCGGAAGGCCACCTGATGGATAATCTTGCCCGGGAACGGGTGTATGAAGAATTATGTAAACTTCTGGTGACTGCGGCAGCGGAAGACCTGATTGAATTTGCTCCGGTTCTGGCCTTCGTGATCCCGGAGCTGGAGCCGCTGATCGGCTTTGACCAGCGCAGTCCACACCATGCCTATGACCTTTTCACCCATGTGGCCCATGTGGTGGCGGGGGTGCCGAAGGAGCTGACCCTTCGCTGGGCGGCCCTGCTGCACGATATCGGAAAGATCCCCACCTTTACCCGGGATGAGACCGGCCGGGGCCATTTCTACGGCCATGCCCCTGCGGGCGCGGAAATGGCAGATGCCGTTCTGCGGCGGCTGAAGGCGCCCACAGCCCTGCGGGAGCAGGCGGTGCTGCTGATCGAAAAGCACATGACAAAATTCCAGCCGGAAAAGAAGACCCTGCGCCGTCAGGCCGGGCGGCTGGGGCTGGATTTTCTGGACAGGCTGCTTTCTCTGCAGGAAGCGGATATGGGCAGCAAGGGCACGGGAAAAAAGGATGATAAGGAACAATTCCGGAAGATCCGGGAACTTCTGGAAGAGATCAGATCAGAAAATGCCTGCCTGACGGTGAAGGATCTGGCAGTCAACGGCCATGACCTGATGGCCCTGGGTTGTCAGGGAAAAGAGATCGGTGAAAAACTCAATGCCCTGCTGGAGCTGGTGCTGGATGAGAAGCTGCCCAATGAAAAGGCGGCACTGCTGGCGCATGTTCAGAACGATCGTTAGGATATAGCACATTACATTATTGTTTGCCGGCATAGGGATCGGCAAATCGTAGGGGCGGATTTCCAATCAATGTCACTAAGTTAAGAATTACTGTCATTCCGAGCCAGTGCACACACTGGCGTGGGAATCCCCATCATCGAAGGAGATTGCCACACCAGTCTGAGGACTGGTTCGCAATGACATACTAACTTAATGGCATTGGATTTCCAATCCGCCCCTACAAATAGATGTCTGATAATCGTGCGCTAAACGATATTCACAATGCGGAAGGGGAACATGCCCTTCCATATCAATACCGGAGGATACCTTATGAAAAAAAGACTGATTTCCCTGTTTCTGATTCTTTCCCTGCTGCTGTGCGGCTGTGCTGAGGCGGAGGTTCCCCAGGGTACGGCTGCTGCGCCGGTTTCCGGAGACAGCCTGCTGGTGCATTTTATTGACGTAGGCCAGGCCGACTGCGCTCTGCTGGAATTTGGCGGAGAATACATGCTCATCGACGGCGGCAATAAGGATGACGGACAGCTGGTGGTTTCCTATCTGGAGCAGCAGGGTGTGGAGGAGCTGGACGTGGTGGTCTGCACCCATGCCCATGAGGACCATGTGGGAGGCCTGCCCTCTGTGCTTGCGGTGTATCCCACGGCCAGGGTCTATTCTCCCACCAAGACCTATTCTTCCAATATTTACGATGACTTTATGTATTATGTTGACCAGCAGCGGCTGGAAGTGACCCTGCCCGTGCCCGGTGATACCTTCCATTTAGGCGAAGCCCAGGTGACCATTCTGGGCCCTGTCATGAGCTATGCGGAAACCAATGATACCTCCATCGTTCTGCGGGTGGACTACGGTGAGACGTCGTTCCTGTTCACCGGTGACATGGAGACCGCTGCGGAAAATGATATGCTGGACTTTTGGGACGACGATGCCCTGTTCAAAGCGGATGTGCTGAAGGTGGGCCATCACGGCTCCAACACCTCCACCGGCTACCGGTTCCTGAATGCGGTGGACCCGGACTACGGCATCCTCTCCTGCGGCAAGGACAATTCCTACGGCCATCCCCATGAAGAGCCCATGTCCCGTCTGGAGCAGGCGGAGGTGACTACCTTCCGTACTGATGAACTGGGAACCGTGCTGGCCTCCTCCAACGGTCAGGAAGTTTTCTTTACCTGGAGCAACCAGGCGTCCGCTCCTGCCTACGCGGAGCCTGCGGAGCCCATGGTCTTCATCGGCAATAAGAATTCGAAGAAGTTCCATTCTTCCGACTGCGCCAACCTGCCGGCGGAAAAGAATCAGGTGATTTTTGATTCCTACGATGCCGCGGAAGCGGAGGGCTATGCCCCCTGCGGAAGCTGCCTGGGATAATGTTCTGAAAAGAGAGAGAAAAGAGGGATCGTACCTTGCGGGGATGGAAAAAAGTTTTGATGATCCTGCTGATCGTGCTGCTGTTCTCTGCCGTGGGTACGGGACTTGCCTGGCACTTTGAGCACTATATTATGGTAGATCTTCACTTTTATCCCAGAAATGCCCGGACGCTGGATCTGCGGGGGGAGAAGATCACCATCAGCCATTATGAAAAGCTGCGCCGCAGCCTGCCCGGCTGTGAGATTGCCTGGGATGTGCCCTTTCAGCAGGGGACGTATCCCCATGATGCGAAGAAGGTTACCCTGTCTGCCCTTACGGAAGCGGATATTTCCGTGCTGGACTATCTGACAGAGCTGGAAACTGTGGAAGCCGAGGGCTGTACGGACTATGGGGCCCTGCTGTCCCTGGAAGAAAGGCGGCCCGGACTGACACTGAATTACACGGTGCAGCTGGGGCAGGAAACCTATTCCCGGCAGGCAAAGCGCATTGATGTCAAGCATGTGCAGCCCCATGAGACAGAACGGCTGGCCTGCTTTCCACAGCTGCATACGGTGGTGTGCAGCGGCGGACAGACAGAGCAGATTGCCGGGCTTCAGCAGTGGTGCCGCGACCACGGCCTGACTTTCCGCATCGGCATCGGCGGCAAGGCGGTGTCGGAAACGGTGGAAGAGCTGACGCTGAAAAAGATCCGGGACGAGGAGGCTGCGCTGCTGCAGTTTCTGCCGAATCTGAAGCAGGTGCATCTGGTGGAGCCGGAGGCTGCGCCGGAAACCCTCATAGCCCTGCGCAATGGGGCTGCCGGACTGAAGGTGACCTGGGAAGCGGAGATCTGCGGTGTGCTTTCTTCCTCGGAGGATGCGGAAATCGATCTTTCAAAGGCGGAGATCGAAAGCCTTCGGGATGTGGAGGCAGGCATGGCCTGGTTCCCGGATGCGGAAACGGTCTTTTTGGGAAAATGTGACATTTCCAATGAATCCCTCGCAGACTTCCGGGAACGGATGCGGGAACACTACAAGGTGGTCTGGACGGTGGAACTGGGCGAAAAGCTGACCGCCCGGACGGATGATACCACCTTCATGCCTGTGCGCACCTATGTGTATTACTTCAATGACAAAGAAGCGGAGAACCTGCGCTACTGCGAGGATATGGTCTGCATCGATATCGGACATATGAGCATCCACCACATTGATTTTGTGGAATTCATGCCGGATCTGGAATATCTGGTGCTGGCGCATACCCAGGTCAATGACATTTCGGCCATCGTCCACTGCCGGAAGCTGAAATTTCTGGAGCTGGACTGGACACCGCTGAAGGATTACACACCGCTGCTGGAGCTGGAAAACCTGGAAGATCTGAATCTGGGCAATACCTTCGGTGATTTTACTCCCATCGGGAAAATGACCTGGCTGAAGAACCTGTGGATGATCGGCTGCAGCCGGGGCCCTGCCTACAAAATGACAGAGGCTCTGCCGGATACCACGGTCATGATCACCGGCGCGGCGACCGTGGCCAACGGCTGGCGGAAGCTGGATAACTATTACGAAATGCGGGATCTGCTGGGCATGGAATACATGGGCTGGTAAGAAGTCCGGATGCAGTGAACAAAGGGAAAGTAACTCTCAAATTATCGTTTTATATACTTATCGACGTAACGCAGCATGGTATCAATCTGCAATAGGGCGGGCTGCTCTCAGCCCGCCGCAAAACAGAAAGATGGTGTCAATTGCGGCGGCTTGAGGGCAAGCCGCCCTACCGGGGTGCATTTTTATGCTGCCATTTTCCAGCTTGCTGAGTTAACCCGATAAGTACAAAACTTTTAATTAAGAATCAGCATAAAACAAGCACTCCATTCACAATCGTTTTGATGTGTGAATGGAGTGTTTCTGTTACTGCATTATGCGCACCGCCGTTTGCACGCGGAGAATCCGTCAGCGATTCGCAGGGGGAGCTGTTTTATCGCTTGAAGTTAGGACACGCTGATGGCGGGGCTGTCTTTCATCACGCGTTCTTTTCTGCGTCGTCCACCCGTTTCTGGAATACTCTGCCGTAGTGGAACATTTCGCGGCCCAGGTCTGCGGCGTGACCGATCATGGCGGTTACCATATCCTCCAGATCCTTGTCTTCGTCATCCGGGTTCACACCCAGGCGGATGCAGACCCGTGCATAGGCTTCCTTCATCAGAATGTAATCATCATAGAAGCCGTGACCGGGGCAGTTGATGACATTCACCCAGGGCAGACGGCAGCGCTGGCGCTCAGAACCCAGCAGGGACAGGCGTACCAGTTCCACGATTTCGATGCCGCTGGGGAACATGGCGTTCATTTCTTCCAGCGTCAGGTGATCCATTCCCCAGATTTCCAGTGTTTTCTGATCCATTTTTTATTCCTCCTAAGGATTAGTGTTTCGGATTTTCCAATACTATATAACATTTTGTTTTTAATTACAATATGTTAAAACATTTTGTGTATACTATTGCTAGAAAATAACCCAAAAGAGGTGAAAATATGTACCAGCGGATTCGTGATTTACGGGAAGACAGAGATTTGAAGCAGGATGACCTTGCACAGCTGCTCAAGTGCACCCAGGCCTGCTATTCCAATTATGAGACGGGAAAACGGGACATTCCGCTGGAGATACTTACCACCCTTGCGGATTTTCACGGTGTCAGCATTGACTACCTTTTGAACCGGACGGATCAGAAGGACCCATATCCCAAACGGTAATACCTGCCGCCCCTGCCGCCCTGGCCGGGGCGGCAAAATGTTACAATTCCTCCACACCTTTTTCTGCAGTCTTTGCTATACTGTTTTCAAGAGGAAAGGAGGAAGCATTATGCTGGATATTCTGATCGTCATTGCCTTCTGCTGGCTGTTTTTCAAGGCTGTGGGCCTTGCCTTCCGGGTCGCCTGGGGGACGACCAAGCTGATCGCATCCCTTCTGTTTGCCGTGGCGGTGCCCATGCTGGTGCTGTGCCTGGTATTTGCGGGGGGACTGCTTCTGCTGGTGCCGCTTACGCTCATCGGCATCGCCTTCGGTCTGCTGAAAGCCTGCCTGTAATACCAATCTGCCCAAAGGAGGACACCTTATGCTCTGGAATGCCCAAAACGGAACACTTTCGTTCCCGGATACCACCATGGACTATGTGCGTTTTGGTTCCGGGCCAAAAACGCTGGTCATGCTTCCGGGACTGGGAGACGGACTTCGCACCACCAAGGGGCTGGCCCTGCCCATGGCAGCCATGTACCGAAAATTCATCGGGGAATACACGGTGTATCTGTTCAGCCGGAAAAATGCGCTGCCTCAGGGACATACCACCCGGGATATGGCCCGGGATCTGAAGCAGGCTATGGATATGCTGGGAATCGAAACGGCGGATGTGGCAGGTGTCTCCATGGGCGGCATGATCGCCCAGCATCTGGCGGCGGATTACCCGGAGCGGGTCAAGAAACTGGTGCTGGTGGTGACCTGTCCCCGGTACAACCCCATTCTGACAAACGCTGTGAGCCAATGGATCGGTCTGGCAGAGCGGGGGGATCACACCGCGCTGATGGACAGCAACCTGCGCCTGATCTACTCGGAAGGGTATTACCGGAAAAATAAATGGCTGGTGCCCATCACAGGCAGGCTGACAAAGCCAAAATCCTATGACCGCTTTTTTGCGCAGGCCCAGGCCTGCCTGACCCATGATGCTAGTGACAGGCTGGGCAGCATCACGGCGCCGACCCTGGTCATGGGCGGCGAGCGGGACAACTGCCTGGGCGCAGATGCCTCCCGGGAGCTTGCCGCAGCAATCCCCGGCGCCCGGCTGAAGATGTACCCCCAGTGGGGCCACGGCCTGTACGAGGAGGAACGGGATTTTATCCCCGCCGTACTGGACTTCTTAACAGAATGAGCCAAGTCCGCAGGAATTATCCTGCGGACTGATTTTTTTACAGCTCGGTAAATTCGTAGATGTAGGTTACGCTTCCGTTATCGAAACGGTAGAGGATTCGCCCGTCAGGGAGTGTTTCTTTCAGAAATTTGTCAAAATCCCGGCTGTGTTTCATGCGCACATAGGCATCGGTACAGTCCAGTTCCGCTTCTTCGAAAAAGGTCTGAGGTCGGGAAGCACCGGCACAGGCATTTATAAACTTCGCCACGATTTCGTATTCCTTCATAAAAGATCACCTGACTGTTATTGAAAATATTCTGCAACATCTGCTTTGTCGTTGTACTGCTTACGAATCCGAAGCACAATGGAGCCGTTTTCCTGCTCTTCCTGGCTGATAATCTGGTAACGGGTGCGGGTACGTTCCAGAGTCTGCTGGTAGTGGGCGATTTCCTGACGGTTGCGCAGCAGAATCTGCTCCCGGCTGAAGCCGGAATCCTCCTTCTGGGCAAATACCAGTGTCTGCAGAATACAGGCAGCTTTGACACGCTTCACAATCTACACCTCCCTTCCACCGGCCTGCGCGGCAGCGAACCCGGTGAGACAGAGAGATGATCTGAGAACAATGCGGCTGCTCCGAATGCCGATGAAGCGGCGCTCTGCAATGCACTCTCCTATATAATTATACGAAAAAATCCGGAAAATTTCAAATGGAAAATTCCCGGGACAAAGAAATCTCTGGTCAAACGGCGGCTTCCATGGTAAGATAGAAAGCAAATAATATGAATTCCTGATAAAATGGCCTGCTGCCGTTCTATCAAAAACTCGAATAACCCAACGGAGGACGCTATGTTACTGTCAGCGGAACATCTTTCCATCAACTTCGGCAGCCGGCAGCTGCTGGAGGATGTGAATTTTTATTTGAATGAAGGGGACAAGGTGGGCATCATCGGCATCAACGGCACCGGAAAATCCACCTTTCTGAAGGTTCTGGCCGGGGCCCTGGAGGCGGACCGGGGCCGCATTACCCGCAATCCCAATGTGCAGATCAGCTATCTGTCCCAGAATCCGGTCATGGAGGATGAGGCCACCATCCTGGAACAGGTATTCCTGCATTTTCCCAGGGAATTCCGGGAACTGAACGAGTACGAAGCCAAAACCATGCTGACAAAGCTGGGGTTTTCGGACTTTTCCCAGAAGGTAGGCACCCTCTCCGGCGGCCAGCGCAAGCGGGTGGCTCTGGTTGCTGCCCTGGTGCATCCGGCGGATGTGCTGATTCTGGACGAGCCCACGAACCATCTGGACAGCCAGATGGTTGCCTGGCTGGAGGACTGGCTGAAGTCCTTCCGGGGCGGTAAGGTAATGGTGACCCACGACCGGTATTTCCTGGAACGGGTGGTAAATCACATCACTGAGCTTTCCCGGGGAAAGCTCTATCATTACGAGGCGAATTATTCCAGATTCCTGGAGCTGAAGGAGCAGCGGGCGGAGATGGCGGAGGCCAGCGAACGCAAGCGGCAGGCTATTTTGCGGGTGGAGCGGGAATGGATCATGCGGGGCTGCAAGGCCAGAACCACCAAATCCAAGGATCGCATCCAGCGCTATGAGGATCTGAAAAATCAAGATGCCCCGGAAACCGATGACACCGTGCAGCTCGCCGCCGCATCCAGCCGCCTGGGCCGGAAGACCGTTGAGCTGCATGCCATTTCCAAGAGGTTTGGGGACAAGACGGTTATTGAAAACTTTTCCTACAATTTTCTGCGTACCGACCGGGTTGGCATTGTGGGCCGCAACGGCGCAGGAAAATCCACCCTGCTGCATATGATCGCCGGGCAGCTTCTGCCGGACAGCGGCCATGTGGAGCATGGCGCGACGGTGAAGATCGGCCATTTTTCCCAGGAGGGCCGGGAACTGGATCTGAATCAGCGGGTCTACGACTTTATTCACGAGATCGCCCGGGAGGTTCGCACGGAGGAGGGCACCTTCACCGCCAAGCAGATGATGGAGCGGTTCCTGTTCCCGTCTGATCTGCAGAGCGTGCCCATCGGACGGCTGTCCGGCGGCGAGCGCAGACGGCTTTACCTGCTGTCGGTGCTGATGGAAGCGCCCAATGTGCTGCTTCTGGACGAGCCTACCAATGATCTGGATGTGATGACCCTGTCCATTCTGGAAGATTACCTGCAGGGCTTCTCCGGCCCCATCATTCTGGTATCCCATGACCGGTTCCTGCTGGATAGGCTGGCTCAGACCATGTTCGAGGTGCGGGGTGACGGCCGGGTGGAGGTCTTTACCGGCAACTGGACAGACTGGAATGAAAAACGGGCCCGGGAGGAAATGCCGGTCAGGCAGGAAAAGCCCAGGCAGCAGGAACGGCCCCGGGAGAAGAAACTGAAATTTTCCTACAAGGAAGAGCGGGAGTTTGCCACCATTGAAGAGGATATCGCCGCATTGGAAGAAAAGATAGAAGAAAATCAGCGGTCTCAGGCCTGCGCAGGCAGCGATTATGTGCAGCTGCAGCAGCTGCAGGGGGAGCTTTCGGCGCTGGAGGAAGCCCTGGAAGTCAAAACCGAACGCTGGCTGTACCTGACGGAGCTGAAGGAAAAGATTGATGCCCAGGGAAAATAAACGCAGGAGCCGATTTTTTCGGTTCTTCAGATTGTAGAAAAAGCCTCGCAGAGTTTTCTGCGTGAGCAGAAAATAAAGTCCAAAACCGTTTTCGACACGCTGAGGAGCCGATTTTTTCGGCTCTTTTGCGTTTTTTGCAGGAATTGACCCGGCAGGCTTGATGGGGCGGTGCAGGATGTGCTATACTTTACGGGAGAAACCGGAAAGGGAGCAGCTATGGCGCAGTTTACCATTGAGATCGCCGGACAGAGAATCCGGGTGGAATCGTTGTTTGAAAGCACGCGGGATTACTGCCGGGCCTATTTTTCATCGGGAGAGCCGGATCATTTTGTGTCAGTCCGCCGGGAAGCGCTTGCCCGGGAGCAGGAACTGTGGGATCAGGAAGCTGTGGAAGAGGGCTTCCGCCGCAGAAAATTTTCCGATCCCTTTCTGGAGCGGGCTGTGATCCAGCGTGCTGTTGCGGAGCACCTGTTTGAAAAGGACATCCTGCTGTTCCATGGCAGCGCCCTGGCTGTGGACGGGGATGGCTATCTGTTTACCGCCAGAAGCGGAACGGGAAAATCCACCCACACCCGGCTCTGGTGCCGGGCATTCGGGCAGCGGGCTGTGATGATCAACGATGACAAACCCTTCCTGCGCATCGCACAGGAGCCGATTCTGGTCTGCGGAGCGCCCTGGAGCGGAAAGCATGGGCTGGACAGCAACCTTTCGGTGCCCCTGAAAGGCATCTGCATTCTGGAACGGGGCACGGAAAATCAGATCCGGCCATTGCAGCCGGAGGAAGCCGTGGCGATGCTTCTGCATCAGGCAGCCTGCCCCGACGGAAAACAGGCCCGGTGCCTGACCCTGGTAAAGGCCCTTGCGGAACGGACAC
Organism: Oscillospiraceae bacterium; assembly: GCA_017398105.1. The sequence goes on along the minus strand of JAFQHF010000060.1, from coordinate 5,325 downwards.
CTCTGTGGCATATGTACTGCAATCAGGAGCTTCAGGCCGCACAGACAGCCTTCCGGGCTATGTCGGGCGAAGCGGTTATCAGATAAAAAGGAAAGGAGGCGTCTTTGGATGCCTCAGGAGCAAATAAGGAAAACACCCCTGAGCCTGGGCCTGCTGGCACATGTGTGAGCCAATAGAGGAGCACCACGCAAAATGCCCTCAAAAAATGAATGTTTTACCCCGATTCGTGAGGAATCGGGGCATTTTTCGTTTATGGTACATTCGACGAACAAACCTTGCTCCTGTACAATAGCAATAACACAACAAAGGAGGAAGATTTATGAATGTATTGGAAGAATTTTGGTATGGTGATCTTGGCCCGGCAGAATATGATGCCGGCCCCAGTGAGGAATATAAGGAACTTATTCGTCTGATCAGCCGGAATGAGGATAAGCTGCTGGCCACTATGACAGATGCACAGAAGGACCTGTTCTCTCGTTACCAGGACTGTGTACGGGAATTTCAGGCTCTGGCAGAATGTCTGTTATTCCAGAACAGCTTTCGTTTGGGTGCCAGGATGATGTTGGAGATAATGGACGCTGATCTTGTAAATCACAGCTGCAGATAACAGCCACTACATACAACTCGAACGGGCTAGCCGGGAGGGTTGACTTATGTTAGGTAATTTTTTGCTACCAGGATCGACAGAATAATATTTGTTGCAAAATGATTGGCAGTGTGACCTATATTTAGGAGTTCACAGAAATTTGAATAGCTGTAGCCAGATACGGTATTAAAAAACCGCAGTCTTTCCTTTCGATATTGGAGGATTGACTGTGGTTTTTGTGTTTGGGAATGCATAGGTGCAAACTTCTTTTTCAGTTTATGAGTACAGATTTCAGAAATAGTTGAAATCTTAAATAGAATGAATTATTTCTTGTTCTCAAAATCAAACCGGATCTCACTCTATTCGCCGTCGCAATCTACCCAATACAGGTAGGTTGCGGCGGATTTTTTGCCTGTTCCGGTTTTTTCGAAACCAGATCCACAATCTGGTATGAACCATCTTTAATCAGCTGTACGGCCAGTTGATCCAAGGCAGCATGGTAGGCGATTTCAGCACCTTTGTCAGTTTCACCGTTCATGATTTTGATGCCGATCTCCTGGAAGTGGAATAGTTCCTTCATTGGCTGCATACCACGGCAGTATTAAAACACAAATCGGATTCTCTTAGAGCTGCAATGACTTTTTGAATTGATACCCTCTGATTTACACTATCTGCCTTTTTGGGGCCTGAATTGACAATACTAAGATACCCGCGCCTGCACGAAAATGTGTTGGCGCGGGTTGTTTCTGTCAGGAACCTTTCTTGCTATAGATTATACAGAAAGGTTCCCTAATAAGTAAGTGGTAAATTACGGTACTGGAATTGCAGGAAATATACTGGTATTACAGTCGAAGGCACCTGCTATTGCAGGTGCCTTCTGTAGGGCAGTATAGGTGATTTATGTACAATGGTAAGTTATGGTTGTTAGGCATCACACTGATACCACAGTTCCGCCATACCCAGACGTGCTACATCGCCTTTTCGGAAGCCTGTCTCCTCGTAAGTACCGACAATAGAGCCGTCCAGCAAACCACAGGTCAGATCGTAGTAATCCTTTATAATCTGTTTGGAGATGGTCACCGCGTCATGACCAACGCCAAGACGGTCATAACAAACTTCCATAGACCAGAGTTTGCCCATGGTGCGGTTGCATTCCTCGATCAATGCAGTACCGTTATTTGGCTGGCGCATCAGAATGATGCCCACATTGGCGGTATCACCGGAAAAGAGGGTGCGGCTGGTTTCGTCGAGAATGCTGACCTCGCCGGGGGTATGGCCCGGTGTATGAATTACCTTCAGAACCCGTTCGCCCAGGTCAAAGGTCATTCCATCCTCCATGGGAAGCCATTCATAAATGGGATCACTGGGTTCATCCGGAACCAGTTTCAACAGTTCGTTAACATCCAGCTCCGGACAACGGACCGGCCCTCTGGTGGTGATATAGAGACTGCGCATTTTGTTCAAATCCGCAGTTCCCATCATTTTCTGCATCATGGCAACGGTCTTATGCATCAGCTGACCATCAGCTTCGTGGAGATAAACCGGAACACCGGGGAACTGTTTGACACCACCATCGTGGTCGAAGTGTCCGTGGGTCATCAGAATAATGAGCGGTTTCTGGGTCAGTTCTCTGACGATCTGCGCCAGATTTCCAATGCCACATCCGGTATCAATGAGAGCGGCTTTTTCGGTTCCCTCTACCAGAAAGGCGTTGACCAGTTTGAATTCACTGAGACACCAGGTTTTCGGGGCAAACTCCGTAACTTCGTGTCTGTACATAATCATCACTTCTCCATATTGCCAAGAGCCTTGGCTTCTTTTTCATCGGCCATAGCCTTGACAGTGGCACTGACCTTGCGCATCTCATCATCAGAGATATTGTAAATAAACTTATAGCAGACAAAGGCCAGAACACAGCCGATCGCAGGCCAGACGCCGCCGAAAACCTTCAGTCTTTCCGCAACACCTGCCAACTGACCCATGGAGCCGAGGGTAGCATCGTAACCCAGCATCTCCAGCATCAGAGCAATGATGGAAGTGGAGGCAGATGCGGCAAAGAACACGATGAAGGTAATGGTTGCATACACGGTACCGTCATTGCGGACACCGGTCAGATAGGCCTGATAGTCGACAGCGTCAGAGATCATGGACCACAGCAGCAGACCAGAAGCAGTGGTAAAGCAGGAAGCGCCGATCTGGCAGGCGATCCAGCTCATGGGAGAAGCGGGAGCGAATGCATTGATCAGATGGCAGACAGCAGCGCCCAGCATGGGCCATGTTACCAGATTCTTTTTACCGAACTTCTTGACCAGAGGCTTCACCAGCAGCATACCTGCAAACATAGGAATCATGGAACCCAGGGAAGACAGGGAGAGCTTGGAGGTATCCTGGAAATAGACCATGAACACATACTGGTTAGTAGTGCTGACAGGCTGTGTAAACAGCTTGGTGCCCACATAAGCCAGAACAACAGCAATCATGATGCGGTTCTTCAGGAAGGACTTGGCGACCTGCAGGTAGTTGACCTTCTCACCGGAGGCAGAGATGTTGGAGTCGGGAGTGACCAGAACACGCTCCTTCATCAGAGCATGGGCTGCCAGCAAGCATACCACACAGAAAGTGCCCAGAATCACGCTCAGGACAACAAAACGGCTGGCGATGGGATCATTGTTGGCATCAAACAGCAGCAGAGGCGCAACGGTGGTGGGCAGCATAGCGCCCAGGAAGGAACCGATGGAACGGAAGTTGGACAGTTCGGTTCTCTGAACCAGATCGGTGGTCATGATGTTGGTCATGGCACCATAGGGAACGTTGATGAAGGTACCGACAATGCCCCAGATGAAGTAGATCACCAGAACCCATGCGATCTTGGCTACATAGGGCATAGCCTGAACATTCATGAACAGGATGATGGTAAAAATCATGTAAGGGAGCGCGAACCATTTCAGGTAGGGCTTCATTTTACCATACTTGGTAGCAGGACGATTGTCAACTGTCTGACCGATAAAAGTATCGTTCAGAGCATCCAGGGCCTTGCAGATGAAGACGATGGAAGCGAAGTGGACAGCCTGGATACCCAGGATGTTGACGCAGAACAGCATCAGATAGGCATTGACGATGGTTTGCAGGCTGTTGAAGCCCAGATCGCCCAGCATATAACCGATTTTGTCCTTCATGCCAAAGGGAGGCGCGTTCTTTACATTTTTGACGTAAGCCTCATTCAATGTGGTGGGTTTTGCCATAGAGATTCTCCTTCTTTTTTTATTTCACAATAAACCACAGATCTGTGGGATGTGAACAATGAACTGCATCACCGGTTTGACAGAAAGATATTTGTCAGCCGTCCGAGAAATGGCAGGTGAACAAAAAAGTAAGGAGAAGAAATAGAAAACGAACGGCTGACAAATACCTTTCTGCTACAGCATTGGAAAATATGTAAATATTGTAACAAACCTATCTCACACAGTTAATGTTTTATTAGGCAAAATACATTGCTTATTCGGCAAAAATGTGGTATGCTGTTTCAAAGATATCAAGGAGAACGTTCATGAAGCTTTCAGAAACTCAAAAAGCCGCAGACCTCCTTTTTCCGGGCAGCACTTCATTCACAAAACTGGAACAGGAAAAAATACTGGAACATTTAGGAAAAGACCGGGACCACTTTTATCACGAACTGGAAATGTCATCACGCTATGTAGAAACCTATGAAATGAATGTGGATTCCTCCACATCTGAGAATCTGCACAGCCATAACTTTCACGAAATCATTTTTTGCAGAAATACCTGCGGTGCAGAATATATTGTAGGCACCAAACGGTATCGCTTACATTGGGGGGATATTATCTATATTCCTCCCGGAATCGGTCACTGTCTGATTCTTCCGGAAAAAATGAGGGAGTACTATAAGCGTTACGTTCTGTGGCTTAGCAAGGAGTTTGTTGATAGACTCCACAAGCTTTTTCCGGATCTGCCCACGGAAGATAGTGTCCATGCAACGCTGCTTCATACAGAGGACAACGTCAGAGAATATCTGGAGAGACATTTCTGCGCAGGTGTCCTTGAAGCAGCTTCCCACAATGCAGCATGGGACGCAATTATTATGGGGAACACGATTCAACTGCTGGGCATTATGAAAAGAATGTCCATGAATCTGGAAATACTGCCAATGCAGCCGGAAGAACCTGAGCTCCCTGAAAAAATACTGTCTTATGTAGAAGCGAACTTGGCGAGAAAAATAACGGTTCCGGAGATTGCTCGAGTTTTTTATGTAAGTGAAAGTACGGTTACTCACATTTTTCGCAAAAAAATGGGTGTCAGCCTAAGCAAATGTATCACCCAAAGGCGGCTCATCTCGGCAAAAAATCAGATTGAAGCTGGCATTCCGTTGGAAGTCGTTGCAATTCAAACTGGCTTTTCGGACTATTCCAATTTCTATCGTGCATTTAAACAGGCGTACGGAATCAGTCCGAGAAACTATAAATTGATGCAAAGTCATCAAAATGAACCAGAATTATAATCGTGAAAAAACCTGTTACAGATATTGATGCGGAATCTCCCCCAAAAAGCCAACAGGCAAAAGCACCCCCAGTGCAGAATAAAATGATATAGTCCCCTTAGAGTAGACACTCGAAATAACAAAAATTTCGAGGACTACACTAAGGGGATTATTTTATGTCAAAAAAGAGAAAGAAGTATTGTGCAGAATTCAAACTACTGGCGGTGCAAGACTACCTTGCAGG
>JAFQHF010000122.1 GCA_017398105.1 Oscillospiraceae bacterium | reverse complement strand
GGGTCTTGACGACTACTGCATGGAATACATCGGCGCTTACCGGGAAGGTCTGTTTGGTCCCGTCAAATAACTGTTTTTACTGACTATATTTAAAGGAGAATATACATATGGCTATCGAAAAAGTTTATGATCTGGTATCCCGCGGCAAGGCTAAGTTGACCCCCGCCGCTGTGGCAGAAGCTCTGGACGCCGGCTTCGGTGCTGAGGAAATTCTGAACAAGATGATTTCCGCTATGGACGTTGTCGGCGAAAAGTTCAAGAACGGTGAGATCTTTGTTCCTGAAATGCTGATCGCTGCCAAGGCTATGAAGAAGGGTGTTGAGGTCCTGAAGCCCCATCTGGCATCCGGCGCAGCCGGTGCTCTGGGCAAGGTGGTCATCGGCACCGTGGCAGGTGACCTGCACGATATCGGCAAGAACCTGGTTGCCATGATGATTGAGTCCGCCGGCTTTGAGGTTATTGACCTGGGTGTTGACGTTCCCGCCGACAAGTTTGTGGAAGCTGCTTCCGCTGACGGTGTGAAGATTGTGGCCTGCTCTGCTCTGCTGACCACCACCATGCCCGCTCTGGAAGCTACCGTTGCCGCTCTGAAGGCATCCGGCAAGGCCTACAAGGTCATGGTCGGCGGCGCTCCCATCACCCAGGAGTTCGCTGACAAGGTCGGCGCAGACGGCTACACCGCCGATGCCGCTTCCGCTGCCAAGATGGCAAAGGAACTGGCTGCATAAATTTCTTTAACATCACCAAAGAGCAGAGCTTCCAAAAGAAAGCTCTGCTCTTTTCTGCACGATATTTGAAATCTTTTCCACCCTTTCCGCCACTTAACATTCATACAACTTTCGACTTTGGTCAAACTAGGATTAATGAATCAAAGAAGAGAATGAATATGAGCAACTCTAATAACAATCAGCTGCACATTCCCCATGCCCGGGAGGCTACGGACCGTTTCAAGATGCAGGCAGCCAGATGGTTCAGAATTTGTGTCCCATGTAAACTGCGAAGTATGCGTGAATCTGCAGAACAGCTCCGGGATATAAACAGGATGTAGTATACATAGCATCCATATCCATTTAACAAAAATGGTACCGTCCAAAAGAACGGTACCATTTTTGTATCTTATGATTTACTTTGCAATCTTGATGTTCACCGTCACCGTGGTGATCTTTGCATCACTTGCATGCCCCACAGGGGTGATATCCAGCACCAGCTTGTAGCTCCTGCCGGGCTTCAGATTGCTGTCATCTGCAACAGGCAGTGTCAGTTCTGCTTCTGCCGCTGCATTCTCCAGCAGGTTCTCATTAAGTACAGATTCCTCCAGAGCTGCAATCAGTTCCTTCGCTGTCTTAGCTTCGTTGATAACCACCTGCTCCATCCGGGCATTTTCCGGAGTGGTCAGAATCAGATTAACATTGACGTTCTCCTGACCGGGAACATACTGGGCTGCAGATGCCGTTATCTTCAGATTACTCTGGCTGACCTTGATGTTCAGAGTGTTGGAGGTGAACCATTCACCGCAGATCTTATAGCTGAATACCACCTTATAGGTCTGCTTGGTAGAGTAAGTCACATCCTCGCGCAGACGCATGGTGAAGTACTGCTTGCCCTTGCTGTCCCTGTGCAGTCGGGAGATCTGGAACCAGTCCTCGCCCTGCTCAAATACCACATCTTCAAGATTACCGTCTGCATTTGTCACAGAATTCACCGTGTAGACAATTCGGCTTTCAGGATTCACCGTATCCAGCTTATCCTTCGCGCCCAGGGTCACCTTGGGCTCTGCAGAACTGACGCTGACCTTGATGGTCACGCTCTTCAGAGGCTCGCCGTCGATGTCAGGTGTTGCCGTGTAAGTGTAAGTACCTGCCTTCGGCGTCTGGCCGGGCTCGATAGATGCCACGATATCGCCGCCATTGCCTGCATTCACATACTCTACCCGGATCATCTGTGCATTTCTCCAGGCATCGGTACCTGCCTTAGCCGTAGTCACAAACAGGTCATTGTTGTCAAAGCCGGTGATGGCCAGGTTGCCGTTGGTGAGAACTGCGGAGGTGGAATCCGTCATTTCAGGAAGCTTGGTATTCAGCTTCAGGGTGGTTTTGCCCAGTTTGACTGTGGGGTCCTTATCGGTCACGGCCACGTTGTGCTTCAGAGTCACCGGATACATCCAGTTTTCCTTCTGCACGGAAACCGTCAGGGTCGCCTTCTTTGCTTCTGCAAGGGTCAGGCTGACCTCATTGGAATCCATAGCCACATCCACATCATAGCCGACAACGTTGACAACGTCCTCGCCTTCCAGATCCAGAATCTGCTTGGCGGTCTTGTTATAGAGCTTGAACCGCGCATCCAGGTCGGCTCCAAATTTGGAATTGGTATTGACCGTACTGGAAGCAGGATCAGTGGACAGGTTCAGCTTGGTGGCAGAGGTTGTGATAGTGATCGCCTTCTCCACGGGATGGGCATAGCCTTCCAGGTAGACCAGAAGGGTTGCCTTGGTGTCGGGCTTATACTTGGGATTTACTGCATACTGAACGGGAAGATCCTCTGCAAAACGGATTACACCATCCGCATCCATTACAAAGTCTTCGGTATCAGCCAGCATCAGGGTTGCCACCACAGCATCCTTCGCCGTCACTGTCAGGGCTGCTTCGCTGTCAATATAGAACAGATCCAGTTTGCTTGTCTGCTTGATTGTTACAGAGGGAACCGTACTCTTTACTGTCACTTTCAGAGGCAGGCTGTAGATGCTTCCGTTTTCGCAGAGCACTTCCAGACTGGTATTGATGGTGCCGTTTTTCAGTGCCCTGACAGCCGCCACATTCAGGATATCCGTTTCTTCATCATAGTCAACCGTCAGATCAGGACTTACAATCTCAACTGCCCGAACCTCATTTTCATAACCAGGAGTCAGTATCACATTGGTGCCACCTAACAGCATGGGGTTCAGCGTGATTTTACTGTTCTCCAGTTTAGGACTGCGGTCATAGATTGTCAGCGTCATGGTTGCCGTGATCTTAGCAAGGTCGGTAGACTGGGCAGTAATGGTTGCCACACCGTCCTTGTTGGCCGCAATTGTCATGGTCGCGCTGCCATCACTGTTTGCCTTGACAGTTGCCAGTTTCGTATTGGAAGAAGTCCACTTCAGGCTTCTGTTCGTCAGAGTCACGGCAGCAAATTCACTCTCTGCCATGGGGGTAATGACAAAGGTACGGGATTCCTTGTTAGTCAGCTCTGCCTTATCCAGGGTGATTTCTTCCGGCTCCAGAGTCAGGCTACTGATCTGCGCAGGAATGACCTTGACATTCATCGTTGTTTTTCGCTTCAGAGGATCGTCCTGAATGGATGCAGTAATTCTTGCCGTTCCGGTTTTGCTGCCGCCGGTAACCACACCATTTTCATCCACAGATGCGATCTGTGCATTGGAAGAAGCAAATATCAAATCCGACGTGTCAATTGTCTGTTCTCCGGATACGACGATCAGCGCCTGTTGACCGGTTTGCAGGCCAATTTCCGGAATTTCTGCCTCCGCTGTAATTCTGGCAGCCGGGTCTACATAGAACACATCCATAGTCACGCCAACCGACTCACCGGTATTTTCCCGGGCTGTGATGGTGACATTGCCGGGCTTCCGGAAGGTTACCTCGCCATCCATCACAGCAGCAATTTTAGCATCGCTGGTTGTCCAGGACACCTCCGCCGCCACATTGCCGCGTACTGCCGACAATTCCATAACAGGATGATCCTTCATATCCACAGTCATGGACTCTTCCAGTGCCAGACCATCATGCATCAGAACCAATTCTCCCTCACCGGGGTAATAAGGAATCCAGGTCAGATTTCCACCGTAATCTACCCGTCTGGAAGGTGTCCATGTGGGATTGTCCGCGGGGTAGTAGACATTGGCTGTAACATTCTTAAAGCAGTTGCCTTCCGTTTCATAGCACCAGAAAGCATTGCCTGTAAAGTAAACGGTTGTCAGGGACGTACAGTCTGCAAAGGCTTCCACACCAATATTGGTTAAGCTTTCCGGGAAGGAAATATGGGCCAGACTGGTGCAACCAGCAAACGCACCGTCGCTTACTTCATAGAGCTGCTCACCAAGTTCAATTTCCGTCAGGCTGGTGCAGCCTTCGAACATTCCCCAGCCGATGTATTCCAGACATTTTACATCTACTTCTGTCAGGCTGGTACAGCCACTGAACATACCCCACAGAGGCGCAGGTTCCAGGTTTTCAGGCAATTCTACCTTTTGCAGGGATGTACAGTTAAGGAATGAATAGTATGCCATGTTGGTAACTGTGCCGGGAATCTCTACAGATTCCAGCGCAGTACAGCTGTCAAAAATATTGGCACCCATGGTCTTTAGGTTCTCAGGCAGATCCAGTCCTGTTAAACTAGTACAGCTCCTGAACACAGCATCGCCAATGGTTATGACAGAATCTGCGATTTCCACATTGATCAGACTGGTCATTCCGTCAAACGCACAGCTTCCAATTACGGTAACCCCTTGCTCCACAACGACATTCCGTACCTCTCTTTGGTACTCTGCCCAGGGCACAACATAATCAGCATAGTCATACATCTCACCGGTACCGGAAATGGTCAGAGTCTTTGTCTGCGCATTATAGTTCCAGGTCAGGTTCTCACCGCAGATTTTCGCCTCATCGCCGATCCAGGTAAGATCACCGCCATAGTCCCGGCGAACTTCGTCTGTCCAGGTAATATCGTGGATCGGATAATACACATCCGCCGTCACATTGCCAAAGGCATTCTCCCCAATTTCGGGGGCATTGCCGGTAAAGGCAACTGTGTCAACACCAACGCATCCGGCAAATGCATTTGCCTCAATTTTTGCCAGGCCAATGCCAAAATTGATTTCTTCCAAAGACGCGCAGTTTCTGAATGCATTTTCTTCAATACTTCCGGTTCTGCTGAAATCGATTCCTGTCAGGCTGGTACATCCGGAGAACGTATCTTCACGAATCCATCCCATCGGCGTCATTTCCACAGTTTCCAGCTTTACGCAATACTTAAATGCTGCGCTTCCGATTTGACAGCCTTCCGGAATTGTAATCTGCGTCAGATTGATACATCCGTAAAATGCATTGGATGCGATGTTTCCGCAGTTTCCGCTAAAAACAACATGCTGTATCCGCTCTCTGACTGCTGCCCAGGGCACCTGGCTCGGATCGCTGCCGCGCCAATACATATTGCCGTTTCCGGAAATCGTCAGCGTTCCGGTGGCTTCGTCAAAGGACCAGCTCAGTTTGTCACCGCAGACATGTTTGCCGCACTTTGTACAAATTCCGTTTTCATTCGCAGTATGGTGTTCATAGATTGACACTTCGTGAGTTTCATCGCAATTCCTGCAGGGATAGGAACGAATGCCGTTGACCTCGCAGGTTGCCTCTCTTGTAACCGTTCCGTTGGACCAGTCCCATTCATGCTCTGCCTCGATGGTAAACCGGTTCACCAGTCCGCAGTTCTGGCAGATTGCCTGCTCAATGCCGTCTTCAGTACAAGTCTGTTCCTGAATCACTTCATAGTCTGACCAGTCATGATAGCCCTGGGTTATTTCAATTTTCGTCTCCTGGCAAACGGAGCAGGTATACCTTTCTTCACCATCTTCCGTGCAGGTTGCTTCCTTAATAACCTCCCGGCTGCTCCAGTCCCAGCGATGTCCGCCGGGAATCGTATTGGAGAACGAGTAGCCGCATACGCTGCAGGTGGTTACTCTCTCACCGTCCTCCGTGCAGGTCGCCTCTGCAACCACCTGGGTTTCATAGGTATGGCGGCCATAAATTCTGGAAACTTTCACTTCTCCACAAACGCTGCAGATCTGATGACTTTCTCCGTCAGCCACTTCGCCGTTTTCAAAGCACTCTGCCTCCCGGACGACAACCGCCTCGCCCCACTGATGCTCGCCGTACAGGATCACCGTTTCCTCCGCACCGCAGACAAGGCAGGTTTTAACACCCTCGCCCACACCGGTACAGCCGGGATCAATTATAACTTCTACATCGCCCCAGGTGTGTTCGTCACAGATTTCCGGTTCGTATCCAATCCAGGTTATGGTGCCACCATAGTTCTGGAAGACTTCATCAACCCAAGTCTCATTGTTTGTCGGGAAAGCAGCAACAGCCGTTACACCGACAAAGACTTCACCGAAAAACTCCGGCGCGTCACCCTGGAATATGATTTCTTCCAGCTGATCACACATAGTGAATGCACCATGTTTGATAGCCGTGATATTCACAGGAATGGTAATGCTGGTCAGACTGCTGCACTGGAACAGCAGTCCTTCGATCACAGTCACCTGCGGAGGAATTGTAAAACTGGTAATCGGTGTATTAGCGAACGCGCAATATTCGATTGTTGTAATCTCGTCATGGGTGATGATCTCCGTCAGACGGCAATCGGTGAATGCCATAGAGCCAATGATTCTTGTCTCTTCTGGAATGGTATAGCTGGCCTCCTGCTTTGCTTCCGGGTATTTTACCAGCCTGTCCATATTCTTAGTAAACAGGACTCCATTCACACTGGTATATGCCGTATTCTCTGCATCCACAATGATCTCCTGCAGACTCAGACACGTATTGATCGCTTTATAAGAAATCGTGGTTACACTCTTCGGAATGGTTATGGAAATCAGCTTTCTACATCCAAAAATTGCATTAAAACCAATACTTTCTACCGTATCCGCAATGGAGATATCTGTTATTTCTTCGCAGTAAGCAAATGCAGCGTCACCAATACTTGAAACACCGTCTTCCAGTACAACATTTTTAATCAACGCTCTGTATTCATACCAGGGAGTGTAGATATCTTCTCCCAGGTAACTCCACATGTCGCCGGTACCGAAGATTCTCAGAGTGCCTTCATCATCCAGTTCCCAGCACAAGTTATCGCCACAAGTTCCCTCACTTTCCTTTACCTGGATCACAAATTCTTCACTGGAAGCGGTATTCTCCGCAATGTCCATTGCCAGAACGTATACCTTCACAGCATTTCCGTCGCCTTGGTAATCCAGCCCCCAAGTACCATTTCCCAAATCGCTCATCTCTGCGGTAATCTTAGAACTCCAGGTTCCATCCTCCTGCATTTTGGACAGAACGGCATATACCCCAGTCAGATTTTCATCCGCTACTTCTGCCAGAATCTCCATGGTTGTATCTGCATTCGGGTATCCTGTAATTTCCACATCCAGGATTTCCGGATTAGTCAGGTCAACATTGAAGGAATACGTATAGCTATCCAGATTTCCGGATGTATCTGCCAGCGTGAAGGTCATGGTATGTCTTCCTTCGTCAAGTGCATCTTCTTCGGTAACGGTATAGGTAAACTCACCGCTGGAGGTGCTGTAGTGCGCATCCAGATTGGAAGCATCCACTTTGACTTCATCATCCAGCTTGAAAACAAAATACTCCGGATTCATACCACTTAGATCATCGAAACGGGCGGTGATAGTAGGTGTTGCGTGGAAATCGGAGATATCCAACACACTGATCGCAGGGGCACAGCTGTCTGCTGCCAGAATATACTGACCGCCCTTTGTAATCGTTGCAGTAACAGTCATATCCGATTGATTATGAGCACCGCCAACATACTCAAAATAATCTCCGTTGTCGCTGTAGCGGTAGATCGCAATACCGTTATCCTGAACTATGGGGTCAGAAGCACTCAGGCCGGCAGCTTCCAAATCTTCCGCAGCATAACGGATCGTAAACTCCAGGGGCTCTTCGCTGAAATCCGTGATTATTTCCTCTGTATCAGCATCGGTAACATTGACAACAACAGGACGGCCAATGGTGGAAGCCTTTATCTGCGTATCCGCGTCAGCGCTACTATTCAGCCGTGTACGACCATGCTTTGTGGTATTGATCCGGTAACTTTTCGCAAAAGCCTTCCTTCCGTTTCCGCCGTCTGCATAGGTCAGCGATACATTCCAGTTGTTGCGGCTGTTTTCCTTGCCTGTAATCCGCGCCCAAATTGCTTCAACGCCATCTGTGATATGTCCCCAGATTTCTGCAAAGAAGTTTTTCACCTCATTTGCCAGTGAGGGAATTGCTTCGGTGAACAGTTCTTCAATCTGGAACGTTCTGGAATCCACCTGACTGCCGACATTATCCGAATTACCGGTGATCAAAATCTCATCATTCACAGCATAGCCATATGCTTTCTCATAGCTGGTTTCTTCCAGATAAGAAAGATTGACCCCAAACTCTGCACCAACGATAGCAGCGAATCCAAACTCAATGGGAACAGAATAAAGGATCTGATCCTTCGTTTCCACATTATAGGGAATGGGCACATCGCTTACGGAGAGTTCCTCTGTCAACTCTACCACATCGATCAGAGACAGGAGAAAACTATTGCCGTTCAGATAATCATTGAACGCATCCGAGCGGCTGATCAGTCCGTTCAGCGCCTGATCCTGGAATTTGTATTTATTGTAATCCGTTATCTTATGTTCCCGCAGGATAAAGCCACTGCTCTGCACATCGGCACTGAGAGATGTCGTCTCCAAAGATTTACCTTCCGAAGAGGACTTTGCTGTAATCTCCACATCGGTTCCCAGGAAATCATTCCGAAGAACTGAACCGCTCCAGTTGATATCATCGCCTTCGAGCTCGTTTAGTCGGACGCCGGTTATGAGAGATAGTGCTGAACTGGTTTGTGCCGACAGACTTTTTTCAATTTCCCTCCGAGCGTTTTGCTGCTTCGACTGGGATATTGCTACATCGTAGTCAAACGATGCCGCTGTGACGATATTTTTATCGTCGTCGCCGTATTTCATGCTAACGGTTCCAACATTCGCACTTATGGTTCCACCCAGTTTTGAAAAGTCACCATAGATTTTCGTAACTCCGCTGATACCGTAAACTGTATTTGTCAAATGCTCATGTAATGGCACAAAGAACAGATTGCTAGGGTTCGCTTGCAGCGCCTCACCCAGGAAGTAGGTCGCAACTGCCATATTCTGCGACAAATTACTTGGATCATAGTCTTCGATTTCAATGCCATAGCTTACACCACCAGTTCCATCTACACCCAAACCCGCTGAAGCTAACTCGACTTCAGCCGTTAATATTTCAGCGGAGATTCCTGCCTTAACCGAAGCACCTGCTTCAACATTTTTATCACTGATGATTTTCAGCGAATCTCCATCCGCAGAATGGGACCGGGTGATCTTCATCGCAGTTCCCACGCCAGCTTCCGCTTTAGCCTCACCCCCCAGCATGAACTTTGCTTTAATAATGGGGATTTCCACACCTGGCATCAATTTCCCTGCAACACTGGCATCCAGACTGGCTTCCCAACTTTGTGTGAATTCCAGCGGTGTTACATGAACAGTAGCATTGAGATCAATTCCTCTACGGAGCTGCTCATCACCAATATGGGAGATAGTCAGTTTCACATCATAGGTTCCCGGTGCATCAAAGTTTCCTAAGGGAACAGAGAATACACCATTCTCATTGGATCGGACAGTAATCGATCGGCTTTCTTTTTTAAGAATATAGGTCTGATTGGGCTCACCCTGATAATAGGCAAAGGCACTGCCGGCATGGTTAATCTTGATGGCACTGTTATCCAGGTAGTCTGTTACCCGGTCACTATTATCTTGATAACCAGAAAGATATTCCAGCATCTCATCATAGTTCATCCGGCAATCCCAAGGACTAAGAGCCTGATCCAAATCAATCCACTGTGCAATCGCATCATTGTATTCCGCTTCTGTTACAACAGTATCATTCCATTTATACGTTGTTCTGATTGGATTTCCATATTCGTCTATCCATGTGCAGCAACCACCAGCAAGTTTTTCTAAACCATCCTCCTGTAGACAGTATATTGTATCGAATATACTTCCGTGTCCATTCCGTTGAATTTTAAAGACGTTCTTATGTTCTTCGTACTCTAAGTTCTCATCACTCCCTTGAATATTTACCAGTTGTCCATTTTTATAGGCCAGCAGACGATTGGCAGAGTAGGAGGTGTATGCGGAAATATAGCTGATCCACATTTCCGGAATACTGTCTTCATCCAGGAATATTAAAGAATAGGACACTGCGTCATTCCAATCACTGTGAAGATACTGATCGAAATATCCACTCTCCTTATCATCTATTATGAAATTATAGTAAGCGTTTTGCCAACCGGATAATTCCGTGTCTGTCCCCTCTTCGTCATCATAATAGAAGGAAATAGTAGACCCGTCTGATCCATAGCCATCTTCGGATATGCTTATCAGATAACCGTCCGCATCCACCGAAAACTGTGGATTTACAATCGCACCCAAAGACCAAACTGATTGGCCAACTGTATCTTGAAGGTACAATGATGTAGTAGGATATGTTGAATCCGCACTACTGTAGGTATAGCACAAAAATGGAAGACAATCATATTCATATGTTTCCTGCCATTTTACACCGTTTCTTGTCCCGTTTATTGAAATGATTCTGTGCTGATCATCATACGCATATGCATCATATATGTAGGTATAGGTATATTCAGAACCGTTTGGATATATGTCTACACACTCATCACGAACAAGATTTCCTGCTTCATCATAGTAAGAAGTCTGTATTGTTGTTCCGTATTCGCTATCCTGACTGACAACTTGAATTAACTTCCCGGATTCGTCATAAGTATACGTCGATCTAAATTCACTTTCTTCAGTATACGTAGAAGCAATTAGCTGACCGTTTTCATTATAGGTATATGTTTCACGTAGCCAGTCCTTTTCCGGAAAATATACGCTTGTCAGTCTTCCATAAGCGTCATAGGTCAATGAACATCTAGTCTCATAAGAGTCGTCACTCCAGAACTGCTTGTAGGCAATCTCAACAATCTGGCCATCTTCATTATAGACAAAGCTATTCATCTCTTTATATTCACTAGAAAATGTCCTCACCACAGAGGTCAACTGTCTATCGCAGGAGAGGTAAGATGCCTTTGCACTGTCTTTAGTGAAAACTCCCAGCATCTCTGTTGCTTCGTCCAGGATTGTTTCCGAACCGACTACATTATCTTCTAGCGTTGAAAGAGTTTCTACAGATGCAGCCTCAGTTTCTTCCGTTGATGCTGTGGTTTCAGATAGCTCTGATTCTATTTCGGTAGACACCGCGGCTTCCGTGGTCCCCTCCACAGCTTCCGTGGTTTCCATCACTGTCGGTTCCTGGGTCTGTGCAGCAGTGGTCTCCACTGCAACATCTGGCAGAGTTTCAACCGGTACAGTTTCTTCTGCTAGCGCTTCAATCTCGATCTCCATTTCACTGGCAGCAGCAGGCATTGGGAGCATTCCCAGTACCATTACCATTGCCAAAAATGCAGATAAGCTTCTTCTCAGGATTTCCATAAACAGGCTCCTTTATCGTTTATTTACTTTATTACTATAACATATGATTATATTTATTTTCATCTCATTTTGTAACTTTTGGATGTTTTATTTCATTTTTATGCAAAAGGCCGGGCGCAGAGTTGAACTGCGCCCGGCTGCGTTATTGGGGATTATTAGGCAAAGGTCAGCTTCAAATTCACTGTACCATTCACCTTGGTACTTTCGTTGCCTTCCAGGAAGACATTCAGGTTCAGAGTGACCGTCTTGCCGATGAGGCTGGAATCCACCTTGCCCTCCTTGTAGCCGATGGCGAATTCGCCGTTGCCGTAAGGAATAACTTCCAGGATATTCTGATACTTCTTATCCTTGATCTCTACGGTTTTCACCTTGTTCAGGGCATTATCCGTAGACGTAACGGTGAAGGTTACACGGCAATTCTTGTCTTTAGCGAACATGGTGGTGCTGTCAGCATTTGCCGTCAGCTTGGCGGTGCCCATGGTGACCTTCAGGGAGGTCAGTTTGGATTCGGTGATTACACCGTTTCCGAAGTCGGTCACCAATTTCACCTGGTACTTCTGGGTGTGGTTTACCGCGCCGGATTTGGTGACAATGAAGATGCCGTTTTCGTTTCGAGTGATCTCGAACAGTTCTGTTACAGGCTCGGTGTACTTGTCGGCGGAGCTGTAGATTTCCAGGCGTTCTGTTCTGCGTGCCTCGTTACCGCAGTTCTTGTAGGTGGGCGTTACGGTAACGCTGCTTCCGTCACGAATCACATCGATGCCGCCTACCAGCTTGATGGTGCCGGTGATGGAGGAACGGTTCTCTGCCGGGATGTTCACCGTCAGGGTGGTGGCCGCGGCCTTTTCACTGGCCTTTACCAGAAGCTTGTAGGACTGGCCGAACTGGGTTTCCTCGTTGACGGAGACGGTCAGTTTGCCGTTGTTATATGCCACATCCAGCTTGCCATCGGCGCTGTTCTTTCCGGTCTTGTCCATCAGCTGCCAGACAGGGGTGCCCAAGGTGTAACCCTTGGTGGTGCTGGTGACGGTGAGTTCCGCGCTGTCATCAATGGTCTTATTCAGCGTAATGGTCGTTGCGGACAGCTTCAGCTTCAGGGCCGTCTGCTTAATGGTCAGCTTCACGGTGTTTTCGCAGATGCTGCCATTGGGGAGCGTCAGCTTCAGGGTCATCTGGTACGTGTTGCCCATGGTCAGCTGTTCCGGCTCTGTACAGCAGACACGGAAAGCATTGACGTCCTTTGTAACCTCGAAGAACGCTCCCGCGTTGGCGTTCAGGACATTCTTGCCCTTCATTTCCGCTACGGAGTATTCCCAGTCTTCAATGGCCGCACCGGAATAATTCTTGAAGGTAGGCGTAACAACAACTTCATTCTCCGGGTAGCTCAGGTCGATATTGCCTGTGGCTTTCAGGGTCATGGTGGGGGATTTTTCCACCGTCTTGATGGTGGCACTCACTTCCCGGCTGCCGCCTGCGCTGATGTACAGCTTGTAGGTGGCGCCATTGGGCGTGGAGGGCGTGGTGCTGACGGTGAGAGTGTCGTTTGCGAAGCCCAGTGCCAGTTCTCTGGAATTCAGCTTGTCGTTCTTCTTATTGTCTTCCAGTCGGAAGGTGGGATTCGTGATTCTGTAATCTGCGGGGGTTGCTGTCACGGTGATCTTTGCGGCATCGCCAACATCGGGATTCAGGGTAATGTTGGTTGCGGACAACTTCAGGGTTACGGCAGTGTTCTTTACCGTCAGATTCAGAGCAAGCGTCTCATTCGTATTCGCGAAGGAAACGGACAGGGTGATCTTACCAGGCACGGCATTTTCTCCCGCTTTCAGAGTGAAAGCGCCGTCCGTGATGTTGAAGTTCTCGACAATGTAACCGTTGGAAGCCGTGATTCCGGTGACCTTCAGACCTTCCAGAGTGTCCTTCTTATTGTTGGGAATCAGCTTCAGCTGCGCGCCATTGGAATTTGCTGCATCGGCACTCATGTTCACGCTGGTTGCGGACAGCTTCAGGCCGGGGGCCTTGTAGCTGTTTCGGACATTCAGCGTAATAGCCGCAGGGATGTTCCATTCCTCCGTCTCCACCTGAAGCACTGCCTTACCGGAAGCGTTCTTGGCAACGGTTTCGCCATTCAGAATCAGGTTGTTTCCGTCCAGAGTCAGCCAATTGGGCAGGCTGGTTGCGGTGATATTTGTGACAGTTGCGCCGGTGATCGTGATCTCCTGAGACTGTCCGGAATAGAAGGAGTTGAAGTTAGAGATCGTTGCCTTCAGTTTGGGCAGGGTGTTCTTGACGGTCAGCGTAATTGCTTCACTCTCATATTCCGTTCCGGCTACGGTGACCGTAACGGTTCCGGTATACTTGCCCTTAGCCTCATTCATTCCCTTTTCGGTGGGAACGATGGACAGTGCCCGGTCATCCAGAATCCCCAGGGTGAACAGCTCTGCGATTCTTTCATCCGTGAACCGTGCAGCTTCAATGGCCACACCCAGGTCAGGCAGTTCTGTTCTGGTTCCCACAGACTGAGCCGAATAGTTCTGAGGCAGCTTCAGCAGGACTTCCAGGGTTACATAATCCGTACTGTAGCGCTCCACGTTCAGCTTGTTAGTGCTCAGCTGGATGCCCTCGATGACCATTTCCTCCGTCACATCCACACGGCAGCGGTCGGTCAGTGTAATCTCCCCATCGGTGACGGTGGCAGTCACATAGGCTGTACCAACCGCAAGAGCGGTAACGGTACCGGTTTCATCAACGGAGATAATTTCCCCATTGTTCACGCTCCATTGGATATCTTCGTACAATTCGACAGGCTGAACTTTGGCAGTCAGTTCTGTGGACTGGTTAACTGTTAGAGAAAGGTAGTCCTGAGGGATGGTCATACAAATCACCGATCCGCAAATTGAACAAATGTAAGTACCATCAACAACAATATAATAATGACCTGTGGCAGGAATAACAAGTTGATCTTCATGCACGATTTCCACGGTTGCCTTTGCATCTTCAAACCATTTGCCGCAAGAGCATATAAAGTATTCTTTTCGGCCTTCATTCACACATGTAGGAACGGATCCTTCAACTTCTATCAAATTACGGTGATAATGGATTATATCAGTAATATTTTCAGCCAATTCACCATCAATAATAGATGTCACAGTGATTTCGTTTTGTTCTGCATTTGTTTCCCAAGATGCAGTTTTGTTTGAGGCATCTGCTACCACAGAAACGGATATACCAGAATCGACATCAGCATCTATTGCAGTACAGAAGTCAACTGCTGTACTAGCATAAACGCACTGCATATTGGCCAAATCCGTTCGACTAAGGACTGTTATTTTGTCATTTTCATGACTTACACCGGCTTCAATAGTACCATCAGTACTGTACACAAAAACATCATTATCGTACATATATTGAACATATGCTTTTCCTCCAGTTTTGACTATGTAGTCGCCTTCCGGAAGAATTAATCCACCGCATTTTACATTTTCACTTCCGTCACCAGAGCAGTATGGAATAAATGTGCAGTCGCCTCCCGACAAGGATGGTTCCTCTTGATATTCAAATACAACCGTCTGCTCCCCTTTTTCTGCTTCATTTTGAAGAACCTCTATATTTTCCGCATTAAATATAATCAGTGTTTTATTATCAACAAATTTATAGTGTTCGTCAAAGAAAGATTGATCCAACGCTGATATATCATAACACCAAAAGTCATTGTAGCCAGTTCGAAATTCATTGTTATACACATAGTACCAGCAGTTCCTATCTAAGTCAAAATACAGGAAAGATCTTGGCTGCGAATAATATTCCCGTTGGTTTTCCAGCTTGTTGGTTAATCTAGGAGCGTTACAGTCGTATACCATAACGAGGTATCTACCTTGCCCAATATAAATTGGTTTATAGCTTGTCTCTGTAACCCACACATGATTTCCTGTTCTAAATTCTCCTGGTATATAATATCTTCCCTTGATCAATAATGGATCTGGATTATCTCCGGATAAATAGTCTATCAATTTAGAAAAATCCGCACTTCCCGAAAACACTTCCACATCATTAATAGGGGGAGAAAATTGACTAAACATCGCTTTTTCAATGCGTGCTAATATTTCACTATTTCCTAACCTCTGATGATTCTCATCCCATATACCTTTGTTATTTTCATCACATTCATACAAAACGTATTTACAGCCATTATCTGTTTCCTCAACATCCACATAACCAAACTCATTTAGCGTATCCCCTTCTACAGGAAAAAGAGGAGACATATCTACATAAGCTTTTGTTTTATCCCGGCCGGAATTGTATTGCGCAATTGCTAAAAGTGAAAAACCAAAACAATTTCCATCTTTTTTTCCAAAAGAATGCACAAATGCATATGGCAACGTACCTAATCCTTTTAATCCTTCACTATGTACAAGCAAATCCGATGCTTCAATTCCGTCTCTATTATTCATGTCATATCCACACGACCATCCATCATTGACGATAGGCCAACCATGTTTTTCTGCCGAAAACCCCTCCTCCCATCTTTCTACATATGGAAGAATTTCATATATTATGCGATTACTGTCGGAATAATATTGCACATAAACATCTGTTGAGGAATACTGCGTTCCCCTAAACAAATCGTTCATTGTCCAAGATAAGAATTCTTCCGATACATCATCCGCCAAAGGACTCAGCCTATAAATTCTCCCATCTGCACTGGATGCATTTGTCTGGATATTCATCGTTTTACCAGCCTCATGCCAGTAAGTTAGATAGCCTATATACTCTGACAGGGCCTCTATACCCAGCAACACTCCATCCCGAACATGATACAATACAAATTTTCCCTTATAACTTTCCGGTTCTATCAGATCCAATGGAGTTGTATACGTTGTATTATCAATTGTTATTGTAGAAGAGTCTGCAGATGCAACTGTTCCTGTCTTGCTTGATATAGCATGCACATTTAAAAGAATTTCTATTTCAGCTAAAAAAAGGGTCTCCACCAACACATACTGCCCCTGCAGTCCGGTGGGATTGGCAAGAAATGCCCGATCCGTTTTCTCCGAAACACCGTACGATACAACATCATCTATTCCGAAGTAGGCTCTGTTCTCGGCTTCCTCCCAATCCAAATAGTATAAGACATATTTCGAACGAATCGGCTTCTCTCCGTTGAAGTAAACCATAGCCTTCTTCAACGGCTCATTGTCGCTACCAAGACTTCCTTTCAGTGCCTCCCACTGTTCTTCTGTACCACCATAGTAAATTTCAGTCAAGTTGCTGCAGTTCTGAAATGCATAGGACTGTATGTATCTAACACTGGCAGGAATCGTGATATTGGTCAATCCATAACACTTATAGAATGCATATGTTTCAATGGTAGTAACACCATCAGGTATCACAACATCATTCAAGTTGGTACATTCCATAAATGCACTTCTGCTGATACTTCTGACACCATCCGGGATTGTGATACTGGTAAGGCTAGAACATCCCTTAAAAGCCCACTGACCGATGTTACTAACACTGTCCGGAATACTTACATTTGACAGTCCCGCACAATTATAGAATGCATATTGGCCAATTGAAGTTACTCCATCGGGGATCGTTATTCTATTTAACCTTTTGTACCCATAGAACGCATAATTTTTAATTTGGGTAATATCCTCCGGAACCACAATATCCGTCAGTAATTCTCCATTAAGGATCAATTCACCATTTCCGCAAAGTGGGTTGGAATCAGATTCGCTGAAATTGATATTGCACCAAGCTTTCAAATCACTGATATGTACCCTAATACACGATGAAAAATTATCCGCCCAGATAGATGTAACGCTCGCCGGAATAACAATTTCCGCCAAATTTCTACAACCTTCAAACGCTTTATATCCAATAGTGGTCAAGCCATCAGGCAGTATAACCTCAGTCAAATTTGAGCAAAGATTAAAAGCTCCTTCATTAATACTTGTTACACTATCCGGAATTATCACACTGCTTAAATTGCACATGTAAAAGGAATATGCACCAATGCAGGTAACACCTTCTGTAATTACAGCAGATTGAATCCGTTTCCGATAGGAATACCAGGGAGCATAGGTTATTCCATCATAATAATCATGATAATAGTTTTTCATGGGGCCTGTACCAGAGATAGTCAAAACACCATCACTAGTTAATTCCCAGGTCACAGCATTTCCACAAGTACCAGAATCCAACACAGAATTTACAGCATCTGCGAAAGCATTTTCCTCTGCAATAGTTTCCACAGCATCCGTTGCCGCTGTCACATCAGGCACAGTAGTTTCCACCACATGTTCCGTAACTTCCATCTCCAAAGCCGCCGTAGTCTCCACCACAGCCTCTGTTGCGCTCACGTCCTCGATTATGATTTCCTCTGCCCAAACGTCCATGGGCAGCATGCTGACTGCCATACACATAGCCAGCAATCCGCTGATGATCCTTCGAACCATTTTCATACTCTGATCCTTCTTTCTTTTGTTGATGCCGGTTTTACCATGCGCGATATGATAAAATCATTATAGCACCATTTCTGAGAATGGGAACAGATAAAAAATAAAATTATTCATCAGCACTTTGGCAGTCTCCGAAATTCCTTCCAGTTCTTCCGCCAGTCTCCATTCATACAACTTTCGACTTTGGTCAAACTAAGCGTACGGAAAGAAAAGACGCTCTCCATCCGGAAAGCGGCTTGCTTTCCGGGAATTCGACAAAAGGAGAGAACGAATATGAGCAATTCCAACAACAATCAGCTGAACATTCCCCAGGCCCGGGAGGCTATGGACCGTTTCAAGATGCAGGCTGCCCAGGAGGTCGGTGTCAACCTGACCAACGGCTACAACGGCCACCTGACTTCCCGCGAAGCAGGCAGCGTCGGCGGCCAGATGGTCAAGAAGATGATCGAGGCTTACGAACAGGGCCTGCAGTAAATTTTTCTTTGTGCGCAGACAGCCTTCGGGCTGTCTGCTTTTTTTGAAAATTTCTCCAGCTGATGTCCTTTCCCGGCCGGTTTCTTGATTTTTTACGGATGCTGTGATATAGTGTTTATAATTATGTGTTCCCGGAGGCATTCTATTCCATGAAAGCTTTTTTGAAACAATGCACCTGTCTGTTCTGCGCCGCGGCGGTGTCTTTGGCCCTGTCCGGCTGCGGCGGTGAGCCGGTGGAGACGACTGTTCCCACCTTCGAGCCCATCGTGCTGCCCACCGCACCCCCAAAGGAAACGGTTGTGGAAACCAATCCCAATGAGGAAATCGAAACCCTGACCGTAGTGATGGATGCCGGTGAGCTTTATACCCTGGATCATTATCCCAATCTGAAATCCGTGGACTTAAGCGGCAGTATCTGCTACGGTGCCATTTTGGACTATGTGGAGAATCATCCCCAGGTGGATGTCACCTATACCGTCTCTCTGGGCGGTATGGAGGTATCCAGCAAGGACACCTCTGCAACTCTGGCTGCCGGAAGCTTTGACTACCATACCCTGCTTGCCAATCTGCGGTATCTTCCCGGACTGACCAGCCTGAAGGTGCCGGAAAATGCGCTGACTGCAGAGCAGACCGCAGAATTGATGGAAGCCTATCCCGGCATCGCACTGGACTACAGCATTACCCTCTTCGGCAGCACCTATGGCCCGGAGACTGCACAGCTGGATCTTTCCTCCATGACCGGTGACCAGATCGAAGAAGCCTGCAGCAAGCTGCCTCTGATGAGCAAAGTGACGGATGTGACCTTAAGCAACAGTCTTTCCTTCGAGCAGGTGGATCGGCTCCAGGATGCCGCCCCTCACATTACTTACCACTATTCCTTCTCCCTTTTCGGCAAAACCATCTCCACAGCAGATACGGAGGTCCTTTACAAGGATCTGAGCCTGGGCGCGGATGACGAAGCCAAGATCCGGCAGGCACTGCCCATTCTGGACCGCTGCCAGCGGTTCGTGCTGGATGACTGCGGACTGGAGAATGAAGTCCTTGCCAAACTCCGGGAGGATTTCCGGGACGGCCCCAAGGTGGTCTGGCGGGTCTATTTCGGTGTCGGCAACCGATACAATACCCTGACCGATGACGATGTGATCCGCTGTGTGGAAAACGTTACCGATTCCACCTGCGGCCCCATGAAATATCTGGAGGATGTCGTACATGCCGACCTGGGCCACAACGATACCCTGACCGACCTGAGCTTCATAGGCTATATGACCAAGCTGGAAACCCTGATCGTCTCCGGCTGTTCCGTTTCTGATATTTCCGGGTTCGAAAACTGCAAAAACCTGATCTGGCTGGAGATGTCCAACTGCGGCAAGCTGAAGGATATCACGCCTCTGGCCGGGTGCAAGAGTCTGCGTTATCTGAATCTGAGCTTCACCGGTGTCAAGAGCTATGAAGCTTTGGATTCTCTGCCCCTGGAGCGCTTCATGTGTCTGTCCCCCAAGGCATCCACCAAGGAGCAGAACACCTTCACCACCATTCACCCCAAGGGCGAATGTATCACCGTATTCTATGGCTACACCAACCCCTACGGCTACGGCTGGCGGTATAATGACAACGGCAAGACCATGTTCTGGTATTACAAGGATGTGATCCGGGAAGTCTTCAATCTGGATCAGGCCGATGCCATCCTGGCAGCCCAGAAAAAAGCTGCAGAAAAATAAAATATATGCAAAGGGGCACCCGTTTCCGGGTGCTCCTTCGATCTTGTCGAAAAACCCCTTCGGGCTTTTCCGCCAGTTTTTTGCAGTCTGCTGCGCGCACTTCGTCGATGCATCAGATACACTGTTGCATTTTCTGCAAGCAGAAAATTCCACCTGTATCTGCGCATCTCCTCTCCCCATCAAGCACAATTTGCTTGATGGGGGCCC
>JAFQHF010000059.1 GCA_017398105.1 Oscillospiraceae bacterium | reverse complement strand
TCCTTGGCCTTGGCCATGATCTTGTCGAAGACCTTCAGCCGGTCGGCAGCATTCTTGGGAATGCCGGTGTCGTCAGACAGCAGGGCGATGACCTGCCAGCCCTTGTTTTCTGCCAGGATGGGGAAGATCTTGTCGATCTTGTCACCCTCGCCAGAGACGGAGTTGATCAGGCCGGGGTGCTTGCAGAACTTGTAGGCTTCTGCAAGAACGTCAGCGGAGGGGCTGTCCACAGCGATGGGCAGATCAGAAACCTCCTGGATGCAGTCGATCATCCACTTCAGGGTCTCCACTTCCACCTCTTCAGGAACGGAAGCGCAGCAGTCGATGAAGGTGGCACCGGCCTCTTCCTGGGCGATGGCACGGGCCTTGATAAAGGCAGCGTCCCGCTCGGCAATGGCCTTGGCAACGGCAGGAATGGAGCCGTTGATCTTTTCGCCGATAATAATCATAATCTTATCCTTTATTCAAATTATAGAGAAATGGATCTTTATGCCTTATCCAGTGTCTTCCACAGATTCCAGTCACCGCTACCAGCAGCGCCGGAAACCTGATAGACATTTCCGATATACTCTTCGAATCGTTTTGTAATAGAGGGAATATAGAAGGGGAACCAACGCTTGCCCAGAGTGCCGTACTCACGGAATGCTCTGCGGACTTCTTCCAGACGCTCCTCAGCGGTGGTGTCTCCGTCAATGATACGGTTATTGATGCCGCCTGCAAACGTAATCTGATCACCGTAGGTTTCAATGCAGCCCTTTACGTCGTTTTCCACCATCATAGGATCGATGATATCAACACCGATCTCTACCAGGTCAGGAATAATCTGCATAATAAAACCACAGGAATGATGATGATACAGCATCCCCAGTTCGTGAATTTTCTGGGCATAGCGGATCTCGTTGGGCTTGATAAATTCGCGCCAGATTTCGGGATTGAAGAACATGTTGCTGTTCTGACCCCAATCATCATGCATGTAAATGACATCAGGATGCACCGCATCGTAGGCCATCTGGATGCACTGGAGCTTGTATTCGCACATCTTGTCGAAGAATGCGTGAACTTCATCGGGGTATTCATAGAAAGCGGTCAGAGCCTCTTCCATACCAACCATCTGGTTCATCCGCTCAAACTGCCCGGAAAGCATCAGCACTTCCAGAACATGTTCCTCTTCCTTGTAGCCCATGCCGAACTTCATGCCATTGAGGGCTTCGGGGACATGCATATAGGGCAGAGGAGGGAACTTGACATGCTCTTCCCAATCTTCCATGGAATCAAACAGGCGGAAATCCTTTGCGACCATATTACCGTCCACCATGGGATTCGGGCCACGGTTGGTCCACAGAACACCCCAGGCATCGGGACCGGTTCCGTAGGGATCGAAATTCTTTAGATCAATCCAGCGTTCGCCGGGGAATACCAGGCTCTTGGCAACAGAGTAGTATTCGGGAATGAAATCGTACTTTTCGCCTTTCATCAGTGCGAGCAATGCTTCTTTGGGTGTCTGCATATGGGATATCCTCCTTCAAATTTTTGGTTTTCACCTACTATCATCATATCGGAAAAAATTATAAAATTCAAATCACTAATAGTGGACAATTATAAACTAACAGTTTATAATAAAACAAAAAGGGAGGCGATCCGATGGAATTTCGCAGAATTGAGTATTTCCTTGTGCTGGCGGATGAACTGAGCTTTGTCCGGGCGGCTCAGCGTTTGTGCATCACGCCCCAGGCACTGACAAAACAGATCTCTTTGCTGGAGGGAGAATTGGGGGTAAAACTTTTTGACCGCACTACCCGGAGTGTGTCTCTGACCCGTACCGGTAGTAAATGTCTGCAAAAATTCAGCTATTTGAAAGCTGTATATGATGACACGCTGGAGTCTGTTTTCCAGACGATTGCCCAGGAAACCAATCTGATCAAGATGGGCATCTTCAGCCCTCTTCCCCGTAAGGAATTGGTATTTCCCATACTGGAAGCCATTTCCTCCCGGTTTCCCAATGTGGAACTGGAAATCCATGCGGACGATATGGATGCGCTGAAAGATGGGGTGTTCAATGGAAAGTATGACCTGTGCATTACCAATGCGCATGATTATCAGAACTGGATCGGCTATGAACGGGTTAATTTTAAAATTTCCCCGGCGCAGATCGTGGTATCGCCCAATCACAAATGGGCTAAAATGGGAAAGTCCACAGTCACGGAGGAGGATATGGCGACGGAAAGCATCCTGCTGCTGGATGTAAACAACATGCAGGAAAAGGACAGCTTTTATCATGTGGTAAAAACCGGTGCGCGTCATTATGTCCGGGACTTTGATTCCATGCTGATGATGCTGAATGTGGGTCACAGCTTTGCTGTGTTTCCACCGGTGTTCAATGGATTCCTGAACAGTGATATGGTTACCTATTCTCTGCCGGAACGGTACGCGTTCAACTACCGCACAATGTGTGCCTGTCATAAGTCCAACCAAAAACCGGAGGTTTGGGCAATCATGGACTATTTGCGGAAGAACAGACAACAATTTCAGTTATAGTACGGAAAAAAGGGTCCACAATACTTGGGGATTTCGATGAAGATCCCGGCCATTATTACATGGCGGAAAGGCCCAGAGCCTACAAGCGCAACGGCGACAGCAGGATTTATGGTGGTAAAGAACTGGAGATCGTTTCAGACGGCATCTACCGATCCCTGCATTATATCGTCAAGTATCAGGGACAGTATATCGAGATCCAGGGCAGAACCCTGTTCGAAGAAGGCTGGGGCGAAGTGGATCATGACATCGTGTACAAGGATGCGGAGGTTGACGAAATGCTCCGTGACTACTCCAAACTCCTGAACCGACTCTCCGGTCTGGCAGATGAGATGAGTTCCTATTTCCGCCGGATGAAGCAGGAACGGGAAGATAACACGTAATTTTAGCTGTATAAGGCTCTATAACAAACGTTGGATAAAACCAAAGAAAATGTAATCATTCCCGCAAAAACAAATCCCGGCACGGATGATCCGTGCCGGGATGATTTGATTTGTGATCAGTCGTCGTTCTTGGCGTCGGCAATGATCTTGGCCTGGTTGCCCTTGGGAACTTCTTCGTAGCGAACGAATTCCAGAGTGAAGGAACCACGGGCCTGGGTCATGGCGCGCAGGTCGATGGCGTAGGAGCTCATCTCTGCCATGGGAACTTCTGCCTCGATGACGGTGTTGCCGTCAGCATCGGGGTTCATGCCCATGGGACGGCCGCGGCGCTTGCTCAGGTCACCCATAACGTCGCCGACGTAGCTTTCAGGGACAGAGACTGCCAGGGCGCCGATGGGCTCCAGCAGGGTGGGCATAGCATTGGGCATAGCTTCCTTGTAAGCCAGGATAGCTGCCAGCTTGAATGCCATTTCGTTGGAGTCAACGGGATGGTAGGAGCCATCGTACAGGACAGCCTTCAGGCCGACCATGGGATAACCTGCCAGGGGGCCCTTCTGGACAGCTTCCTGGATGCCCTTTTCAACAGCGGGATAGAAGTTTCTGGGAACGGAGCCGCCGAAGACTTCTTCTGCGAAGATCATCTCGTCCTGCTCGTCCTGAGGCTCGAAGCGCATCCAGACATCGCCGAACTGGCCGCTGCCACCGGTCTGCTTCTTGTGACGGCCATGGGCATTGACGGTCTTCTTGATCTTTTCGCGGTAAGCAACCTTTGCGGGGGACAGAACGGCATCCACACCGAAGCGGGTCTTCAGCTTGGCAACCAGAACGTCCAGCTGCTGGTCACCGGAACCGGACAGCACCAGCTGCTTGGTCTCGGCATTGTTGACCAGGTTGAAGGAGGGATCTTCTTCGTTCAGACGGTTCAGGCCGGTGCCGACCTTTTCTTCCTGACCCTTGACCTTGGGAGCGATGGCCATGGAGTAGCAGGCGGGAGCGTAGGGGATCTGCTTCAGGGAAACGACCTTTCTGGGATCGCACAGGGTGTCGCCGGTCTTGACCTTGTCCATCTTGCCGAAGGCGCCGATGTCGCCGCAGCCCAGAACCTTGACCTCGGTAGCCTTCTTGCCGCACATGGTGTACATACGGCCCAGCTTCTCGGTTTCGCCGGTGCGGGCGTTGACCAGGGTGGTGTCGGGGGTGATTTCGCCGGACAGAACCTTGATGAAGGAGTACTTGCCGTACTGGTCAGAAACGGTCTTCCAGACGAATGCGGAGGGAACGCCGCCTGCGGAGACAACGAATTCCTCGGTCTTGCCGTCAGCGGTGGTAGCCTTGTGGTAGTTGCCCTGCTCGGGGTTGGGCAGCAGGTTGATGATCTGATCCATCAGCATCAGGGAACCCAGGCAGGTAACGCCGGAGCCGCACAGCACGGGGAACAGGCTCAGCTCCTTAACGCCGGTATGCAGACCGTTGATCATTTCGGCGTAGGTGAAGTCCTCGCCTTCGGTCTCGAAGAAGCGTTCCATCAGCTCTTCGTCGGTTTCGGCGACAGCTTCCTTCAGAGCAAAGCTGAACTCATCGATGACGGAAACCTTGTCCTCGGGAACGGCGATCTCCACTCTCTTCAGCTTCTGCATCTCGTAGGCGCGCTTATTCAGCACGTCGATGAGGCCGGTGACCTTCTTGGAGGAATTCCAGATGGGAACGACCACGGGAGCGATCTTGTTGCCGTACTTCTCGCGCAGAGCTTCGAAGGTAGCGTTGTAATCGGAGTTGTCCTCGTCCACCTTGGAGATGTAGACGAAGCGGGGCATGTTGCGCTCTTCGCAGTACTTCCATGCCTTCTCGAAGCCGACGGTGATGCCGTCCTTGGCAGAGCAGACCAGGATGGCTGCGTCAGCGGCACGCAGAGCTTCCATGACAGCGCCGGAGAAGTCGAATGCACCGGGGGTGTCCAGGATGTTCAGCTTGAAGTTGTTGTACTCCACGGGGATGACGGAGGTGGAGATGGAAATATTGCGCTTGATCTCTTCGGGATCGTAGTCGCTAACGGTGTTGCCGTCGGCATTCTTGCCCATACGGTCGATGGCACCGGTCATGTACAGTAAGCTCTCAGCCAGGGCAGACTTGCCGCTGCCGCTATGGCCCAGCAGACAGAGGTTGCGGATAGAATTAACGGTATACATAGATGTTCAGACTCCTTTCGGGAAGGGGGTCAGCCTTCCTCGCAATTACAGTATGGTGCAAGGCACCGCAATAACGACATTATACACGAAAGGAATCCTTTGTGCAATGTTTATTTTCGTCAGAATGCAAAATTGTGTAAATTGTCTGACGGACACTTGTTTTCCTGTGCAAAACACACAAAAAAACAGGGGCCATTATGGCAGGGTGTACAAGAACTGAAAATGATACAGGTAAAATTCAGAATGGAAAAGCCGCAGCCCGGATCAAAAGCCGGAAATACAGAGGAGGATCACAGCACGCGTTCCAGCACAGCCACGACTTCTTCCAGACCGGCCCGGTCTTCCTCGGTGAACCGGCCGGTGAAGGGACTGTCAATGTCCAGCACGCCCCAGATTTCACCGTTTACGTGAATGGGAAGCACGATTTCGGAATTGGAGGCGCTGTCGCAGGCGATGTGTCCGGGAAACTGGTGGACATCGTATACCAGCTGAACCTTGTCCTCGGCAACAGCGGTGCCGCAGACACCCCGGCCTATGGGAATGCGGATACAGGCGGGTTTGCCCTGGAAGGGCCCCAGCACCAGGGCTCCGTCGGTCATTTTATAGAAGCCCACCCAGTTGATATCCGGCATTTCCTGCCACAGCAGGGCGGAGGCGTTGGCTAAGTTTGCGGTTTCGTAGGGAATTCCCTCGGTCAGAGCAGCCAGCTGCTGCGCGGTGAGGGTGTAGTTGGTTTTTGTCATAGCGGTTTCCTCTTTTTCGTAATGAAATAAATGATCGTTTATCGTACGAATCTCGAAACGCTATTGTAGGGGCGGATTTTCAATCCGCCCTCAACGTAACGACAATGGAATGGTATCGACCCGTACAAAGACCGTGGTCGCCGGAGTTGGCTTCACCGGGAATTGATCGATAGATTTCGGGCGGAT
>JAFQHF010000121.1 GCA_017398105.1 Oscillospiraceae bacterium | reverse complement strand
GAAGCTGTTTTCCTTGTGGTTTTGGTAGGCTATCCGGAGCTGATGTGGATTCCTATGTCTACCACGATCCGGATCGTTGTTATGACGGTGACCCTGCTCCCGCTGGCGGTGGTCTCCTTTATGGGAATCGACGGTGATTCGCTTCTTCAGTATCTGGGACATATCATCGCGTTCTTTATGCACAGGCGGAAATTACACTTTAGAAGGATCGGATATAAGTATGACCCGAAGCAACTCAAAAAACCGGGTCGCAAAGGCAAAAAGAAAAAGAGAAGAAAAGCTTGAATTCGTACAGCCTTTCCTCCCGGTCAAGGATATCCGTAACGGCATCGTGGAGACCACGGATGGCCGGTATATCAAGATCCTTGAAATCGAACCCATCAACTTTATGCTCCGTTCTTCAGAGGAGCAGTACAATATCCTTTCATCCTTTGCCAGCTGGCTGAAGATCTCACCCATGAAGCTGCAGTTCAAGTCCATCACCAGAAAAGCGGATTCTGATAAGCATGTCGCTATGATTCGCAAGGAACTGGAAAAGGAGGACAATGAGCAGTGTAAGACCCTGAGTGAGGACTATATCCGGCTGATCAAGGATGTGGGATCCAGAGAAGCGCTTACCCGGCGCTTCTTTTTGATTTATCAGTATGAAGCCATTGGCCGAAATGAGTCTGACGACTATTCCAAGATCTATGGCATGCTCATGACTGCAGAACAGAATGCCAGAGCGTATTTCCTGCAGTGCGGTAACAGCATTGTCCAGCATAAGAATCCGGATGAAGCAACGGCGGAGATCCTCTATATGTTCTTCAACCGGCGTTCCTGTGTGGATGAGCCCTTTGCCAGCCGGGTCAACCGTGTCATCGTGGATGCCATGGCGGCAAAAGGGAAGGTGATTGGTGTGGACCTGATCCCGCATATCCGGATGGCAAACTTCATTGCACCCCGAGGCCTGGATCTCAGCCACAACAATTACTTCATCATGGACGGAAGATACTTCTGTATCCTCTACATCAAGGCCAATGGCTATCCCAATACGGTTCGGGGCGGCTGGATGTCCAGTCTCATCAATGCAGGTGAGGGCGTGGATATCGATGTCCATCTGTCCCGGGAAAACCGGAGCAAGACCATCGACAAGGTGGCCCAGCGGATCCGCCTGAACCGTACCAAGCTGAAGGGCCTGCAGGATACCAGCACAGACTATGAAGAACTGACCAACTCCATTCAGGCAGGCTATTTCATCAAGAACGGCATTGCCAATCACAATGAAGACCTGTTCTATATGTCTGTATTCGTTACCATCTCTGCCAAGACCTATGAGGAACTTCTCTGGCGGAAGCAGCAGATGGTTGACATGCTGAAATCCATGGATATGTACCTCAGTGAGTGCCGTTTCCAGCAGGAAGCGGCACTTCGCTCTGTCATGCCGTTTCTGCAGATCAGCCCGAAGCTTCAGAAGAAGACTCAGCGTAACGTGCTGACCAGTGGCGCGGCGTCCACCTACATGTTCACCAGCTTTGAGATGTCGGATGATTCAGGTGTCCTGCTGGGTGTCAACCGGCACAATAACTCCCTTTGCATCGTTGACCTCTTCAATACGAAGATCAATAAGAATGCGAACCTGACCATGTGCGGTACTTCCGGTGCCGGTAAGACCTTTACGCTGCAGCTGCTGGCGCTTCGTATGAGAATGCGGGGCATCCAGTGCTATATCATTGCTCCCATCAAGGGGCACGAGTTTAAGCGTGCCTGCAGTAAAATCGGCGGCGAGTTCATCAAGATCGCACCTGGTTCTCCTCACTGCAT
>JAFQHF010000058.1 GCA_017398105.1 Oscillospiraceae bacterium | reverse complement strand
CCACTCGTCGTTGTTGTTGCGCTCGTGCTGCATACGGGCGGTCAGAGCCACCATAGCCAGGTTGTGAGCGTTCATAATATCGTTAATATCGCCGGTCAGGCCCAGGGAGAACTCGGTCATGGGCATCAGCAGAGCGTTGCCGCCGCCTGCTGCGGTACCCTTAACGTTCATGGTGGGGCCGCCGGAGGGCTGACGCAGAGCGCCGCCGGCATTCTTGCCGATGTAGCCCAGGCCTTCGATCAGACCCAGGGAAACAGTGGACTTGCCTTCGCCGAAGGGGGTGGGGGTAACAGCGGTAACTTCGATGAACTTGCCATCGGGCTTGTCCTTCAGACGCTCCATGACCTTGATGAAGTCGATCTTGGGGGTCTTGCCGTAGGGGATGATTTCCTCGGGCAGCAGGCCCAGCTTCTCACGGAAGTAATCGACGGGGGGCAGGGTCTTCTCTGCTTCCTCAGCGATCTGCCAGTCCTTGTACATGGTGGGGTCCAGAGTAACATGGCCGTCAGCATGTACATACTTACCATCAACAAAATTGATTGCCATATGTTTTCCTCCTTAAGGAATCCTACAGAGTCTTAACTATCTCTGTCAGGTGTAAATTTTTTCAGCGCCGCACTTTAAACATAAGTGACGCCCAGCGCCGATATCGATAATTGTTTATCGGTACAAGAGCATTCTACCATCGTTTAACGATTAAGTCAACACCAATTGGTAAAAAATGGTAACCAAAATAATTTTTGTGTATTTCCCATAAAATACTTATGCCGCAGCACAACAATCTGTACTGCGGCATATTACTTTGTATCAAATTATCCGGGGAAAATCTCCTGTTTTACCCCTCAGACCCGGAAATAACCGCATTGTCGCGGATCAGCCGCATGACCTTGGTGGTCAGCACGCTGCGCACCACAGCGGCCTCAAATTCGGCATCGATATGGGGCTTCAGCTGCTCCAGAGTCATATTGTTCTGGCGGGCAATGATGGCCAGGGCCTGACCGATCTCCTCCTTGGTTGCCTCCAGATTTTCGGTATAAACGATCTGCTCGATGGCAGCCTGGATGCGGACGGAAGCCTCTGCATTGGCGCGGGAATCCTCCCGCAGCTTTTCCTCAGTGGTGCTCATAAACTGGCAGTACATTTCCATGGACAGTCCCTGCTGGGCCAGCTGAGCCTTCAGGTTCTGCATCTGCTCGTCCATCTCCGCTTCGATCTGCTTTTCGGAGGGGTTGAATTCCAGGGTAGCGGCAGCCTGACGCAGCAGGCGGTCCTGCAGATCCATCTCGCCCCGTTCATCGGTGTAAGCCTGAAGGCTTTCGCCCAGCTTCCGACGCATTTCATCAAACGTCTCGCAGCCGCCTACTTCCTTTGCAAACACATCGTCCAGCTCATAGGCGGTCTTCACCCGGATCTCCAGGAGCTTGCAGCGGAACTCCGCAGCCTTGCCTGCCAGGTCGGCAGCATGGTACTGGGCCGGGAACATGACCTTCACAGACACTTCCTCGCCGGGAACCTTGTCCAGCAGCTGCTCCTCAAAGCCGGGGATAAAGGTGCCGCTGCCCAGAACCAGGGTCTGCATCTCGGCAGTACCGCCGGGGAACTGGACGCCGTCACAGAAGCCGGCATAATTCAGCACCACCTCGTCACCGTTCTGGGTGGGACGGTCGGTAACCACTGCGATCCGGGGTGTCTGCTGCTGCAGCCGCTCCATCTGGCGGTCGATCTCCGCATCGGTGACGATATGACGGTCCAAAGTGGCCTGCAGGCCACGGTAAGTAAAGCTCATAGGTTATTGCTCCTTCGTATAATCTATATTTTCATATCGAAAATCATAGCACCCGCCAGGTAAAATGTCAACCCCGGCACCTACTGTAACAACAAGGTAAATTATTGATTAGCACACTGGTTCACACGGATCCTGTAGGGGCGGATTTTCAATCCGCCCTCCGCATACCGTCAAATGTACAGAGAATTATTCTGCGCATGCCTCGGTAGGGTTAGGGCGGATTAAAAATCCGCCCCTACGATTGGTTGATGCCCATACCGACAATCGATCATTTATACACACCCGGTTTCCGCGCAGATCTTAAACAGCAGCGTCACATCCTCGGTCTGGTCTGTATGGATGGTCAGCTTTGCCTCTCCGGATTTTCCGGTGGTCTTCAGGTAAGTACCCGTCATGCCGCCCTCGGCGGTGACCACAGCGGGGCCAACCAGCTGGGCATCCCCTTCCAGGGTAAACTGCACCGGCAGCTGGGCATAGGGAGCCACATTGCCGTTTTCATCCACGATCCGCACCCGCACGGAGGCCATGTCATAGGTATTTCCTTCCTTCAGATGCACATGGCTGGGCATGACTTCCAGATGGAGCCTTGCGCTGGGCTTGCAGGTATGGGTAGCGATGACCTCCCCGTTCTTCACGGCGATCAGCCGCCAGACCGTAGCTTCGCCGCCCCAGTTGCCGATGTATTTTCCATAGAGCGCCACCGCATCCTCGTATTTCAGTCCGTATTTGACCATGGCGTAGCCCATTTTGGCAATGTCCGCCGGAGCCATGTTCGCAAGGCCCTTGCGCTGGATGGTCAGCAGGCATTCGCGCAGCAGGTCTGCTTTTTTCTTGTCAAAGCCCTCCTGGGTTTCCAGCAGGCAGCCCACCGTATCGTTCAAAACCATAGGGCCATGGGGCAGTCCCTTCCAGTCCCCTGCCGTCAGCGTCGTGACAAACATATTGTTCTTGTACAGGGAAACCGAATCTGCGTTGGTAAATACCAGGATATCCCCGATGCTTCCCGCAGGATAGTCTCCGATGTCCATGGAGGAGCCAACCGCCAGCACCGGGTGGCCCTCTCCCTGGCTGGCATAGGCATAGGCCGCCAGCTTGGGGTTCCGGAAGGCATCCATAACGCCATGGTAGCAGATTCGGTCGCCGGAGCCGAAATCCTTATGGGTGGCATAGTCGAACATGCACCAGCCGAAGCAGCCTGCATGCTCGGAATCCGCCGCCGCATCATTGAGCACCCGCATATGCCGCAGGGCGTGCTCCTGCCGGCGCTGCCAGGTATCGAAGGACTTGGTTGGGAACATATGGCCGTTGTGCTCCGAGATCAGCAGGGGCTTTTTCCCGGCCATAACGTTCTTTTTCGGCTTGCAGCCGGGATTGTCTCCGGTGTGGGAGAAATCATTGTAGGCGTAAACATCCTCCAGCAGACTGCTCTTTTCAATATAACGGACACCGGAGGTGGCACGGCTGGGGTCCAGGTCGCGGGCCACCGTATTGGTCAGCTGATACAATTCATCGCAGTCCTGGCTTTCGTTGATCCGTACACCCCAGAGGATGATACTGGGATGGTTGCGGTACTGCAGGATCATTTCCCGGGTATTCTCCACCGCCTGTTTTTTCCAGTCCTCACCGCCGATGTGCTGCCAGCCGGGGATCTCCGTAAACACCAGCAGGCCCAGTCGGTCACACTCGTCAATAAAGTGTTGGCTCTGGGGATAATGGGAGGTGCGCACCGCTACGCAGCTGAGCTCCTCCTTCAGGATTCTCGCATCCTCCCTCTGGAGCGCTTCCGGCACCGCATAGCCTGCATAGGGCCAGCACTGGTGCCGGTTCAGACCCCGCAGGAAGGTCTTTTTCCCGTTCAGCCAGAAGCCGTCTGCTTTAAATTCGGCAGTCCGGAAGCCGATCTTATGCTCCTGCACATCCAGAACCTTGCCGATCTTCAAAAGGCTCACCCGGCAGGTATAGCGCACCGGATGCTCCGTATCCCAGGGCTTCACATTGGGGCAGTCAATGGTAATGGTGCCCCCTGCGGTAAACGCCTTGCGCAGGAGCATATGCTCCCCCTTCTGAAGCTCCACCAGCAGGATGCAGCCGCCGCCATTGTGAACAGTGGGACGGATCTTCAGGGTGGTCAGGGTGGGCGTGGTAATAAACAGGTCGCGGATGTAGCTTTTTTCCTTCACATCCAGCCAGACCTCCCGGTACAGTCCGCCGTAGGTCAGATAATCCACCACAAATCCAAAGGGCGGGATCTGCGGATTTTCCGTGGTGTCCAGTTTCACCGCCAGGATATTTTCTTCCCCCAGCGCTGCAAGCTCCGT
Source organism: Oscillospiraceae bacterium (assembly GCA_017398105.1). The sequence continues at coordinate 38,101 of JAFQHF010000058.1, read as the reverse complement.
GATCTCCACCCGGAAGCCGGTGTAGCCAGTGCGGTGATGGGCCGCTTCCTTGCCGTTGATATACACCGTGGCAATGTGGGCAGCACCGTCAAACTGCAGAAAAATATGCTTTCCTTCCAGTTCCCGGCCCAGCTCGATCTTCCGCCGGTAGCCGCATACCGTCTGGTAAGCCATATGGTCGGTATAATGCAGGGGACATTCCTTCACCGTATGGGGCAGTCGGACAGGCTCGCCTTCCCCTTCCCCCAGAGCAAACCCATCAAACCACTCCGGGACGAATTCCCACTGATTGCAAAGACTCAGCATCGCAAAGCCTCCTTTGTGTCATTTTCCCTATTATAAAGCACTTTTCCCGCCAGGACAAGAGGAAAGAAAAATTATCGTTTGTCGGCATGGGCCGACGGCTAATGCGTGTTCGGTGCGGCGGGAATCGTTACTGCCCAAACCCGCTCGGTTCGTTACTACGGTGAATAATCGTTTCGCTAATACGCCATTGTAGGGCGGGGTCATGACCCCGCCAAGCAGGTTGCGAAACTGCCCAGGTAAAAAAATGGCGCGAAATGTAACAAATACAATCATATCATCCACGGCAATCCTCGATAGCGGGTCGGCGGAGTGGTGCTCCGTGCAGCGAATCTGTAACAGAGATGATTGCCGGGGCAATCATACAAAAATTTAAATAGCCCCGCCCTGCATGGAACAATGTGCTAAACGGCCTTTTTCCCAAAAAAGCCAGTCAGGCCCCGTGCGTTTCTCTGCACGGGGCCTGATTATTAAAAATCTTCGATGCTCAGTTCCTTCAGAACCGCATCCAGCTGGGCGTTTACCATGTCGAAATTGGCCACCGCATCCATGATCTGATAGTAGGCCCGGGCCTTGCCCACGGTCTTCAGTTGCCCTGCCAGCTCAGCCAGCTCCTGGGCATGGGCATCGTTGTGGCTGATCATGAATTTCATCAGGGCCAGCAGCTCTTCCATGGGGGTGTCCCCGGTCAGATCGCCGTGGCTGTGAGAATGGTCGTGACCATGGGCATGGGAATGGGTATGTCCGCCGTGACTGTGGACATGTCCCTCCCGCTTCACGCCGGATACCTGATACATCCGGCTGTTGGAGATCACGGCCTCCACCTCAAAGTGAGGGTCGAACAGAGCCTTCAGGCTGTCGGCAGACATGAGGCCGTTGGAAACCTTGCTGGCACTGCCCTTATGGTGGTTGTCAATGCTCTCCCGGCTGGCGCCGTGGGCGATGGTCAGACGGCCCTCCTCCTTCAGAAGACCTGCCAGCACGCCGATGAGCCGCTGGGGGTTGGGAAAATGGGGGAAGGCATTGTAGACCACGATCCGGTCGAATTTTTTCTCGAAGGCGGTCTCCTCCACATCGCCGCAGAGGATCTGCACGGCTTCTGTATTTTCAAATTTTCCGGCAGCGATCTTCGCCATTTCCGCAGAAATATCGATACCGGTAACGGAAGCGGCACCCCGCTCCAGATAATAAGGGATCATCACACCGGTGCCGCAGGCCACATCCAGAATGTCCTGGCCTGCTTCGATCTCGGCGTTATCCAGAATGGTATTTATGACAGTGTCATTTTTGATCAGCTCCGCATCCCAGGTGGGAGCGCAGCGGTCGAAAAAAGCAACGATATCCTGTTTGTTCAAGCAGTTATCTCTCCTTTTGCGTAACGGATGGGAATGATCCTGGCCTTCATCAGCGTCAGCACTACGCTGGGCAGGAACACCAGCTGGATCAGAATACCGGGCAGAGCGGTGACGAAGCTGGCAGTGACCCAGGCAGACAGGGCCAGACCGGGAGTAAAGATCAGCGCCTTGGCGATGCCGGACAGCACACGGCCGGCGATCATGGCAGTGACCAGAGCGATATACAGATCCGCATAGGTATGTTTGGTATGAACGTACTTCAGCACGATGCCGGACACCAGGCCGTAGACGCCGCACTCGATCATCATGGCAGGCAGCATGGCCATGGGAGGCATACCGGTAAGCACACAGCTGAGGGCCGGTCCCAGCAGGCCGCACAGGAAGCCATAGGGCCAGCCGCAGATCATGCCGCAGATCAGCACAGGGATGTGCATGGGCAGGAACACGCTTCCGGCATTGGGGATGGAATGGAACGCAATGGGCAGCACCACGCACATGGCAACGCACACGGCGCTCAGTGTCATATTTCTGACGGAATTACGGAGTTTCATAGTCGGGAGCCCCCTTCTTCTTTTTATGGACTTATTATATCAATAAGTTTCCACCGATTGAAGCCCCCCCGGGGGATGAAATTTTGAAAAACGTGAAATAATCCTTTAACGCACAAATGGCGCATCTCATCGTAGGGGCGGATTTTCAATCCGCCCTAAACACAGCGGTCATTGTGCAGAATGTTTATCCGGGATTTGATCGACAGATCAGGGAGGATTGAAAATCCTCCTCTACGGAGTATGGTTTTTCAGAACGTTAAACGCGCCTTCCCCTCCTGCCTGCAAAAAACCTTCCCGTTTGCTTCCGGGAAGGTTTTTCCTCTTATTCTCAGGTGATCCGGACAGCAGCCACCACCAGGCGGCCGTTTTCCAGGGTGTATTCGCAGGTGGACAGGCACAGCAGCTTGTCGCCATACACAGGGGTAATGCCGGTATCGTAGAAGGACAGCTCCTTGCAGGTGGAAACGAATTCATCGAATTCCTCCTCGTCCGCTGCATCCACGAACTGATGGTACTTAAAGCCCTTGTCCACGCTGGCCTCAGTCTTGAAGACCGCGAAGATCTTGTAGGTGTGGTACTCCGTCAGGGTATCAAAGAAGATCAGGCTGTTGGTCTCCCAGGCGGATTTGTCCGTATAGGCATTCAGGGAGGCAAACATGCTGCCGTCGCGCATATTGTGGCCGAAGAGCGTGATGTTGTCGCTGGGCTCGGTCACATCCGCTGCTTCCCAGGCGAAGATGCAGCCCCGGTCGCTGTTGCCCTTGTCGAAATCCCGGTACAGGTAGAACCCGGGGTCATTGGGGGTCTGCATAACGGGATAGTCGATCTCCGTGCCCTCCATCTTCAGCCAGCCCACAGTATCGGGATTCATCTCGTGGATCTCCTTGTAGGACTTCAGGATGCCGTTTTCATCCCGCAGCTCGATCCGGGGATGGGTTGCTTCCGGGTCCTCGGGGTCAACGTTCTCCGCCTCGGCATTGGCAACGATCTCAGACAAATTATCAAACTTTTCCTCCTGCTTTTTTCCGTTGAGCACGTAGCTGCCCACCAGAAATGCGCTGATGCCAAAGGCTGCCACCAGCAGCAGAACGGTAACGGTAAACAAAACTTTTTTCATAGGCGATACCTCCATCCAATCATTATAATCATCGCCGCACACCATGTCAAGCAATGCATTTCTTAAGAAAATATTACGAAAAACGCTTTTTTGAGATACCCATTCCCGTTTCTGTCAGTTCATGTAATACATGCCCAGGCAGTCCCGCATATCATAGTAATTGGGCAGCCGCCGCCAGCCTGCGCCCACGGTCGCCGTGCCCCGGAAGGCCACCCGGGTGTCCGGCAGGGCCTGAGACGCCAGGTATGCGCTGCGCTGGGAGCCGAAGATCATGTACAGGTTGTTCAGCCAGGTCATTTCCAGAATGGGGGTAATGTCGCAGTAGGTCTTGCCGATGTTCAGATCCTGTAATGCCGTGCAGTCCACCAGAGGAGAATAGTCCCGGATGCAGCTGTTGTCCAGCTCCAGGAATATCAGGTTTTTACAGGTGCGGATGGGTTCAATATACTGCACCTCCGTCCAGGCCAGGATCAGGTACTTCAGCTTGGGCATGAACTCCACAAAGCTGATGTCCGTCAGGGTCATATGGCCCACGTCCAGGCAGACCATATCCTCGCAGTAGCGCAGGTTGTAGGCATATTCATCCGTCAGGATGCCCACGCCGAAATGGTTGGGCATAAAATTGTCCTTGTCTGTCCGCAGGGCAATGTTGGGGCCCAGGCGCACCGTCCAGGCCACCTTATACTGCTCCCGGACTTCGTCCCGGAAGGCTGCCACCGCTTCATTTTCAATGGGGCAGATGCCCGCTACCTTCGCCTTGCTGTTGCCCCAGTCCGGATTGTCGATGCCGCACAGGCCCAGGATCAGAAGCTCCGCATCCGGCAGATACTCCATCATATCCTTCACATAATCCAGATCCGTCAGGGAAACACCGGACAGATCCACCTCCGTGTCCGTATCCAGCATGGTCTGACCGCCGATCTCCTGCTCCCAGGAAATCTCCACATCCGGCCATTCCTTCTTCAGGGCGATCAGCTTTTCCGCATCGGCCACAGGCTTGTAAAAATGCACTTTCTTCAGATCCGTCAGGCATTCCAGCAGATTCAGATGTTCATTGGAGGCATATTCCAGCTCCACCTCCTGCTGATCCTCGTATACCAGGGTCATGCCCGCCCGGATGGCGAAATTCAGCCGGTTCTCCCGGCAGTATTCCTGCAGCTGCTGTACTGTTTCCATGCTTTCCCCACCGGAGAGCACCACGGTCTCCAGCTGCGGCAGGTACTGCAGAAGGCGGATATCCTCCTGGCTGAACGCCTCTTCCTCCACCACAGTGGTGGCCTGATGATACTTTTCGCCGTTGATGGGCACCATAAAGCGGATCTTTACCTCCGGACGGCGTTGCTGCAGGGCCGCAAGGGCCTCATAGTCGCCGCAGTTGTAAGCCGCCACCGTTTCCAGCTCCGGCAGATAATCCAGCCGCACCACATCCGCCATGGACAGCTTTGACACGCTCACATGCCGGGCATCGTCCTTCAGCACGCCCCCCTGGAAGGGAACATCCCAGCGGATTTCCGCCTCCGGCAGCTTTTCCCGCAGGGTATCATAGTCGCTGACGCGGATCGACTCTCCCCGCAGGTCCAGAAAACGTGCCTGCTTGGCATACAGCCGCATGCCCACAATATGATAATTCAGAGTGACCCAGACAGCCCCACCTGCCAGCAATGCAGCCAGCAGCAGAACCGCAACGATCACCCACAGTTTTTTCTTAACGCGCACGCAATTTTCCTCCCCGGCTGCAACTTCAGCCCGTTTTTTCGCATATGGTATTATTATGCGGTGAAATGCGGTATAAGTCAAGGAGAATTTGGCGGACGGCAGTTATCTGCGGATTTCTGCCAAAAAGCGTGGCCCCACAAAACAAAGCCTCCGAACCTTCCCAAAGGCCAGAAACACCCCATTCCCCGGTGCACCCTCTCAGGCCACCGGAAAATGGGGTGTATATTGCATTCATTCCCAGTCGCAGCACAGAACCTGCTCAAATTCGAACCAGTCTCGGGTCAGATCCAGCACCATATCCCAGGCGCCGTCTTCCAGGAAGCGGTGGCTGGTACCGGGGATGATCACCAGCTTGGCGCGCTCATTGATCCGGCGGAAATTCTGGATATCCTCCATACGGATGTAGGCATCCTCCTCACCGTGAAGGATCAGCATAGGCACAGGGAAGGCCCGCATCACGTCATTTTCCCGCAGATCTTCATAGAACTGGTACGTCACATCCAGCGGCCGCTTGGAGCGGAAGGAGATCATGCCCATTGCCTGGAATGTAGGCCGGGTAACGTGCTTCATGGCAAGCAGCGTCTCGTGCATCATCACGGAGGGTGTCTGAAGCACCAGCTTGATCCTGCCGGGAAGCTCCATCAGATCCTGCAGGGCCACCAGCGTGACATACGCGCCAAAGCCTGTGGCAAAGATGCACAGGTCTTCCACCTCCGGGTAGGTTTCCTTTGCATGGCAGGCCACTGCATACAAACTGTTCACGCAGTTCTCCAGCGTAAAATATTCGCTCTCCAGAGGGCTTGCGCCATGGGTCGGAAAATCAAACCGGAAAGTGGCGCAGGAGAACATCTCCATTTCTTCGGCAATGCCTGATTGAATATCGTCATTCGTGCTGCCGCCCAAGCCGTGCACGCCCAGGATCACACGGCGGACATCTGCGTCCTCCGGAACGGAAAGCTTGCAGGGGATCTCCAGAACACCCTGGTTCAACAGAAACGTTTTTTCCATACCCATCACCCGGTTCGTTCAAAATGATACTATTCATAGTAGCAGAATTTTCTGGATTTTTCAACTCTTTTTTACTTTTCTGTTAACAGGTTGTGGTCCGATAGCCGGTGGAGAAATCCACCCGGTTCAAAACCGGCTCCCCCCGGAAATACCGGGCTGTGTTTTCGATCATAAAATCCCAGATTTTCCGGTCCAGGGGACTGCCGGGAGCGAAGGAATTGCCTGCAGCATGGGGGGTAATGATGATCCGGGGCTGTTTCCACAGAGGGCTGCTTTCCGGCAGAGGCTCCGGCGTGGTCACTTCCAGACCCACGCCCCAGAACCAGCCTTCCTCCATGCAGCAGCACAGAGCCTCCTGATCGATGAGACTTCCCCGTCCTCCGTTGACCAGGACCGCATCCTTTTTCATCTTCCGAAGCCTTTCCCCATTCAGAAGCCCCACCGTTTCCGGCGTGTGGGGCAGGGCGCAGACGATGATATCCGCTTCCGGCAAAACAGCATCCAGCTCCTTCAGGGTGATCATTTCGTCATAGCACTCCGGCTTTTCCCGCACCACCCGGCGCACGCCGATGATCTTTCCCACCATGGGCCGCATCCACTTTGCCACTGTGGTGCCGATATCACCGGCTCCCAGAGTCAGCAGGGTGCTTCCCTCCAGCTGCTTGTCATAATACAGCCGCTTCCAGGTATTCTCCCGCTGCAGATCCCGGTATTCCGGCAGCCGCCGGCAAAGAGAAAGCACCATAGCCAGCAGATGCTCCGCCAGGATGTTGCCGTAGCCTCCGGTCATGCAGGAAAGCAGTGCATTTTTCGGAAAGCAGCCGCCCTCCACATAGTAATTGACACCGGAAGAGGGACTCTGCATCCACTGAAGATGCTCGCAGAAAGCAAAATCTTCATTTTTGGGCTCACCCAGAATGATATCGGTCTGCTTCAGGAGCTGCCGATAGTATTCCCGGGGCCAGTCTTTTTCATAATAGGAAAAAATGCATTTCCCCTCTGCCGCCGCTTCCAGCCGCTGCCGGGTCGGGCCGTCGCAGGGAAACAGCACCAGAGCCTTATTCTTTTCCTTCATCGTGCAGCCTCCTTTGAAAAAAGACAGGGCGGTCAAAGCCGCCCCAACATATTTATCATATCATAATCCTATCCGCACTGTCAACGGTAATTTGCTCAAAACTTCCGATTTCTACCATTTGCACGGAAGTAACCGAACTTTCTTATGGAATCTTCCATCTTGAAAAAGAAAAATATCTGCGCTATTATATAGCTACAAAGAGGTGATACCAATGATCTGATTCACCAAGATTCCCATGAAAAACGGAATCGAAAGACGGACTTTCACCTTATCTTCCGATAATATAAATTTCCTCTGAAACGATAATAAAGGAATTGATAACGGAAGCAATTCAAACAGAAAGCCGCGTCTATTCTGTAGAAAGAGAGGTTAATCAAAGATGTTAGATATCAAGAGTATAGTGAAGTGACCCCTGCCTGCATCAAATGTACTGATCACAAGGTACAGCAGCCGGGGGTCACTTCAAAACATTTATAGCGGTTTTGCTCCGAAAGGGGCTTATTTTTTTTGCTCTTTTTTGTCAACTGTAGGGTGGGGTCATGACCCAGCCCACCAGGTTACAGTTCCAGCACAGTGCCGGTCTGAATGCGGTGCAGCCGGTCGCCCATGATTTGCTTCAGAAACGCGAACTGTTCTTCTCCCGTGCAGTGGCCGGTGTAATAGACCGTGGGACAGGCTAGCAGTGCTTCGGCTGCGGATTTCAGAAATACTTCGTCCCGGATCTTCATGAAGTGAAAGCCGCCGATCAGGATATCCGGACGGAACCAATCCGCAATATTCAAAATCCCCTTGTGGGAGCAGCCGCTGATCAGAATACGCTTCTGTCCTTCCCCGATCAGAAGATACTGCTCATGCGCAAACGCTTCCGGTTCGCCGTTTGCCGTCATGCCGGAGGTGTCGGTGGGATACTCCCGTACCCGGTCATTGCAGCTGTACAGGGTCAGCCCCGGTGCGATTTTCAGACCGTCCTCCGCAAAGATCAGATTCTTCTCCCCCATCAGCCCCGTATCCAGTCCGATGTCTTTTCCCGCGGCATTGCAGTGCCTGCCAAAGGCCTGGCGGCTCAGATAAACGGGTGCATCGGGATTGCTTTCCCGAAAGCGTTTCAGCCCGCCGCCGTGGTCGTAATGACCGTGGGACAGTACCGCAAAATCCACTGCTGCCAGGTCAACCCCCAGCTTTTGGGCGTTATCCGCAAATGCGGCAGACTGCCCGGCATCGAACAGAATTTTTTTGCTCCCGGTCTCGATATATACGGACAGGCCGTGCTCTGCAGCCAGGTCAGTCCGGCCGGTTGTATTTTCTATCAGCGTCACCAGTTTCATGCGCATTCACCGTTCTTCCTGTGGGGCAGCTTGCCCGCAAGCTGCCGAATTATGTTCATTTTAGCATATCTCAATAAAAAGTCAAATTCCCTCTTGACTCTTCCCTTACGTTATGGTTTATAGTAGTCTCAGACAGGAGGGATACCCATGAAAACCGTAAACGAGCTGGCCAAAACCGCCCACATCAGCGTGCGCACGCTGCATCATTACGATGCCATCGGACTGCTGAAGCCCACGCAAATCACCCAGGCTGGGTATCGGCTTTACGATGAAGAAGCTCAGGAAAAGCTATATCTGATCCTCCTGTTCCGGGAGATCGGATTTCCCCTGAAGGAAATTCAGGGAATTCTGGAAGCCCCGGATTTTGACCGGAACCGATGTCTGGAGCAGCAGGTGGAACTGTTGAAGGCCAAAATAGACCATCTGCAGACCCGCATCCATCTGGCCAACGGAATCAAACTGATTGGAGTGAGATATTTGGAATTTCATAACTGGGACCCCAAAAAGATCGACGAATACCAGGCACAGGCCAAAACCCTGTACGGAAAGACCGATGCCTACAAGGAATACGAGCAGAAGGCAAAGGGCCGCACTCAGGAAGAGGGCAAGGCCATCAATGCCCAGATTATGGACTTTTTTGTCCGCCTTGGTGCCATGAAGGACAGAGACCCCGGCTGCGAAGCCGTCCAGACCTGGGTTAAAGAACTGCAGGCATACTTTACAGAGCATTTCTACACCTGCACCAGCCAGATTCTGCTGGGTCTGGGCGAAATGTACGCCGGCGGCGGCACCATGACGGAAAACATCGACAGCGCAGGCGGCAAGGGCACCGGAGAATTCGCCCTGAAAGCTATCCGGATTTATTGCAAAGACAAATAACTTTTTGATTTGTAGGGCGGAGGCGCGCCTCCGCCGGGCAGTATCGGCACCTGAGCTGCAACATCCACATGCTCAGAATCTGCAGCTGCCCGGCGGGGACATGTCCCCGCCCTACAAAATTCCTTCGAAGAAAAATCCGCCCGGAAAATTCCGGGCGGATTCTGATATATCAGCTATATTGCCGGGGTAACGATACCGAGCGGGTTTGGGAAGTAACGACTCCCACCGCACCGTGCACGCATTATCCGCGGCGATTCGCCGCTTACCAGGACAGCATGTTCTTGAACAGCTCCATGTACTTGCCAGCGGGGACGTCCCAGCTGAAGTCGGTTTCCATTTCCTTCTTCTGCAGGGCGCGGAATGCCTCGCGGTTGTCGTTGTACAGATCCAGAGCGCGCTTGACGGCTGCGTAGAAGTCGTCGGCGTTGTAGCTCTGGAAGGTGAAGCCCAGACCGCCCTCGCCGTTCTCGTCAACGGGAGGAACAGTGTCCTTCAGGCCGCCGGTAGCGTGGACAACAGGAACGGTGCCGTAACGCATGGCGTTCATCTGGGACAGGCCGCAGGGCTCGGACTTGGAGGGCATCAGATAGATGTCGCCGCCGGCGTAGATGCGGTCAGCCAGACCCAGGTTGAAGGTGATCTTGGCAGCGACCTGCTCGGGGAACTGGACAGCCAGATCCTTGAAGAAGGTCTCATACTGTGCTTCGCCGGTGCCCAGGATCAGCAGCTGAGCATCCTCTTCCCACATCAGACGGCGGGCGATGTAGCACAGCAGATCCAGGCCCTTGTGGCCGGCCAGACGGGTGACCATGACCATCAGAGGCACATCGGGCTTCACGGGCAGACCAACCTCTTCCTGCAGAGCAGCCTTACAAGCAGCCTTGCCTTCCACGAAGGTCTCGGCGTTGAAGTGAGCAGGCAGTGCCTTTGCAGTCTCGGGGTTGAAGGTATTGGTGTCGATACCGTTGGTGATACCGGTCAGCTTCCAGGAGTTGTTGGCCAGGATGCCGTCCAGGCCGTGAGCGTAGTAGGGATACATCAGCTCGCGGGCATAGGTCTCGGAAACGGTGGTGACCAGGTCGGCAGTCTCGATGGCGCCCTTCATGACATTGACAGAGTTGTTCATGTCCAGAGTGCCGCGGTACTCCCAGGGCAGACCCAGCATGTCATCGAAGAAGGCGGCGTTAGCCCAGCCCTGATACTCGATGTTGTGGATGGTGTACATGCAGCGGGTCTTGGGGAACTGACCGTGGTAGACAGCCTTCAGGTAAGTGGGGATCAGAGCACACTGCCAGTCGTTGCACTGGATCACATCGGGGATGTAGTCCAGAGCCACCATGGCATCCAGGCAGGCACGGGAGAAGTAAGCAAACCGCTCACCGTCATCCATGTCGCCGTAGATAGCGCCGGTACGGCCGCCGAAGTAGTACTCATTGTCCAGGAAGTAGACCTGCACCTTGTCGGCGCGGTTGGTCAGCTTCATGACAGCGCAGTACTGCTGGCGCCAGCCCAGCTGAACGCGGAACTCAGCGACCTTCTCGGTCTCATAAGCTGCGTTGGACTTGATCTTGCTGTAGTAGGGCAGGAACAGAGCGACCTCATTGCCTTCAATGCGGCTCAGCGCAGCAGGCAGGGCCTCCATTACGTCGCCCAGACCGCCGGATTTGGCGTAGGGGGCGCCTTCGGAAGCGCAGACTGCAATTTTCATACAGTCTCACCCCGCTTGACGATGATGGGGTTCTTCTTGGTGCCGATCAGCTTTGCACCGGGGGTAACGGTGACGTTCTTGTCCAGGATGACGTACTTCAGCTCAGCGCCTTCGCCGACAACAGCGTCGTTGAACAGGATGCAGTTCTCGACCTCTGCGCCCTTGCCGATGGTGACTTCACGGAACAGGATGGAATCCTCAACTTCGCCTTCCAGCATGCAGCCGTCAGCGATCAGGGAGTTCTCGATCTCGCTGGTCTCACCGTAGTAGGTGGGAACGCGGTCACGGACCTTGGTGTAAACGGGGTGGTTGCCGTTGAAGATATCAGCGCGGACGTCCTTCTTGATCAGAGCCATGGAGTTGTAGAAGTACTCTTCCACGGACTCGTTGAACATGGCAACGCCGTCGAACTCGTAAACGTTGACGGAAACCAGGCCGCGGTTCCAGCCGCCCATGACCAGGTCACGGTCCATGTGGAACTTGTCGCGGGCGATCATTTCCTTGACGGACTTGACCAGCCACTTCTTGCTCAGGACGAAGATATCCATGGAAGCGACGTACTCAGCGGGAGCAGCATAGTCAACGACCATATCAGCAACTTCGCCGTTCTCCAGCTTCAGAGCCAGGTCGATCTTCTTCTCGCCGTTGCAGATGCCGGCCTTGGTAACAACGGTGATGTCCTTGCCGGATGCAACGTGTGCATCCAGGATGGCGCGCAGGTCAACGTTGGACAGGACTGCGGAGTCGATCATAACGACCAGCTCGTCCTCTTCGCCGTACTCCAGGAAGTCCATAGCGTTGTTCAGGGACTCCAGCTTGCCGCGGTAGGTGCCCACGGTGGTCTGAGCATAGGGAGTCAGGAATTCCAGACCGCCTTCAGCCAGCTCCAGGCCCCACTCCTCACCGTCGCCGATGTGGTTCATCAGAGACTGGTAGTTGTGACGGGAGATGATGCCCACGTGACGGACACCGGCGCAGGACAGGTTGGACAGAGCGAAGTCCACCTGACGATAACGGCCGCCGAAGGGAATGCTTGCCATGGTGCGTTTGTTGGTCAGCTCACCCATGGTAGCGTCATTGGTAAAAATAATACCCATTACGTTCATTGCGGTATCCTCCTAATTACAGTCCAAATTAGACCATGTCACCGGGCTTCAGCACGGTGTTGGCCTCGATAACAGCGCCCTTGGAGGTAACGCTGATTTCTCTCTTCTCGCCCTCTGCGAACTGACCGCCGACAACAGCGTTCTTACAGACCTTGGAGCCTTCGCCCAGGATGCAGTTACGGACGATTGCGCCATCCTCGATGACGACACCGGGCATCACGACAGCGTCCTCAACCAGAGCGCCGGCGCCGATGGTGCAGCCGATGGAAACGACGGAGTGCTTGACAGTGCCGTAGACTTCGCAGCCTTCAGCAACCAGGGAGTCAACGATCTTGGCATCCTCATCGATGTAGGAGGAGGGCAGAGCGGAGTTACGGGCATAGATGGTCTCGTTCTTGCCGCCGCGCAGATCGAACTCGGGCTCCTTGCCCAGCAGTTCCATGTTGGCTTCCCACAGGGATGCGATGGTGCCGACGTCCTTCCAGTAGCCGTCGAAGGGGTAAGCCATCATCTTGTGGCCGGCGTTCAGCAGGTTGGGGATGATGTTCTTGCCGAAGTCCTTGGAGGAGTTGGGGTCCTCTTCGTCAGCGATCAGGGCCTCACGCAGGACGCTCCAGTTGAAGCAGTAGATACCCATGGAAGCGTTGGTGGACTTGGGAACGGGGGGCTTCTCCTCGAACTCGTAGATGGAGTTGTCGGGGTTGGTGTTCAGGATGCCGAAACGGGAAGCCTCAGCCAGAGGAACGTTACGGACAGCGATGGTAACGGAAGCATTGTGCTTGACATGGTAATCGACCATGGCATTGTAGTCCATCTTATAGATGTGGTCACCGGACAGGATGACAACATAGTCGGGGTCAAAGCGGTCGACGAAGTCGATGTTCTTGTAGATGGCGTTTGCGGTGCCTTCGAACCAACCGGACTTCTTGTCGTTACGCTCGTAGGGAGGCAGAACCTGAGCGCAGGAATGGGTCTTGTTCAGGCCCCAGGGCTGGCCGTTGCCGATGTACTCGTTCAGCTCCAGAGGCTGATACTGGGTCAGGATGCCGACGGTATCAATGCCGGAATTGACACAGTTGGACAGAGGGAAGTCGATGATGCGGTACTTGCCGCCGAAGGGAACCGCAGGCTTGGCGGTCTTCCTCGTCAGGACATGCAGGCGGCTGCCCTGGCCACCGGCCAGCAGCATTGCAATTACGCGTTTTTTCTGAAAATACATGGTCACAGCTCCTTATATAAATTGATGGATGCTAAGATGGGTGCTCTGCACCTGAAAAAAAGGCGCAATACGGCACATTTTTCCACGCTCATAACATAACATATTTTTTGCAATTAGGAAAGGGACAAACTACCTAAAAAATTTGTAAATCTTTCTGCATCTTGCACAATTGACAACCAGGAGACCGGGAATGCACTGGGCGTTTCTACAGTTTTTAAGCGTTTTTCCATCCAAACCAGGCCCAGCCACCGGCCATGCTTGAAGCCGCAGTCCGGCAGAACCATCCGGGTCTGATAGCCGAATTTTTCGTGGAACCGGACGGAGCGGGTATTTTCCTCGGTGATCAGCGAATACAGCACCTGGTAGCCCTGCTGCTGCAGAATCCATTCCAGTGCCGTGTACAGCTTTTGGGCGATCCCCCTGCCCTGGGCCTCCGGGTCCAGATAGATGGAGGGCTCGGCGCACCAGCGGTAGGCGGCCCGCTCAAAGGGAGGACTGCCGTAGGCATAGCCGAGGATCTTCCCCTCCTCCTCCCAGACCAGCCAGGGAAACTGGGCTGTGATGGCAAAAAAGCGCTGGGTGAAGGTTTTGCGGCAGGGGACATCATATTCAAAGGAATAGGTGGTGTTTTCCACATAGGGGGCGTAGATTTCCAGCATTGCCGGAATATCCTGCTCCCGGGCGATTCGAATCATTGTTGATTCCTCCTGATTTCTCACAACGTATGGTAGGGCGGCCTGCTCTCAAGCCGCCGTGCCGGGTCGCGTTGTTGGCGGCGGCTTGAGGGCAAGCCGCCCTACAAGACATATTTCTTACTTTTCCAGGGGATGCTCTGCGATGTACTCGTCCAGGATCCGGGCGGCGGTCATGACCATCCGGGCGCAGGGACGAACCTTGTAGAACTCTGCGGTGCGGGGCGTGGGATTGGGGTCAGAGGGAGGATTCTTCAGGATCTCCCGGCAGATGATGCTGCCCACCTGACCCCGGAACTGGTCGGCCAGAGCCTGAACCACCTTGTAGTGCTCCTTCTTGTTGATATCCTTCTCACCGGGCTCCTCGTAGCCGTAGAGGATGCCCAGCACCATCAGCATACCGCTGACCGCGCCGCAGACTTCCCGCATCCGGCCCATACCGCCGCCGAAGGGAGAAGAGATTCTGGCAGCGGTCTTGTCATCCAGACCGGTCAGGTCGCTGAAGGCCAGCACGACCGCCTGTGCGCAGTTGCTGCCGGATAAGAAAAGTTCGCCTGCTTTGATGCTGTGATCCATGGTAAATACCTCCATCGGTTTTTGTTTTATTCTAGCACACAGGCGCAGTCTTTACAAGTGGTTGTGTATTTGCTAAAATACATTCACGCAGCCAGATAATCCTGCAAATTATCGTTTAACATAAAATCTGTTTGGCAGTAGTTGTAGGGGCGGATTTTCAATCCGCCCTGACCTCTCCGAAGCCTACACTGAAGAATTCTTCGCACAATTGTTAGAATATGGAGGGCGGATTGGAAATCCGCCCCTACGATTCGATCAATCCTTAACCGCCAAACGATCATTTACACTCCACATAAGATAGGAGAATATTCCCATGCTCAATCTGCTTCTTGCCGTGGCCAGCAGTGCCCTGGTGTCCATCACCATGCGGCTCAGCGAAACGAAGATAAAAAACAACACCGCCATGCTGGCGGTGAATTACATCATGTGCCTGCTGCTTTCCTGGGCAGGCACCGGATTTACAGACTTCTTCCCCGCTGCCCCGGGGCTGTCTCTGACAGCTGTTCTCGGAGGCATCAACGGTTTTCTGTATCTGGCGGGCTTTTTGCTGCTGCAGATGAACATCCGGAAAAACGGCGTGGTGCTGTCGTCCACATTTATGAAGCTGGGACTGCTGGTGAGTATGCTGGTCAGCGTGATCTTCTTCCGGGAAATGCCCGGTCTGCTTCAGTGGGGCGGCTTTATTCTGGCTGTGGCTGCCATTATCCTGATCAACTACCAGCCCGGAACCCAAAAAGCCGAAAGCAAACTGGGCCTGATCCTGGCACTGCTGGCCGGCGGCACGGCGGATTCCATGTCCAAGGTCTTCGAGGAGCTGGGAAATTCCTTCCTTTCCGACCATTTCCTGCTGTATACCTTCCTGGCGGCCTTTGTCCTGTGCGTGCTTCTGAGCATTGCCGGAAAAAAGGGCCGTCCCGGGAAATGGGAATGGGCCTTCGGCCTGCTGATCGGCATTCCCAATTTCTATTCCGCCAAATTCATGCTGGCCGCCCTGAAAACCGTGCCTGCCGTGATCGTGTATCCCGTTTGCAGCGTAGGCACCATTCTGGTGGTGACCACGGCCGGCGTGCTGCTGTTTAAGGAGCGGCTGGAAAAACGCCAGTGGACAGCCCTGGCCATGATCCTGGTGGCCCTGGTGCTGCTGAATATCTGATCGTAGGGGCGGATTTTTAATCCGCCCTGATTTTTGTTTTCCGAAAATTCCGCAAAAGGGCGGATTGAAAATCCGCCCCTACGGGAAAAACGGGGAAGGCTCCGTCCCTCCCCGTTAAAATTTTCGGTTACAGCACCACCGGCACGAATTTGCCGATCTTCATTTCCTCCACCGTCACATTGCAGTCCACAGCCAGAACCTGCACGCCGTTTGCCGCTGCTTCCCGGAGGGCTTTGCCGAATTCCGGATCGGTGGCATCATTGGGGTGCAGGTATTTTACATTCTCCATCTGGATAACGAACAGCACATAGCCGCCGTACCCCTCCTGCACCGCCCGGGTCAGTCCCCGCAGGTGCTTGGCTCCCCGCTCCGTGGGGGCATCCGGGAAGGCGCAGACCCCGTCCGTTTCCAGCGTCACGCCCTTGACCTCCAGGAAGCACGGCTTCCCATTCAGGGAAAAGGAGAAATCAAACCGGGAATCCCCGTGCTTCACCTCCGCACGGACATTTTCCGCATTCCCCAGCCCGCCGCTGCGCAGCCACTCCCCTGCCGCAATATTGGGCGCCTGGGAATCCATGTTGATGAGCCTGTCCCCTTTTTTCACGGTGATCAGGTCAAATTTCGTCTTCCGGGCCGGATTGTCCGATTTCTGGCACCAGACCCGCGCCCCCACAGGAAGCAGCTCCCGGCACCGTCCGGTATTTTTCACATGGACGATCTCGGTCTGCCCCTCCATGTCGATATGGGCAATAAATCGGTTAGGCCGGGCAAGAAAAATGCCGGGGTGCATGTTGGTGTAGGTCATAGACGGTTCTCCGAAAATAGGATTTGGGGATATTATAGCATCAATCCTCCGAAAAAGCAATGTAGGGTGGGGGCTTGCCCCCACCAGACTGTTGCATTTAGATGGGTTCGAATCCCCCACAACTGCAATAAAAAATGCAGATACCCAAAAGGGTATCTGCATTTTTTGGCAGAGGATGAGGGATTCGAACCCCCGCAAACGGAGTCAGAGTCCGGTGTGCTACCGTTACACAAATCCTCTATATGGTGGAGACAACAGGACTCGAACCTGTGACCTCATGCGTGTGAAGCATGCGCTCTAACCAGCTGAGCTATGCCTCCATATCGGAACAGAATGTATTATACCACAAAAATCCAAAAAGTCAACACCTATTTTTCTGTTTTGGGATTTTTTCAGATAAGAGAATACACGGAGGGAAATTATTGTTCGTCTGCACAGGGATCTCCCGGTTGTAGGGGCGGATTAAAAATCCGCCCCTACAATAATACCGGCTAACCATACCCTCAGTCCGAGATCAGGACGATATTGGAGCTGTGCACCAGATAGGTCTTTCCTTCGATTTTTACCTGGATCTGGTCGCCGTCCTCATAGTCCGTCCAGGAGCTGACGCGGCCTTCCACCACTTCCCCATTGGGCAGGGACAAAATAGCCCGCTCGTAGGAATAGGTCATATCCACCATCTGCTTGTTGCAGCCTGCCAGCACAACGCCGCTGACCAGAGCCGCCGCTGCCAGCAGACAGACCAGAAATTTCTTCATAACGATTCTCTCCTTCCTGTTTTTTGCCATTATAGCATGTATTTTCCGCAAGAATTGAAAGAATTGTAAATTTCCCCTTTGATATCCCTCCGGAACGGAAGAAATTCTTCTGCCCCTGTCCTTGTTATGGAATTAACGGCAGGATCACAGCTGCGCCAGGATATACTGCTTCACCTTTTCCAGCTTGCTCTGCTTCCACAAGCCTTCCTCCGCCTTTTTCGAGAAGGGCACGATGATGTTGAAGTCCATATGGGCGCCCTCGAAATAGCCGTCCGGCTCTTCGCTGAAGAAATAGCCGTCCCAGACCTCCTGGGGCGCATCGGTAAAGCGCTCCGGCTCCAGATAGATCATCTTGCGCATATCCTCCACCACGAAGGCCTTGGCAGACAGCGGTGCCAGCAGTTCGTATTCCTCCGCGGGAATGTTGGTGAATACATCCGGCAGAGGGGCTTCCACGATCCGTTCCGGGCCCCGGACGATCTGAATGCCCATGGCATCGAATTCCATCTTCTCCTCGGTGAAGGTCAGCTTCAGCAGAACGCCCAGGTCGGTGTACAGATGGACCCGCTGATAGTTGGTATCGAAAATAAAATTGCCCAGGGAGTAGAAAATAGCCTTGCCGTTGTCGAACAGCTCATAATTTTCCGGCACATGGGGATGGTGGCTCACCACCACGTCCGCGCCCAGCTCCAGGAACTTCAGATACCGGTCGCGGGTATAGGGGCTGGGCAGGCTGGTGAACTCCTCACCGCCGTGGGAGACCACGATGCACCAGCGGCATTTGGACTTGATCTCGGCAATGCGCTTTGCGATGTAATCCAGATCGTCCCAGCGGAAAATGCCCGGCTCCGTAGCCGTTGCGGGAATGCATTCGGCCATATAGGAAACACCGAACATGCCGATGCCGCCGGCCTCGTCCAGATACACAGGCTCGGAAGCTTCCACCTCGTTCAGTCCCGCGCCGAAGGTCATGCAGCCCATGTCGGCAGCGATCTTCCGGGTGCTGATGATGCCCTCCCGGCCTGCGTCCATGGTGTGATTGTTGCCGATGGACCAGATGTCCGCATGCATCTTCTTCAGGACGGAGGTGGCCTCCGGGTTCATGCTGTGGAAGAAGACGCCCCGGGAACCGTCATCCACCGCATCGATCAGAGCGCCCTCCACATTGGCCACGGTGTGATCCGCACTGTGGAAGAAATCCAGCACCGCCGGGGACAGCAGCTGCTCATCCTCCCACTTTCTGTCCATATACCGGTCAAAGCCGATATCGCCGGTAAACACAATTGAAGTTTTGCTCTTTTTCATATTTTTTGTCCTTTCCGCAATTGATATATATACAGTATAACACATTCGGCAAAGCCCTGCAACTGTGTATTGCGGCAAGAATACAACAAGGCGGGGTGTCTGACCCAATGTCACTAAGTTAAGAATTACTGTCATTCCGAGCCAGTGCGCACACTGGCGTGGGAATCCCCATCATCGAAGGAGATTGCCACACCAGTCTGAGGACTGGTTCGCAATGACATACTAACTTAGTGACATTGGTGTCTAACCCCGCCCTGCAAAGACATATAAGATTCAACTCACCGCGCGTATTCCGATTCGTAGCTCCCTGCGCACAGTTCAAAACCGCATTCGCAGACTTCTGTGGTAACCAGGGTTCCGGTCTGGCCCGGGGCACCGCCCATTTTGACGAACACCTCTACCCACGCCCCACACCGGGGACACCTCACCTCCGTCAGCCGGGGAGTGTGCTTTCCTTCATGACAGCCATCCAGCAGCATATCCTGTCTCCTTTTTCAAAAATAGCGTTTTACTCCGGGAATCTTTCGCAGCAGCCAGGTAACGGCCAGACCTGTGGCCATACACACCACCGTCCACAGCAAAGAGCCCAGGATCATGGATATGGGCTCCCAGGTAAAGAACCGGAAGAAGGGCACATACAAAAACTTTGCCACCATGGGCTCCAGCAGATAGATGCCCACCACTGCTCCGCTGACTGCAGACAGAGCCTTCTGCACCTTGCCGGGCACCGTAATTTTTTCAAATGCGCCGCGTACCAACAGAAACACTGCCATGGCGGAAAGGCAGTTGAACAGGCCCAGATAATCCTGTGTAAAACCGGTGGTCATACCCTGGGCATAGGTCACCACCGTGGAAATCAGACTTCCTCCCACATAGAGGGCGATCAGCGCCACCGCCTGCTTCTTTCCGATGATCTCCGGGGAAACCTTTTCCGCCAGATAATAGCCCAGCAGCGGATAGAACAGGCAGTCCAGCACGATCAGCGGCAGCTGCAGCTGATCGGACAGGGCAACAGGCCCAATCCCCCAGTGGTTCAGAGCGAAATTCAGTACCGGCAGCACTGCCGTATGGATCAGCTTCATAATCAGAAGGGCCAGAATATCCGTCTTCGTCAGTCCGGCCGCGATCCTGCGCAGGAAGGGCAGCATCAGAAGCAGGCCCAGATACGCAAACAGATACCAGTGGGAGCCATTGACCGTACCCCGGAGGTAGCTGTAAACAAAATCCTGCCAGGAAAGCGAGCCCCAGTTCATTACAACATAGGTAACCGCAGAGGCCCCCGTGATCAGCACAAAGAACCGCCACACCCGTTTGTGCAGCACCACCTTCCAGGACTCTTCCTTTCCGAAAAGCAGCGCACCGGAGATCATAAAGAACAGCGGAATATTGATCCGGATGAGCACGGAATGAAACACCAGCAGCCAGGACATAAGGCTTCCGTCCGCCGCCTGATCCAGATAGTAATGAAAGCCATGGGCATGGTTGTAGCAAACCAGAAACGAAGCCAGAATCCGCAGCACATCCAGATAGATCTTCCGCCCGGAATTTCCAGAAGCCATGTCAGGCACCTCCCCTTTTAAAAAATATCAATGAAAAGAACGTATTTCACCGGAATTCAAGCGAATGTGAAGAAAACGGTTTTATTATGAATCCGCATGAATAATATCCTGGTACAATTCTTTATCGAAGGCATAGAAACAATAGTCTTCTCCGCCATTCACAAAGCGGTGCGTCAATGTTACATGATCCTGCAGCATCCTGTAATATTCCTGATTTTCTCCTGATTCCAGAAGCGTGCCGTTTAAGCAAAGATAGGCGGATACGTCCGCTTCTTCAGAATACCATTCATCATAGCACAGGTAGGAAATGGGTGCCAGCAGATCCGCATGATCCGCATTGCTTTCCGCTTCCGTAAAATTGGGTGTCACTGCACAGAAAAGCAGCCGATCCTCTGATGATGCGGCGATTCTCGCCGCATCGTTCATTCCCCATATATTATAATACACGTGGGTAATGCCGTCTGAAATCAACGTATCACTAATCTCCCGGTAGAAGCTTTCTTTCTCTCGATACATCTGAATATCTGCAGCAAAGGAAAAATAAAGGTTGATCGTGCCAATCGCGGAAAGTATCAGCAGAACTGCTCTTTTCAGGTTCATGCGACTGCTGAATCGCTCAAGCAAGTAAGTAATGCACAAAGTCGCCAAAAGATGCCACACAAAGAAATAGATGTCACGCAGAACGATCACAAAGATACCTGCGCAGAATACTGCCGCAATACTGATCGCGCAAAAAAGAATCATACATGCAACAGCCGACCTGTCATCCGTTATCAATATGTATATTACACTGAAAAGTACCGCAGCAGTCAGCGCAAGTGCTGCGAAGAATGAAAAACAGCCAAAGACGCAGCTCCAATCCGGGATCAATCCAATATACTGAGCCAGTGCGTTTATACTGCCTGTAACGCTGTCAAGAAACGACGTTTCCGCAAACGTAAGAATGTCATTCTGTTGGATGACCGGCATTCTTTTCAATACCGACATGGTGCCAATACCAAACGCACACCACCAAAGGCAAACCAGGGAAAAACGGGTGGTTTTGGGGATCACGATACGTTTCTTCTGTAAATAATCCCGGAGTACAAAATAGATGGAAAGGGCACACAGGGGCAGATTTAAGCTAAGCATTTCACGCAAGCTCTGCATCCCTAATGCGATGTTCACAAAATAGCACAGGATCACATACACAGCCCGAACTTTCAGCCCTTCCTGTATTCTGAGCCATATGCCCATTGTAAGCAGGATACCAAACAGGTAGCACGCATAATAGCTGCCCATTGTAAAGAATATCTGTATTCCGCTAAAATCGGTGGCCGCGCCGTTGCTGATCAGGATTCCGCCGATAAAACAAAACAAACTCGCCGGAATATTTTCTTTCTTCACAAAGGGCCATATGCACCAAAGAAACGAGCTCATCAGAATAACCGTCATAACGCTGGACGCAATTCCCAGTGCAGCAGCCGGATCAGAGATAACGTTGCAGATAAGCGCACTAATAACCGGTGTTGCAATGATGTAAAACTGATTTCCAAATGTCCAGCCTTCCGGAAACAAAGAATTTGTCTGGCTGATGATCTGAGCCAGCTTTGCATCTGCATAAAGATCAAAATTAAACCAAACACGGGCATTTACATTAATCCATAAAATACCCGCAAAATACAGACATACAAGTGCAATGAGTATTCCAATAAGAAATCCGGACCAGATCTTCTCCTTACTGTTCATTGATTCGAAATTCCTCCGCGAATGGTATTTTACACAAGTTTCCGTCGAACCGCTGATTATGTTTGCGTTTCAGCAAAACCCGGCTCCGGTTATTTCAGAAAATCAAACATATTCAGATTGTTATTTTCATATGCACCCGGATTATAGACAACAAGCACCAGATCCGGCCTGAATTCATCCAGATAGGCAAGCAAATCGGATGTAAAAACACGCATATCGATCACGTGAATCTGAGAATACACAAGTGATAAAAATGGTATCAGCACATCACTGTAGGAATCGCGGATTAACAGGATTTTTTTAGGATTGAGATTTGCATTGCTTTCCGTTCCGAGATTCTGAATGTTCAGCAGATCGTAGCTGCCGCCACAATATACCGTATAACTGTTGGAATATAAAATATTGTCCGCAATCAGGTTTTCAGGGAAAAGAAACGTTTCCGCAAAACTGCCTGTCCGATGCAGATTCCCATTTGGGGCTGAAAAAATCAGATTCGTGTCAAATTCGGGTGTAATAACAGTCAGGTCATCCATTCCGGCATAGGTCGTACCAACCCGGCGCCCTGAACTGCCCAAAAACACCTTTTCCATGGTTTCGAAATGATAGTTTTCCTGGTCCAGGATGCTTCTGTCCACGCCAAAGCTCTTGTCCAGCCGGGCAAGATAATCGGTTATTTTACCTACAGCCCACAAACCGGCTTCCGGTTTCCAGTGATGGTCTGTTTTAAAATACAGATCATAATGATCCAGCCCATCCTCCGCTACGCAGTCCCGAAGATCAAGCACAGAAACCTGATTTTTCTCCAGATACGCAAGAAAACGGTCCGCATTATCATTGGAGTAATCCTCAATGCCGATTGGAAGCTGCGTATCTGTTTCATGAAT
Source organism: Oscillospiraceae bacterium (assembly GCA_017398105.1). The sequence continues at coordinate 15,279 of JAFQHF010000058.1, read as the reverse complement.
CTGAAATGGCGTATTTACATAAACCATAGGAATTCCCTGTTCCTCCACGGCATCCCGGAAGGCAACAGTATTGGCCGCTATAACATCCATATCGTATTCTCCGATTACGTAGGTTAAGCGTCCGTTATCCTGCTTGTACCGCTCATTGACCTCTCTGGCCTGAATTATGTTCTGCAAAATGCCATTGAGCGCTAAAAAGTGTTCTTTCCCTGCAAAGTTTTCAATATATCCGGATTCAACGTACGAGAAATCCAGCACTCCGGTGCTGGAATAGATCCATGCCGTTGTTTGGATGGCGTTGTAAACGGGCGTAATGCCAAGCAGAAACATGCTTATTAACAGCACAAGGAAGCAAACCATAGTCAAATATTTACTTTTAAATATTTTCTTCATAGCCATTCCTCAAAAATTAAAATAGATAAAGGGATTGTGTGCATCGATCAGTAGGAAAGAGATACTCAGCAAAAGAATTGCCATGTACACAGCAGTACCGCCAATGTAGTACACGGTATTCTTTTTGATTCTTCCATTTATTTTTTCGCACAAGGGTGTGGAGAAGATGGCAGACAGCAGGAAATAGATTCCGTACTCCCTGATTGTAAAGATCGCCAGGGTATCACAAAAACCGACAGCCCCGATGCCGAACATCGCACCGATCTGATAAAACGCATTTTGAAATCCCGAGGAACCAAATAACACCCAGCCGCAAACGACAACCAAAAGGGTAAACACCCTGTATGCAAAAATCGATGCCGCACTCTGCAGTTTCCGCGGAAGGTTTGTAAGCTTCTCGATGCTGATAATTACGCCGTATCCAATACCCCAAAAAATAAATTGCCATGCCGCACCATGCCAGATGCCCGTCAGCAACCATACTACAAAGAGATTGCGCAGAAGTCTGCCCTTGCCGACTCGTGAGCCACCCAGGGGAAAATAGACATAATCCCGAAACCAATGGCCAAGTGAAATATGCCAGCGGTTCCAGAATTCAGAAATGGAGCGAGAAAGATAGGGATAGCGAAAGTTTTCTTCAAATTTGAATCCAAACATTTTTCCCAGACCAATTGCCATATCGGAATAGCCGGAAAAGTCGAAGAAAATCTGGAATGTATAGGCCAGCGCCCCAAGCCACGCTGACAAAACGGACAGTTCTCTCTGACCCGCCAGGGCGAAAAAGCGTTCCGCAGTAATCGACATCACATTTGACAGAAGAATTTTTTTGCCGAAACCCTGGATAAAGCGGAAAATTCCCTCCTGGAATGTATCCAGTGAAACCGTACGATGTACAATCTGCTGTTCAATGGAATTATACCGTACAATAGGCCCCGCGATCAATTGCGGAAAGAACGCAATATACAGCGCAAGATGGCAGGGATTTTTCTGCACTTTCGCTGTTCCCCGGTATACGTCAATTACATAGCTCAATGCCTGAAATGTAAAAAAAGAAATGCCAATGGGCAGCGGAATTGAGCCCACATTCAGGTTCAAATGAAAAGCGGAGTTTACCGTTCTGATAAAAAAGTCGAAATATTTAAAATAGAACAGGATTCCAAGATTCAATGTCACAGCCAGAATCAGGATAAGCTGCCTCAGCCTCTTATTGGGCGTGCAGCCCAGCCATAATCCCAGAAAATAATTGCAGGCAATAGAAAACAACATGAGAAAAACATACAGCGGTTCTCCCCAAGCATAAAACACCAAACTGGCAGCCAGGAGCCAATAATTACGCCAGGTTGTTTTTCTTAAAAAAATGTAGTAGCCGGTCAGTACCAACGGCAGAAATATAAACACAAAGGTGATGCTTGAAAATACCATTTATCTTTTCTCCTTATTGCCATATTCCGACAGAGAACATCTGAAAACATTTCAGCAAAGTGCAAACGGAAACGCTTCCTTTCCCGCCTCGCTTCGGGACGCAGCCTGTATGCTGTTCTGCGTGCTTGCCGCCCGCTCGACCCCATTGCGCGTATCTGCGCTGTGTCACCGGCACAGCTCTGCGCATTTTCAAAACACGTCATAAGTACAGCATACGGCACATATCATCAGGGTTTTCTGCTAATAAATACATTTATTATAATCAGCACTGCATTTTTTTGCAAGCACGAATGCGTATTTATGTACTTTTGCAGCAGATTCACACGCCGCAGCTTCTGCCATCCGTGAAAGGTCAGCTTCCGATATCCTGTTTCCTGATTGGATTCCTCCGCCAATACTGATCGTCAGCAAAAATGACAATTCGCAAGAAATGCGCCAGCTATTGCCTTCAAGCCTTCTTAAAATGCTGCCCCATCTCTTTCCGGGCCGCTTCCACTTCCGCGCGCAGTTCTCTTGCGCTCATGCGCAGCACACCGCTGCGCAGGGAGCTGATCTGGACCAGTGCGTCGGAAGAGGCTACGCGAACCGCATAGTTATTGCCGATCTGATCGGCCAGTGCTTCGATATAGGCATCGGCGGTTTCCCCTTCTTTGGTGAAGACCACCTGGATGTTATGGAACTGGCTCTTTTCGCCGGGGTTTCCTTTCTGCTTGTAGCCGTCGAATACCACCACCAGGCGGCATTTGGTGTAGCCCGCAAAGCTGGAAAGGGCATCGCACAGCTGCCGCCGGGCAGCATCCAGATCAGACCGGGCCTGCTCTGCCAGCTCCTCCCAGGCGAAGATCACATTGTAACCGTCCACAATGATGTATTTCTGCTTTGGGGGCCGGATGACGATCTCCTCGGTGGCTGGCCGGTTTGTGGATTTTACGCCGTACTGGGGCCGCCGGATGGCGCCGAATTCCCGCTCCATGATCTTTTCCAGCTCCTTGTCATCATAGCGGACGTTCCGGGTGATGATCTGGGGTGCTTTTTCCTCCTTCAGACCGCTTTCCAGATGCATGTGGTCTTTGACTTCGTTCCATTTCACATTGAAGCCGGCTCCGTGGGCACAGAATACGGAATCCGGTGTATTCTCCACATCCGCTTCCGGATCATAGCCGATCTCCGATACCACTTCCTCCTGGTTATGGCAGGGCGCATAGCCGTGGAGGGTCAGCTGCAGCCGTCCCCGGCCCTGGGTATAGGCCGCGAGGGTTTCGGCATAATCCTTCACCTCTGAAGCCGGAACCAGACCCTTCAGAGTGGACAGGCTTCCCACCGCCTCCGGGGAATCGAATTCGCCGCCCATAGCCCGAATATCCGTAATGGCCCGGCCGATCTGCTCCGTGGGACAGGTCAAGGAAAAGGCATACCAGGGCTCCAGAAGCACGGACTTTGCCTGCATCAGGCCCTGCCGGACAGCCCGGTAGGTGGCCTGCCGGAAATCGCCGCCCTCGGTATGCTTCAGATGGGCCTTGCCCACCAGCAGGGTGATCTTCATATCCGTAATGGGGGCGCCGGTGAGCACGCCCCGGTGAGTCTTTTCCGACAGATGACCCAGAATCAGCCTCTGGTACTGGATATCCAGCACATCCGTGGGACATACCGTGTCGAATATCAGTCCGCTTCCCTGGGGCAGAGGCTCCAGCAGCAGATGGCATTCAGCATAGTGGCGCAGGGGTTCAAAATGGCCCACACCCTCCACCGTATCCGCAATGGTCTCTTTGTAGAAAATTCTCTGGTCGTCCAGGGAAATGTCCAGATTGAACCGCTGCTGCACCAGGCTGCGGAAAATTTCCAGCTGAACCTTGCCCATGATCTGCACATGGATCTGGCCGTTTTCCGTCACCAGATGCAGCTGGGGATCTTCCTCCTCCAGCTGCCGCAGCTTGGGTGCCGCCACAGCCGGGTCAGCCCCCTTGGGAAGGTTCACCCGGTAGGTCATGACCGGTTCCAGGGCCGCTGTCAGTCCCTCCGGCTCCGCGCCCAGAGCCTGCCCCACAAAGGTCTCTGACCAGCCGGTGACCGCTGCCAGCTCTCCGGCGAAAACTTCCTCCGGTGCAGTGAATTTTTCACCGGAATAGCAGCGCAGCTGCACTGCCTTTTCTTCCCGGGATTCGCCCTTCCGGTTTTTGTAGGCCATCACCGAGCGAACCTTCAGGCTGCCGCCGGTGACCTTCAGCCAGGTCAGGCGGTTCCCCTGAGGGTCCCGGGAAATCTTATACACCCGGGCAGAAAAATCAGCAGGATACTGCATTTCCGGCGCGTAAGCATCCAGCAGCGTCAGCAGCTGCTCCACGCCTTCCAGCTTCAGCGCAGAGCCAAAGCAGCAGGGAAACAGCTTCCGCTTTGCGATAAGTCCCCGGATATTGCCCCGGGTCACCACACCGCTTTCCAGGTAGTTTTCCAGCAGTGCTTCATCACACATGGCGCAGTTTTCCGCCAGAGAATCCGCATCCTGGTCAAAATCCACACAGCCGCCCCCCAGCTGCTCCTGCAGCTGCTTCAGCAGCTTTTCCCGCTCCATGCCGGGAAGATCCATCTTATTGATAAACAAAAAGGTGGGGATGCTATACCGCTCCAACAGCCGCCAGAGTGTCAGGGTATGGGCCTGAATGCCGTCGGTGCCGCTGATCACCAGCACCGCACAGTCCAGAACGGACATCGTCCGCTCGGTTTCCGCAGAAAAATCCACGTGGCCCGGCGTATCCACCAGAGTAATTGCCCGGCTTTCCGTCTCCAGCATGGCCTGCTTGGAGAAAATGGTGATTCCCCGGGCCCGTTCCAGACTGTGGGTGTCCAGAAACGCATCCTTATGATCCACCCGTCCCAGTGTCCGCCGGGCACCGCTGACATACAGCAGCGCCTCGCTCAGAGTCGTCTTGCCCGCATCCACATGGGCCAACAAACCAGCACTAATATGTTTCTTTTTGAACTGTTCACCCATGGACAAAGCCTCATTTCCTCTTAAGTAGGCATCATTATAGCACGAAAACCGCCTTCCGTCGATAGGTGAAAGCGGTTTTGAGGCTAAATTCTAGTCTTTCCTGCGCATTGAAAGCATAATGGGCCTTCAATAACGAATGGCCTTCTGTGTTTTATCAGAAGGCCATTTTTCATATTAAATTGCTTTTGGCAGTTTGGGATAGATGTGTACACTTAATTTTCCATCCGGTGTTCTGTAAGCCGTCACCTTTCTCAAAACCAACTTCCACAGATGATTCTTCTCTTCTGTCGTTAAAGCATCGTAGTTGTCCAGAATATGCTGGGTCGTAGGGATAATGTCCAAAGCAGCCTGATTTGCTTGTTCCCCAGATTCCCGCTTACGTAAAAGCTTCTCTTCGGTTTCCTGTATCCTTAAGCGCCAATAACATTGCAGCCAGGGCCACTGCCAGCAGTATCGGAGTCACGATCATCGCAGGTGTATAATTTCCGCAGGCATCGTAAATGATGCCCCATACAGGTGTTGATACAAAAGAGCCAACACTGCTGGCAGTAGCTAGAATGCCCCAAATGGAAGCAAATTCGCGGGATCCAAACACAAAGCGCACTACGGTCGGCATCAGGGTTGTAACAATACCCATACCAAAGGCAAGACTGATCAGTCCGGAATATGCAGTTTGAGGTTTCATCAGTAGCAGGAATCCTGCAATAAACATAACCGTGATCACTGTACCGCCTCTGGCAACGCCCATTTTGCTGTAGAGCATGCCCTGAATAATCTTGCCTACAGCCAGGCTGGCAGTCATAATTGACATCATAATGCCAACCTGTGCCGAAGAAAAGTTGTGACCCGCCAGCAGAGAGGGTAACTGCTGCTGAATACTGCATCCAACCGTGTAGATTACAACTGCAACAGCCATATAATAGAATTTGATGCTTTTCAGTGCTTCTTTTCTGGTCATACCATGGGATAACACTTTACGGTTTCCTACTGCACCATGTGTCTCCTGTCTGCCATTCAGCAAAAAAGCGCCTAACACCAGGGCCAGCCAGCATAAGGCAAGAAATCTATAGCCAATACGCCAGCCATAGCTACTCAAAAGTCCCGGCAGAATCAGGCTGAACAGCATACCGCCCACACCAGAACCGGCCATCACAAAACCAAGGAGAGAGGAGGCCTGCTCGCTGGAGTAGGAGGTCTGCACAATCACGTTGGCGCAAAGACTGATGCAACTCGTACCAAACAGTCCGATTGCCGCTCCCACCAGATAGAAAATCCACACGGAATTGGACAGTGAGAACAGCAGCAGACCCGCTGAACACCAGAATCCGGACAGCAGCATGACTTTCCGGACACCGTTTTTATTGATATACTGCCCCAGAAACGAAGTGCTGACCGCACCGGCAGCTGTCATCAGGCTGTAGTACAGGGTAAAGGTACCACGACCCACGCCAAGCTCATCACAAACAGGAGAAACAAAAAAACTCAGGGCGGTTGTGGTGACTGCCATTGCCATCATCAACAAAAACGCTGCCGCAGAAGGACGCAGGATACTCATTTTTTCACACGCATTCACCTATTTCCCATTATTTTTTCTATCTATAATCATAACGGCAATCACATATTGAGTCAACCTTTTTAAAAATACGGACGGTAATATTTACTGTCCGCTCAAATTATATCCTCAGTGATTCCGGTTCCAGGCGGCAGGCATCCAGGGATACTTCTTCTCGTTTTCGAGGCCGTACTCCTCCAGCTTCCGCAGCTGTTCCACCACATGGGGCATATTCATCCGCTCCACCATCTTGCAGATCAGATCAGCGCCCAATGCTGCCTTGGCATCGCGGGTCTCAATATCCGGAATGTCTGGTGTTGCCATATGATCTCCATTTTCACCGAAGCAATAACCAACAGCAGCACTCTGATAACCCAGGGCAAACAGATCGTTGAAGGGGGCGCAAGACTGGGGCTCTGTATGTGCAAAGCCGGTGACAAGAGGTATATCGTCCAGACGGTTCATGATCTTGTAAGCACCAACGGTGATGTCATGGAAAGCCATCATCCCCACCTTCGCAAAAAGATCCATGCATTTGTTCATGTGCATCATGGCATCCAGATATAGGATCGGTACACCGGTCTCGTCATAGAAGTCACGGACCATAGGGCAGATCGTCATATGGGCAGGGCCATGGAAGCTGATATATACCTGACGCTTGAAGCCCAGACGCAGCAGGCTCCGGGCGATGGCTCCTAAGTAGTCGATACCCTGGCGAACCGTGACCTGAACCGTGCCCCTGCCGGAAGCGGTGGCACCGGCGTAGAAGTAAGGAAGACCCGTGAGCACCAGGCCATCACAAGCCTCCGCCATCTTCAGCGCATAAGCTTCACTGATAACAGTCTCGCAGTCCAGAGGAAAGCCGCCGTGCATTTCCGTGGTTCCCACAGGGACGATAATAATATCATTTCTTTTCAGATAATCCTGAACCTCACTGTTCAGCATTTTTCCCAGAATACGGGTACGCATTTCCATAATAAACCTCCATATAAAAGCGACTCAAAGGCATCTGTTAGCCGTCCAGAAATGGCAAAAAGTGAACAAGTAAGGAAGATAGTAAGGAGAAAGAAGAATCCAGACGGCTAACAGATGCCTTTGAAAGAAAATGAGCGGCACGGCAGATCCCGTGCCGCTCAAAACGGTCAATTGTATGAGTGAACTTATTTAGCTTCGAAGTGCGCAGCCATCTTGGCGCGGATATCATCGGTAATGTTCCAAACGAACTTGAAAGCAGCCCAGGAACCGATAACAAAAATTGCGGGAACCAGAACACACAGGATCTTGATACCGGTCAGAGTACCGGCAGACTGTGCAGCCAAGGTAGCGTCGTAGCCGATCCAGCCCAGAGCCAGAACAGCGGCGGAGTTACCAACGGTCTGGCCGATACGGCGGGACAGGTTGAAGGTGCCGTAGATGGAACCCTCGGTGCGCTTGCCGGTCAGATACTCGTTGTAATCGATGACTTCACCGACCATGCCCCACTGCATCAGGATGGACACGCTTGCAATGCCCTGTGCCAGCTGGAACCAGATCATGTGGACATAGGGATTGACATTGCCGACCATATGGAATGCAAACAGACCAGCAAACATAGCGGAACCAATCAGCAGGCAGTTCTGGATCAGCTTGGTCAGGCCAAACTTCTTAGCCAGCTTGGGTGCGATGGCCAGGGTGATCAGACTGATGGGCATACCAATGACGGAAGCCGTAGCCATCAGGCCGATGGAGCCCAGAACGTCAGCATACATGTAGGTACCCAGAGTGGAGCCAACATACTGCATACAGCAGATGCAGACACCGTGGATACACAGAGCCAGGAAAGCCCGGTTCTTCTTGAAGACCACCAGAATATCGGTGACCTTGGCGGGCTCTGCATTTTCAGCAGGGCCGGAGGAAACATTGCGCTCTTCCGTCCAGTAGTAATGGAGGAAGCACAGAACAGCACCAATTGCGGCGCAGACGGTAGCACCAATGCCATAGCCGGCAGGATTGGAATCGCCGAACTTCTCCAGAATAACGGGGAAGATCATAGCAGGCAGGATGTTGCCGATGACGGAGCCGAAGCCACGGGCAGAAGACAGAGAGGCGCGCTCTTCGTCAGTCTTGGCCATGGCAGACAGCAGGGAGCCCATGGGGATGTTGAACATGGTGTAGCATGCTTCGTACAGGATCTTGCAGACGAACAGCACGCAGATCATGGCAGTACCTTCAAAGAAGGTAGGTACTGTCCAGAAAACGATGGATGTGATGGCCAGCATGGGGGTAGCCCGCAGCAGCCAGGGACGGAACTTACCGTTTTTGTGCGCTTTCTTGGCGTAGAGCTTATCCATCAGAGCACCCATCATGGGATCGTTGACAGCATCCCAGATGTTCCAGATCAGAAGCAGAGTTGCCAGGATGACGGTATCGACCTTCAGCACGTTGACGTAGTAACGGGTAACATAGGAGCCCATGAGTGCGAAGGTCATGCAGCCGCCGAAGTCGCCCAGACCATAGCCGACTTTATGCTTCCAGGTCAGGGCACTGGTTTTGGTTTTTGCCATTTGTGTTTTCCTCCAGTTCTTTTGTTGTAAGTCGATTCGACTGAATACGGTTTCATTATAGCAGAGGAAAGAAAAATATAAAATTGTGTTATGATTCAAAAATATATTACAAATATCGTCATATTGTGCTATACTTTAGGAAAAAATATTACCTGGAGGCTACCTATGGCAGAATCGGCATTGAATTTCACCACATTGCTGTCTGAACTTACGCAGGAGCAACTTGACAATATGCGCAATATCCCGAATCGGGATCCGTTGCTGCCTGATAATATGTTTCCCGTTGCAGAACTGACGGAATCCCAATTCTCCATTCACCGGGCGGTTACCACCGAAACGGATGTGGTTCCTCTGCATACTCATACGTTCTATGAATATACCTATTGTCTGCAGGTTCCGGATATGGAATACTTGGTGGGAACACACCGCTACCGTATCCGACCGGGAGATATCATCTATATTCCGCCCGGAATTCCTCATTGTCCGATTTTTTCGGATGGTCATACGAACGCTTTCGTTCGGGATGAGTTGTGGCTGCGCGCTGATTTCGCAGACAGAATTGGTCGTCGTATTCCGGGAGATATTTTCTCCGGCAGAAAAACGCCATATCTATTTCGTATGGAGGCACACTGGCAGGCAGAAATCAGCAGTCTCCTGCAAAAGGGCGTTACTGAAAATGAACAGAAACAATTTCGTTGGGATAATGCAGTAGAAGGTTATGTGTGGCTGATTGTGGTTGCCATGAGCAGAGCGCTGCTGGATGAGCAGACCCAGCTCCTGCAACAGGAGGAACCCAATTTGTTTGATCAGATCATGTCCTACCTGGAAGCCAATCTTTCCAGAAAAATTACACTGGAAGAAACAGCACATCATTTTTTTATCAGTAAGAGCACCATCAACCGGACTTTTCAAAAGCATATGGGCACCAGCTTTTACAGTTGCCTGACGCAGCGGCGGCTGCTGGCTGCCCGAAATATGATTCAGGAAGGAATCCTATTGGAAGAGGTTAGTGTAAAATCAGGATTTTCAGACTATGCGACATTCTATCGGGCCTTCAAACAGGCCTTCGGCATCTCACCAAGACAGTTTCGAAAATTGCAGACCTCCACGAATCCCAAGGCATGATCGCATCCATTACAGGTTGCAAAATGTATTTGGACACATCAATACCCCCTCTGTGCAGTTTTTTTCTGTACAGGAGGTACTTTTGTCTGTTTTTGGGAGGTGCCACATCAATAACTGTAACAGTTTTTTCACGATTATATTTCTGGTTCATTTTGATGACTTTGCATCAATTTATAGTTTCTCGGACTGATTCCGTACGCCTGTTTAAATCGATATGGCTGAGTGCCTGTTGTTCCAAAACAGCTTCCGCAGGGGAGGTAGAATGATGCCGGAAGTGATGTCTTGGAAATGAAAGTGGCTTTGATCATAGTAAACGGAACAGATTATGTTTGTGTTTGGGCACAGGATTTATAGGTTTCCTGTCTCTGACGTTTCTCAACTGTTTGTGTAGTTGACAAAATCCAGGTTATCCAGTAATATTTATTTAGATGCTAAAGCAAGTAGGATAATGCGGTAAATAATGACTATGAGCAAACGAACAACCAAGTGGGAGATATGAAATGAATAGATTAGAACTGGTGCAGAAAATTCTGCGAGAACATAATACAACTTCTGCTGTTACAGCCAACTACTTTGAGCGTCCGCACAAATATGTTGAAGATGATAGCCTATATATGCGGGAAGTGCACTTTGTGGTTGAAATTGGATCTATGAGTAACCCGACAATGAGTGAGTTGGCAAATCGGCTGAATGTTACGCAAGGAGCTGTGACTCAGATGGCTACCCGACTGGAGAAAAAGGGTTATGTGATTCGGACTAAAGACACCCAGGACAAGCGCGTAACCACGATCTCCTTGACGGAAAAAGGCAAGGTGCTCTGCCAGAATCATATTGCATTCGATCAGCAGACATACAACGAAGTTAGTGAGTTGCTGGAAGAGTATTCCGATGAGGAATTAAAGAAACTGATCCGCTATGAACAGCTTATGTGGCAATTATTCACAAAACATTCACAATAAAACTGTGAATAACATAGAAAAAGCCTTTCTGTATTGACAGGAGGGCTTTCTTATTATAGAATTATTTTAGCAACTAAAGCAGTTGCGTTTCTTAAGGCAGAATCCTTTAGTAACTAAAGGTTCTGCTAAAATTAAAAAACGATACTTTAGCAGCTAAATTAAAATACAGGCAGGAGAAAGGAGAGGACAGCGCCTGATACGCGAATTCTACGAACATGAAATCAATCATAAAAGGAGTAAAACAATGAAGTACGATTTTGATACTCCGGTTCAGCGTATTGGTACTTACAGCATGAAGTGGGACGATGATGATTTCTTCAAGATCATTACCCCCAATATCCGATTGGATAAGGATACCATTCGTGTGAACCTGGCAGACATGGATTTCCGCTGTGCTCCTGCCATTGCCAAGGCAATGCACCGTGTGGCTGACTTTGAAAACTACGGTTATACCACTGCAACCTCCGCACCGGAATACATCCCTTCCATCATCAGCTGGTATCAGCGCCGCCATGGCATTGAGCTGAAGAAAGAGTGGATCATCCATTCCAACGGCGCGCTGGACGGTGTGGAACAGACCATCCTGGCTTTTTCCAAGCCCGGTGAAGGCGTCATCCTCTGCCGTCCCATCTACCGGAATTTCTCCAGTGTCACGGAAAAGACCGGTAGAAAGATCGCAAACTGCCAGATGATCAACCACGGCAACGGCCGCTTTGAAATGGACTGGGAGAATCTGGAACAGGTTTGTGCCCAGCCGGAGAATAAGGTCTTTGTGCTGTGCTCTCCCCAGAACCCCGTTGGCCGCGTCTGGACCAAGGAAGAATTGTGTAAGGTGGCTGAAGTTTGCCGCAGAAACGGTGTGGTTGTGGTCTCTGATGAGATCCACTCTGACATCATCCGTAAAGGCGTTAAACACCTGCCCATCATCGATGCAGTGGAAGACCTGAGCAACATCATCATGGTTTCCGGCGTCAATAAGTCCTTTAATCTGATGGGTCTGCACTGTGCTTACAGCATCATTCCCGACGAGAATCTGCGTAAGCAGTTCAAGGCCGGTTATGATCCCGCGATGCCCACTCCTTTCGCGATTGCCGGTACCATCGCTGCCTACAACGAAAGCGAAGACTGGCTGGACGAATTGAACGAGTATCTGGACGCAACCATGACCTTTGCTGTGGAGTACATGAAGGAAAAGCTTCCCAAGGTCAAGGCCTATGTTCCCGAAGGCAGCTATGTGCTGTGGCTGGATTTCTCAGATTATGGATTTAGTGCAGAAACTCTGCAGTACCTGTGCTATCAGAAAGCGAATGTGGCACTGCAAAAGGGCCTGTCCCATGATCCCGGTCAGGGCGGAAGCTTTATGCGTATGTGCGTGACCACATCCAAGGCAAATATCCAGACGGCCATTGACCGCCTCGGGAAAGCATTTGCGGAATACGAAGAGAACTGATAAAATGAAATGAACGGAGGATTCTATCATGGAAAAGAAATTAAATCTGTTTGACCTGATCTCCATTGGTGTCGGCTGTATCGTCGGCTCCGGTGTCTTCGCACTGATGGGCTTCGGTATTGCCAATTCCGGTCGTGGCATTACTCTGGCTCTGTTCCTGGCCATGTTCCTGTGTCTGCTGCAGTCTATTGCCTTGCCTCTGATCACCCGTGTGTTTGAACTGGACGGCGGTGAATATGCCATCAACTCCCTGCTGATTCCCAAAGCCTGCACCGGTTTCGGCGTTGGCCGTGACCTGCTGTTCCGTGCCGGTTCTCTGGCTGTTACTGCCATTGCGGTTACCGGTTACCTGGAGCGTTTGTTCCCCGCTGTTACTGCCTATACCAAAATCGTATCTCTGGTAGTCCTGACTGCAGCTTTCCTGTGTGTCCTGGCTGGTGATAAGTTTGCTGCCAAGGTGCAGAACGTAATGTGCATCTTCATGTACGCAGCTCTGGCCCTGTTTGTGGTCTACGGTATTATGAATATGGATTCTTCCGCATACGCAGGCGAACCCATGCTGCCCAACGGCATCGGCGGTTTGATCAGCGCTATTGCACTGATGAGCTATACCTGCAACGGCTTCCAGTATGTTGTCAACATGGGCAAGTCCGCTGCCAACCCCAAGAAGAACATTCCGCTGGCATTCTGCCTGTCCGCTCTGGTTGGCGCTGTGATTTACGGTGTCATCGGCTTCTCTGCAACCCACACCCATTCTTTCTCTGTCATTGCCGGTATGAATCTGGGCGGCATCGCTGAGATGATTATGCCCAACACCATGTACCTGTTCTTCGTCATCGGCGGCGCTCTGTTTGCTCTGTGCACCTCTCTGGTTGGCGCCATTGTTTCCGGTTATCGTCCTCTGATTGCCTGCACCAAGGACGGCTGGCTGCCCACCGGTCTGATGAAGACCACCAAGGGCGGCACACCCTATGTTATGTTCCTGCTGTATCTGCTGGGTGCAGTGCCTATCCTGCTGGGCATGGATCTGGGCGATGTGGCTACCATCTGCCTGTTCCCCGGCGCCATTCTGAAGGTTATGATCAACATCGGTGCCATGAGCATCCCCACACGTTTCGCCAAGGAGTGGAAGGAAAGCGGCATGACCATTTCCCTGGGTCTGTACAAGGCTCTGCTGGTGCTTTCCTCTCTGGCTTCCATCACCCTGGGTGTGTTCTACTTCAACTCCAATGACCTGAAGGTGGCTATGATCGCAGTGACTGCAGTGATCGCCCTGTACGGCATCCTGGTTGGCAAGTTCGGCAAGGTCACCCTGCATGTCAAGGAAGAGTATATGGAGAACGCTTCCAAGTAATCTAAAATATTTCCTTAGGAAGGAGTAATGCGCAAATGAATGAAATTCAGTTGCTGAATGCCTATTTCAGCCCCACCGGTACAACTTATCAGGTGGCAACCTCTATTGCCGAAGGTTTTTCCTGCCCGGTTACGGAAATGGATCTGTCCAAGCTTGACTGCAGCGCACAGCTCAGTGATAACACCGTGATGCTGGCGGCGGCACCCGTATATGGAGGCCGGATTCCCGCAGTGGCGCTGGAGCGGCTGTCCCGGCTTCAGGGTAGAGGTCAGAAGGCAGTAGCTGTGGTTGTTTACGGCAACCGGGAATTTGACGATGCACTACTGGAACTGAAAAATACGCTGAAAGGTAATGGTTTCCAGGTAGTGGCCGCTGCTGCTTTCATCGCAGAACATTCCATCGTCCGCTCCATTGCCGCCGGTCGTCCCGACGAGAAGGATCATGCTATTGCCAGAAAGTTCGGCGCAGATGTGGCAGAAAAGCTGGAGACTCTGACCGCTGTGGAGGTTCCCGGCAATGATCCTTATGTGCCTGTAAAGCCTTCTGCCTTCCATCCTAAGGCCAGCGATGAGTGTGTCCAGTGCGGACAGTGTGCTGAGCAGTGTCCGGTGGATGCCATTCCTATGGAAAATCCAAACGAAACTCTGGAAAATGTGTGCATCAACTGTATGCGTTGTGTAAAGGTCTGTCCTGTGCAGGCCCGGGCTCTGCCAGAGCCTTTCCTGGCAGGTGCCACTAAGATGCTGAACGAAAAGGCAGCAGGCTATAAGCTGCCTCAGTTGTTTGGCATCTAAAAAGGCTATTGTTGCAAGCAAAGTATTAATTTGCCTGCATTCTCCTCCCAAGGCACAGGAAGGTTTCAGCAACTTTCCTTCCTGTGCCTACCCTAATAATATAAAAGGAGTAATTCATATGAATGTATTGGAAACTACAAAGGCCCCCGGTGCCATCGGCCCTTACTCTCAGGGCTTTGAAGTAAATGGCTTTGTTTATACTTCCGGCCAGATTCCTGTTGATCCTGCAACCGGTAATGTGCCTGAGGGCATTGCAGCCCAGGCAGAACAGAGCTGCAAGAATGTTGGTGCCATCCTAGAATCCGCCGGTGTCGGCTTCGACCGGGTGTTCAAGACCACCTGCTTCCTGGCAGATATGGGCGACTTCGCAGCCTTCAATGAAGTGTATGCAAAGTACTTTATTTCCAAGCCCGCCCGCAGCTGCGTTGCAGTAAAGGCCCTGCCCAAGGGTGTCCTGTGCGAAATCGAGGCCATTGCCGTTAAGTAAATCGCACATATTTTGGCGTGCTTCCTTATATAAGGCATAAAAGAGACAACAGTACCCCCTGTGCAGTTTTTGAAGTGCCCCCTGTCAAGTAGACAGTAGAAAAAACAAAATATTCTGTTGTGTGATCCCACCCTGCTGTGCAGCAGGGTGGGAATTTCTCATGCCGCATAGGCATAATGGAATTCCATAGGTGTCATGCAGCGAAGTCGTT
>JAFQHF010000057.1 GCA_017398105.1 Oscillospiraceae bacterium | reverse complement strand
GAAGGTGGAAGCCAAGATCTACCCCCTGAACGGCGCCGACGAGAACAGCCCCTGCGCTCTGACTGTCGACTTCGCCCTGACCTACTTCCTGGTCTCCGGCGAACTGGAGCGCTCCGGCCAGCCCGTTAACCTGATCATCACCGATGCTTCCGGTATGTCTGTTCTGACCGCATGGGCAGCAGGCAAGCTGTCTTCCTCCACCGTGAAGAAGACCTTCGACGAGCTGGACATCGCAAACAAGATTAAGAACCGCACCCTGATCATCCCCGGTAAGGTCGCCGTCATGAAGGGCGAGATCCAGGAAAAGCTGCCTGAGTGGAACGTCGTTGTCGGTCCTCTGGAAGCTGTCCAGCTGCCCAAGTACATGAAGGATAAGGAATACGAGGCTGGCGTTAAGGCTGCTGAGGCTGAGCGCGCTGCCAAGGCCGGTACCGTTCAGGAAGAGGTCAAGGAGCTGTCCTTCGACGAGCTGCTGGCTACCAAGGTTCCCGCTATCGAAGTGGTCGACATGGGCGTCAAGTACAAGGGCTACAACCCCGAGTCCAAGACCTTCGTCACCATCGGCGAGCGTATCCACTGCATCGCTCCTTCCATCCGCAAGGCTATGGACGAGCGCGATCCCAAGCCCATCCTGGAGCGTGCCGCACAGCAGATCGCTGCCGGTGCCACCTATCTGGACGTCAACATCGGCCCCGCTGAGAAGGACGGTCCCGAGCGCATGATGTGGGCTGTCAAGCTGCTGCAGGAGAACTTCAACAATGTTCCTCTGGCACTGGATACTGCCAACATGAAGGCTATTGAAGCCGGTATCAAGGTCTACAACCGTGCAAACGGCAAGCCCATCGTCAACTCTGCTGACGCAGGCTCCCGTATCGGCTACATCGATCTGGCTGCTGCCAACGATGCTATCTGTATCGCACTGTGCTCCGCTGACGGCATCGCAAAGGACAACGAAGAGCGTATGGTCCACTGCGACAACATGCTGGAGCGTGGCCTGGGTCTGGGTATGTCCTCCGATGACCTGTGGTTCGACCCCCTGTTCCTGGTCGTCAAGGGCATGCAGGACAAGCAGATGGAAGTCCTGGAGGCCATCAAGATGTTCTCCGACAAGGGCCTGAAGTCCACCGGCGGTCTGTCCAACAACTCCAACGGCGCTCCCAAGAACGTCCGTCCCATCATGGACGCAACTCTGGTTGC
Source organism: Oscillospiraceae bacterium (assembly GCA_017398105.1). The sequence continues at coordinate 35,055 of JAFQHF010000057.1, read as the reverse complement.
CATGTGCATGATGCAGGGTCTGACCTCCGCTATCGTCAACCCCAACGACCGTCGCCTGATGGAGACCATCAAGTCCTGCGACATCTTCAAGAACCACGTCCTGTACTCCGACTCCTACCTGGACCTGTAATTTTCGGACTGGCTTCCTGAAAATGCTGTCGTTGAAATGACAGCCTATATGTAACCCGCAGCCGGGAGGATGTTTCCTCCCGGCTGTTTTTTGTTAACAGAGGTTCCGTTTACGAAATGGTACACCTTTCTGCAATAGCATAGTGCGGTAAAGTTACTTTCTTGTTTCCGAACAAGAAAGTAACCAAAGAAGTCGGCCAAAGGGGCGCTACGAAAATGCGCCCCCTTTGGAAACCCCAGCCGCATCGCCGATCGGTGTCCAAAAATGTCCCGATTTTTGAACACCTACCTCTCAAAAATCTCAGATTTTCTCTTGGCAGACGCCCGAAAATCGGAACATTTTCGGGCGTCGGATGGCGAGGCGGCGGGTGGATTCTTAAGGAGGGCGCATTTTCGTAGCGCCTCCTTAAGTCGCCTTCTTTTGGTACTTTTCTTGGCGAAGCAAGAAAAGTACATAACGCGCCTTCTTATCACAGAAAAGTGTACCTTTTTGCTGCAAGGGGATGTGCTGTATGTGTTGTTGATATATTTTTACAAAATAGATTGCCTTTGCTGGGATTCTTTTGTATAATAACAATGCCAAGCTATCGGAACAGATATCCAATAGAGCGCAGAAAAAGAACTGCCCACGGCGTTGTGCCCTCAACCGGAATCCGGAAGGGGCTCGCACATAAAAAAGCAGTTCTTCTACAAGCAAGTATAGAATATAGGGCCGGATTTGTAAAGAATAATCTTGCGATTCCGGTAATGGAAAGGAAACCCACATGGAACCCTGGCAGGAATTGCTGGTGGCTGCCGGGATGCTGATGCTCGTCCTGGCTGTCCGGTCAGCCCTGCGGAAAAACCGCGACCGAAAATTAAGAGATGCCGCCCGGAAGCTGGAGCTGGTCCTGCAGCCCCGGGAGACCATAAAAGTCATCTGTCCCCAGAAACGGGGCCGGTGCATTCTGACCAGCAAACGGGTGCTTCTGGAAACCACCCAGGGCTTTACGGCCCTGCCCATCAAGGAGATCAAAAAAGTGCAGGGCAGCAACGAAAAAGGCAACCGCACCACCGTCATTGCCAACATGGTATCTTTGACCATCAAGGCAGAACGGGAATATGTGATTCACAACAACACCCCGGAATTTCCGGAGTTTGCCAAGCAGCTGATCAAAAAGACTGCGAAAAAGAAAAAGTAGGGCGGCCTGCCCTATAGAAGATTTTGGAAGCAAGGAGGCCACAAATGAGTAAAAAGAAGCACATATTTGCTACTCTTGCCGCATTGATTCTGCTTTTGGGAGACTATCTCTTTTGGACGGTGGAGCGACCTGTTGCCAATACGTTTCCTGAGGAACTGTGGACGGCTACTGACCTGAGAGGGCAGCTGTATTATTATGATAAATACCTTACCCTTCACGAGATCCCGGTGGAAGAAGAAATGCTTGCGAATATTCTGGCTGCGGTTCGGCAGACGGAAGGCAGCAGAAGGAACGCTTTTCAAACCATATCCCAGCCCTGTTTTTCCATCTATTTGTATTATCAAAACGGCCATGGCTACAGCAGCCTGACTGTTGTGGAAAATGGTGACATTCGGATAAATCCTACGATTAAGCAGGAGCCCGGTATCTACTTTGACGGCGGAGAGGAACTGTACCAGACTTTGCTGGCGCTGACAGAAACATAACTGTCAACTGTCCACTTTCCACTGTCAACTGAAACCATATATTCAGCCACCATGGCTCTATATAAATTATGTTAACTTAGAATAATTGGGAGGAATTACACATGAGCGTATTAACTGACCTGATTTATGGCGGCTCCAATGCCGTTGCCGGCCTGACCGAAGGCGCGGTCAATGATGCCATCGCCAAGTACGGCGCTGAGAAGGAAATTGCCTTCCCTGATACTGCATATTATTTCCCCACCATTTACGCTGCAACCGGCGTGAAGGTGAAGACCCTGGGCGACCTGACTGCCTGCGTGGGCGTTCTGAAGAGCCTGATCACCAACCAGGAAGACCTGGGCCAGGCGCTGAATGCCGGCCTTGCCACCGCTGTGGGCGCTGAGATCATCGAGGGCCTGAAGTACGTGGAGGGCGGCAATCCCTACGAGAATGAGTCCGGCATTGGCTTCGTGCCCGATCCCATCATCCGTTCCCTGGGTGTTCCTCTGGTTACCGGCGATATCCCCGGTGTTGCCGTTGTTCTGGGCAAGGCTGAAAATGCCGATGACGTGGTCAACGTGGTCAAGGATTACCAGTCCAAGGGCATCATGACCTTCATGGTGGGTGATGTCATCGAGCAGTGCGCCGAAGGCGGCGTGAAGATGGGTCTGGAATTCCGCGTCATCCCCCTGGGCCATGATGTGACCTCCGTCATCCATGTTGTCACTGTTGCTGTCCGCGCCGCGCTGATCTTCGGTAATGTGCAGCCCGGCAATCTGGCCGGTCTGCTGGAGTACACCAAGAACCGTGTTCCCGCCTTCGTCAACACCTTCGGCACCATCGATGCTGTTGTGGTCTCCGCCGGTGCCGGTGCCATTGCACTGGGCTTCCCTGTGGTGGTGGACATCGACCTGGGTGAAAATCAGGTTCCCGGTGCACTGGAATCCGTCTGCGACCACGCCGAGACGGTCAAGAAGTCTCTGGAGCTTCGCAATATCAAGATCAAGGTGAAGGAACTGCCCATCCCCGTGGCCTTTGCCGCTGCCTTCGAGGGTGAGATCATCCGTAAGTCCGACATGCACAACGAGTTCTGGTCCTCCAAGAACCCCACCGCCGAGCTGGTGGTCATGCGGGACATGAGCGAGATCGAGGATCATAAGATCACCATCGTGGGTCCCGACCTTGCAGATGCCAAGGAGCTGGCTCTGGCTACTTACGTGGAAGTCGCCGGCAAGAAGATGCAGGTGGACTTCGAATCCGTTATCGAGCGTAAATTCCACGCCTGGTTCAACTACATGGAGGGTGTCATGCACACCGGCCAGCGCAACCAGGTTCGTGTCCGTGTTTCCAACGCCGCCTTTGAGGCAGGTCTGAGCCTGAAGCACTTTGCTGAAGTTCTGTACGTCATGATTATGGACGAGTTTGACGCTGTCGTTGACAAGTGCCAGATCACCCTGATCACCGATGCTGCCGAGGCAGGCAAGTTCCGCGATGAGATTGCAATGCCCCGCTATGCTGCCCGTGACGAGCGCCTGGATTCCATGACCGACGAGTCCGTTGACCGCTACTATACCTGCATTCTGTGCCAGTCCTTCGCTCCCGCCCACTGCTGCGTGGTCACGCCCGAGCGTCTGGGCCTGTGCGGCGCCGTGTCCTGGCTGGATGCCAAGGCTACCAACGAGCTGGACCCCAACGGCCCCTGCCAGCCCATCTTCAAGGAAGGCTGCACCGACGAGCGCACCGGCCGCTATGCCTCCGTTGACAAGGCTGTGTTTGATTCCACCCACGGCGCTGTGGAGAGCGTGACCCTGTACTCCATCCTGGAAGACCCCATGACTTCCTGCGGCTGCTTCGAATGTATCTGCGGCATCGAGCCCATGTCCAACGGCTTCATCGTGGTAAACCGCGAGTTCAAGGGCATGACTCCTGCCGGCATGACCTTCGGCGAACTGGCCTCCTGCACCGGCGGCGGTGTCCAGACTCCCGGCTACATGGGCCATGGCCGTCACTTCATCTCCTCCAAAAAGTTCATCTCCGCAGAAGGCGGCATCGAGCGTATTGTCTGGATGCCCAAGGAACTGAAGGACGATGTGGGCGAACGCCTGAATAAGACTGCCAAGGAGCTGTACGGCATCGAGAACTTCACCGACTACGTTGCCGATGAGACCATCACCACCGACTGCGAAGAGCTGCTGAACTGGCTGACCGAAAAGAACCATCCCGTCCTGGGCATGGAGCCCCTGATGTAAGGCTGCAAGGCGGCCGGCTAATGCGTGCTCGGTGCAGTGCGAATCGTTACTGCCCAAACCCGCTCGGTGTCGTTACATTGAAACATAATAAATCCGTAGGGGAGGGGCATTGCCCCTCCCGCAGGAATATTCCAACTGTAGGGCGGGGTTATGACCCCACCGATCAGGCTGCATTCTGATATGCAGTATGGTCGGCATCGGATTGCCTGTTAGAGAATACCAGCCACGCAATTTATTCCGTGCGTCGGCGGGGTCATGACCCCGCCCTACATTATCCGGAAAGGATTTCTCGAAATTTATGAAAGTAACATTCCAAATTGAGGGTTCTACCCCCGTAACCATTGAATGCAACTTGGCCGACAATCTGCTGGAGCTGGCACGCCGGGCCAATGTGGCCATCGATGCCCCCTGCTCCGGCAACGGTTCCTGCGGCAAGTGCCGGGTCAGGCTGATTGAAGGCCAGCTGGAATCCCTGAAGAGCCGCCATATTTCCGAAGAGGAGTGGGAGGCAGGCTGGCGCCTGAGCTGCAACTCCAAGGTGCTGTCCGACTGCACCGTGTTCGTGCCGGACATTGCCAGCGCCTACCAGAGCCGCATGAAGACTGCGGATCTGTCTTCTTCCAAGGAAATTGCCATTTTCGAGGACTGCCAGAACAGCCTCCGGGAAAGCGGCATCCATTTTGTAAACAACTACCGCTCCATCGTGGTGACCATGGCGGAGCCGACCCTGGACGATACCATGCCCGACAACGAGCGTCTGACCTGGGCCATCCAGGAAGCTCTGGGCGTGGAGGAGGTTCACATTCCCTATACGGTTATGGCCAAGCTGGCCTCCACCCTTCGGGAATACAGCTTTACTGTCTGCGTCAAGGGTGAGCTGGTGGGTGACACCTTCCGCTGCATGGAGATCTGCGATCCTGCGGATACGGCCATCGTAGGCTGTGCCATCGACATCGGCACCACCACGGTGACCATGGTCTTTGCGGATCTGACTTCCGGCAAGCTGCTGGCCAAGGGTTCCTCCGGCAACGGTCAGATCCGTTACGGTGCGGACGTTATCAACCGCATCATCGAGCAGGGCCGCTCCGGCGGCAAGGCCAAGCTGCAGAATGCCATCATCAAGGAGACACTGACTCCTATTATGGCCAATCTGTGCAAGACTGCGGGCATTTCCGCAAAGAGCATCCTGCGCCTCAGCGTTGGCTCCAATACCACCATGAACCATCTGCTGCTGGGTGTGGATGCGGAGCCTGTGCGCATGGAACCCTACATCCCCAGCTTCTTTGCCTGGGGGGGCCTGCTGGCCGGTGACCTGAAGCTGCCTGCAAACCCGCTGGCTCCCGTGCTGATCGCCCCCAACATTGGCTCTTACGTGGGCGGCGATATCACCGCCGGTACTCTGGCTGCCGGTATCTGGGACAAAGACGAAATGAGTCTGTTCATTGACCTGGGCACCAACGGCGAGCTGGTCTTCGGCAACCGGGACTTCCTGATGAGCTGCGCCTGCTCTGCCGGCCCTGCCTTCGAGGGCGGCGACATTTCCAGCGGCATGCGGGCCACCGACGGCGCGGTGGAAGCCTGCACCATTGACAAGGACACTATGGAGCCTACGCTGGAGATCATCGGTGATGAGGGTCAGAAGTGCGTGGGCATCTGCGGCTCCGGCATTATTGACATGATCTCCGAACTGTTCCGTACCGGCATCATCAACGCCAAGGGCCTGTTTGTCCGGGAGGGCAAGCGGGTAAAGCGGGATGCCCATGGCATGGGCCGTTATGTGGTGGCATTCCCGGAAGAGTCCGAGACCGGCCGGGAGGTTTCCCTGAACGAAGTGGACATCGACAACTTCATCCGCGCCAAGGGCGCCATCTTCTCTGCCGTTGACACGCTGCTGCAGTCTGTTGATATGACGGTAGACATGATCGACAAGGCTTACGTTGCCGGCGGCATCGGCTCCGGCATCAACATGAAGAATGCGGTGAACATCGGAATGCTGCCGGATGTGGAGCTGGAAAAGTTCCGCTACATCGGCAACTCCTCCCTGACCGGCGCTTACGCCATGGTCATGAGTGACGAGGCCAACGCCAAGTGTCATGAGGTGGCGGCCAACATGACCTATCTGGAGCTGTCCACCTACCCCGGCTACATGGATTCCTTCGTGGCAGCCTGCTTCCTGCCCCATACGGACCGGAGCCTGTTCCCCCACAGTGTACAGGAGGTATGAGCATGTATTTGAGCAAACAGCACCACATTGCCATTATCTGTTCGGACTATGCCAAGGCGAAGGAATTTTACATCGACAAGCTGGGCTTTGCGCTTTACCGGGAAGTTTATCGTCCGGCACAGGACGACTACCTGCGGATGCTGCGCCAGGGAGACACGGTGCTGGAGCTGTTCATCAAGCCTGATGCACCGGCCCGGGTGACCAATCCCGAAGCCATGGGACTGCGGCATCTGGCCTTCCATGTGGAGGACATCGTTCCGGCGGTTGCCTGGCTGAACAGCATGGGAATCGAAACGGAGCCCATCCGGGAAGATACCGTCAACGGCGGAAGATTCACCTTCTTTAAGGACCCGGACGGCCTGCCTTTGGAATTACACGAATAAAGGAGAAAACTTATGATTATTGAAAACCTGCACCATCTGGCCATCGTGGTTTCCGACTACGAAAAGAGCAAGGATTTTTACGTCAATAAGCTGGGCTTTGAAGTGATCCGGGAGGAGCACCGCCAGCCTCAGAACGATATCAAGCTGGAAGTCCAGCTGGGCAACTGCATGATCGAGATCTTCGGCAAGAAGGAACCCGATCCCAACCACGGCAAGCCCACCCGCTGCGGTGTATGGCATGTCTGCTTCCATGCACCTGACCTGGAGAAGACCATCAGTGAACTGAACGCAGTGGGCATTCCCACCGATCCCATCATGATCAATGCCTCCAACGGCAAGCGGATCTGCTTCTTCTACGATCCCGACGGTCTGCCCCTGGAGCTGCACGAATGATTTGAAAAACTGACTGTAGGGCGGCTTGCCCTCAAGCCGCCGCAGAGGAAGGGATATCAATTGGGATTGTCCCTGCGAAAACTGGCATCCTGCGGATGCCCGGCGGCTTGAGGGCAAGCCGCCCTACCATGACTAAAAGGAAAATAGAAGAACATGCAAATCGAAAACCACAAAGAAGAAGTACCCTTTGCTCATTATGAGGAAAAATTCCGTGCTCTGGAGCCTGCTTCCGTTACAGAACGGCTGAAGGATGTGACCTGGGACGGCAGGGAATTTTTTGTCACCATGCTGGGCAGAACCTTTGCCATTTCCCATCCCGAATATGCCATCCGGGCTCTGGACGGCGGCAAGCTGCCTCCGCTGCCTGCTCAGACCTTCCTGCTGCGGTACCTTCTGGAAAGCAGGGATGTGCTGTGGATGGGTCAGTGGAAGACCTTCCGGGAAATGCCCTGGGGCGAGATGTACATCAAACCCTATACCGGCCGGGTTCTGACCCGTGCGGCTTTCACCTTCGGCACCCGTGTGGCGGCATTCAAAGCTGCCGCGGAAAAAATGGGCGCGGAGAAGGTGGACCACGGTGATGCCGGCTACCGCTTTGACCTGATCGGCGGCTATCAGATGCAGATCCTGGTGTGGGAGGGTGACGATGAATTCCCGCCCAATGCCCAGGTGCTGTATTCCGACAACTTTGCCGATGGCTTCGCAGCCGAAGACCGGGTGGTGGCAGGCGATATCCTGATCTCCACCGTTAAGAGCTATATGTGATGCAGACCTCCCCGGAAACGGGGAGGTTCTTTTTTTGGGGAGTTGCTGCGATAAATGATCGTTTGTCGTACGAATCTCGAAACGCTATTGTAGGGGCGGATTTTCAATCCGCCCTTAACGTAACGACAACGGAATGGTATCGATCTGTGTAAAGACCGTGGTCGCCGGAGTTGGCTTCACCGGGAATTGATCGATAGATTTCGGGCGGATTGGAAATCCGCCCCTACGATTGGTTGATCCCTATGCCGACAAACGATAATTTATAGTGCTATTCGAAAAAGTTCAAAAACGAACTAAAATGTTCTTGACAAAAGCGTGAAACCTTGCTATACTGATATTGTTCAAAAACGAACTATTGGGAGCGATGTAAATGGAACAGAATCTGATGTCCCGTTATAATTATTTTGATACCATGGCCAAGGCACAGAAGGGGTATGCCCGGCTGATGGACCCCATCTGCAAAAAATGGGAGCTGACCCGCAATGAACTGGATGTGCTGCTGTTTTTGTACAACAATCCGGGCTTTGACCGGGCTGTTGATATTGTGCAGAACCGGGGCCTGTCCAAAAGCCATGTGTCTCTTTCCATCAACAGTCTGGAAGGCAAGGGGCTGCTTCTGCGCCGGGACGATCCCTCTGACCGGCGTACCGTGCATCTGGCACTGACGGAGGCTGCGGTGGAAATTGCAGATGCAGGCCGTATGGCTCAGCGGCGGTTTTTCTCCTATCTGCACCAGGGCGTGACCCAGGAGCAGATCGACATGATGATGGATTTTGCCAGACGGGTAAATGAAAATATCAAAAATATCGAGGAAGTTATTGAATAGTTCTAAAAAAAACTGATGACTTTCTTTAAAAATATACTATAATAAACATATAAATAAATTGAAAGGGGCTTTTTACCATGGCAAAAGCTGAGAAACCCAAGCAGGATATGGGAACCGGTTCCGTCAAGAAACTGATGGTTCAGATGGCAGTCCCGGCACTGGTTGGTCAGGTGGTTAACCTGCTTTACAACATCGTCGACCGTATCTACATCGGCCATATTCCCGAGATCGGCGGTCTGGCGCTGACCGGTGTGGGCCTGTTTACCCCCATCCTGATGCTGATTACCGCATTTTCTATGCTGGCAGGTGCCGGCGGTGCACCCCGGGCTGCTATTGCCATGGGTCAGGGTAACAAGGAAAAGGCAGAAAAGATCATTGCAAACTGCTTTACGGTTCTGCTGATTCTGGCCGTGATTCTGACTGCAGCGTTTTATGTAACATTGCCCACCCTGGTGCGGCTCTTTGGTGCATCTGATGCCACGGCACCCTATGCTGTAACCTATGGCCGGATCTATGTTCTGGGCAGCGTCTTTGTGCTGATCACCATGGGTATGAATACCTTCATCACCACCCAGGGCTTCGCCAAGATCAGCATGCTGACCACGGTCATCGGTGCGGGCATCAACATTGTTCTGGACCCCATCCTGATCTTCGGCCTGAATATGGGCGTGGCCGGTGCTGCTGTTGCCACTGTGCTGAGCCAGGCGGTCAGCGCTGTCTGGATTCTGCTGTTCCTCACCGGAAAGAAGACCATTCTGAGACTGAAGCCTTCCAACATGATGCTGGTTCCTTCCGTGATCCTGCCCTGCCTGGGTCTGGGTATTTCCAGCTTCGTCATGGTCTCCACGGAGTCCATCCTGTCCATCAGCTTTACTTCCTCCCTGTCCCGTTACGGCGGTGACGTGGCGGTTGGTGCCATGACTGTTCTGACTTCCATCAACCAGCTGATCACCATGCCTTTGTCCGGTGTCTGCCAGGGCGGTCAGCCCCTGATTAGCTTCAACTACGGTGCCAAGAAATTTGACCGTGTGAAGGAAGCTTTCTTCTGTCAGTTTGGTGTCTGTGTGGCCTATACTACGATTTTCTGGCTGCTGATCATGCTGGCTCCCAACGTTTTTGCCGGTATCTTCACCAGCGATATGGCTCTGGTGGATTACACTGCCTGGGCACTGCGGATTTTCCTGGCATGTGGTTTCTCCGTGGGCTTCCAGATCTCCTGCCAGCAGGCCTTCATGGCTCTGGGTCAGGCCAAGATCTCCCTGGTCATGGCGCTGCTGCGTAAGGTCTTCCTGCTGATCCCCCTGATCTTCATCCTGCCCAACTTCTTTGCGGACAAGGCCTTCGCCGTGTTCCTGGCAGAACCCGTGTCCGATATCATCGCCGCCGCTGTCACCACCTTCATGTTCTTCCGCTTCTTTATCAAGATGCTGAAAGAAGGCAAGGCTGCACAGCAGTAAGTTTAAATCATGCAGGCCGCACCCGCGAGGGTGCGGCCTGATTCTGTATTCCATCGTAGGGGCGGATTTTTAATCCGCCCTAAATGAAGGATGATTGCCAGGCTGAAAATAGATGCATTGCCTATGCTTTGATGAAAACAGAACCACATAATTGTCGTTACAGTGAGGGCGGATTGAAAATCCGCCCCTACAAATCGTGGAGGATAGCCTGAAAAATAATTCGTAAATTTTACCAAATATATTGCATTCTTTTTGGTAAAGTGCTATAATTCAAAGTTGAGAGTTTGTGTGATTCTACTTCGAAAAGGAGATTAAAATATATGGTATCTCAGGAAAATATCCGCAATATTGCCATCATTGCCCACGTTGACCACGGCAAAACCACCCTGGTGGACGAGCTGCTGAAGCAGGGCGGCATCTATCGTGAAAATCAGGCGACTCAGGATCGTGTTATGGACTCCGGCGACCTGGAGCGGGAGCGCGGCATTACCATTCTGGCCAAGAACACTTCCGTGCATTATAAGGACTATAAGATCAATATCGTTGACACCCCCGGCCACGCCGACTTCGGCGGCGAGGTGGAACGTATTCTGAAGATGGTCAACGGCGTCATCCTGCTGGTGGATGCTGCCGAGGGCCCCATGCCTCAGACCCGTTTCGTGCTGCAGAAGGCACTGGAGCTGGGCCACAAGGTCATCGTGGCTGTTAACAAAATCGACAAGCCCGATGCCCGTATTGAGGAGGTCATGGACGAGGTTCTGGAGCTACTGCTGGATCTGGATGCCACCGACGAGCAGTTCAACAGCCCCACCGTCTTCTGCTCCGGCCGTCAGGGCACTGCTGCCTACAGCCCCGATGAGGTAGGCACTGATCTGGTGCCTCTGTTTGAGACCATCGTCAATTATATCCCTGCACCCCAGGGTGATGTGGAAGCCCCTCTGCAGCTGCTGGTTTCCTCCATCGACTACAATGAATACGTGGGCCGTATTGCCGTGGGCCGTGTGGAGCGCGGCTCCATCCGGGTGAACCAGGAGGTCATCATCAGCGACTTCCACGATCCCGAGATCAAGCAGAAGGGCAAGGTGGTTGCCCTGTACGAGTTTGACGGTCTGGGTAAGAATCCCATCCAGGAAGCAAAGGCCGGCGAGATCGTGGCGCTTTCCGGCATGGCAGACATCACCATTGGCCGTACCCTGTGCGCACCCGACTGCATCGAGCCCCTGCCCTTTGTGAAGATTTCCGATCCCACCATCGAAATGACCTTCGCCGTCAACGATTCTCCCTTCGCAGGCAAGGAGGGCAAGTACGTTACCTCCCGGAATATCCGTGACCGTCTGGAGAAGGAGCTGATGAAGGACGTTTCCCTGCACGTTACCGAGCAGGGTACTACCGATGCCTTCAATGTGGCAGGCCGCGGCGAGATGCACCTGTCTATCCTGATGGAGACCATGCGCCGGGAAGGCTATGAGTTCTCCGTATCCACCCCCCGCGTGCTGACCAAGGTCATCGACGGCAAGCTCTGCGAGCCCATCGAGCGGATGGTGGCCGATGTGCCTGAGGAGTGCATGGGCTCCGTCATCGAGAAGATGGGCCGCCGGAAAGCAGACCTGCTGGGTATGACGCCCATGGGCAGCCGCTACCGTCTGGAGTTCCTGGTTCCCTCCCGGGGCCTGTTCGGCTACCGCAGCGAGTTCCTGACCGATACCAAGGGCGAGGGCATTATGTCCTCCGTTCTGGATTCCTACGCCCCCATGAAGGGTGAGATCGAGCGCCGTCTGGTGGGTTCTCTGATCGCCCATGAATCCGGCGAAGCTGTGGCCTACGGTCTGGGCGCAGCCCAGGAACGCGGCTCTCTGCTCATTGGCCCCGGAACGGCTGTGTATGCCGGTATGGTGGTTGGTATCTGCAGCCGTAACGAGGATATGACCGTCAATGTCTGCAAGCGCAAGCAGCTGACCAACATGCGTGCCTCCGGCTCCGATGAAGCCATCCGTCTGGTTCCTCCCAGAATCATGTCTCTGGAGCAGTGCCTGGAATTCCTGGCTGATGACGAGCTGCTGGAATGCACGCCCAAGAGCCTGCGTATCCGCAAGCGGGAGCTGGATCACAGTGTCCGTATGCGCAACCTGATGAAAAAGCGCGCCCAGGAAGCCGGAAACTGAGATATCCACATTGTAGGGGCGGATTTTGAATCCGCCCTGAATTTTTGAAAGAGTATAATTTAAATTTCCGAAAACCGTAAAAAAAGATTGACCAAACCGACATTTTCGGTTATAATGATCGGGTGACTGTTAAAGTCGTTTACTATGTGTTGCTGCGGCCGTAAGGCTGTCGAGCATATGAAAAAAGAAATTTAGGAGGTGTAAGTGTTATGAAGCGTACCTACCAGCCCAGCCGTCGTCATCGTTCCAAGGTTCACGGTTTCCGTCAGAGAATGGCTACTTCCAACGGCCGTAAGGTTCTGGCCCGCCGTCGTGCAAAGGGCCGCAAGGTTCTGTCCGCCTGATGCGCAGTGTGAATCGACACAACTGAAATATGCGCGCATAAGCGAAACGGGAGCTACAGCGGGGTGAATGCATCATTCGCCCCGCTCCCTTTTTAATAGGGTATGCCTGGGAACAATGTACTTGCCACACAGTATACACTGTAGGGCGGGGTCATGACCCCGCCGATCAGCCTGCAATATTTGCATGGCCGAATCTGTGAGGAACAGTTACCGATCAGGTATTAAACGATGCACTTTATTAACGGTAAGTGCGTCGGCGGGGTCATGACCCCGCCCTACAAGGTTTCCGTCTTGAATCGGGGAGCGTATTTTATGAAATTTTCCACAAGTTTAAAACTGAATCACATTTTCCGCCGCCTTTATCATACCAGCGGCTTTGCCGACGGCTATCTGGTGCTCTACGCCCGGAAGAACCGGACGGAAGGCAACCGGGTGGGCATCACTGTCAGCAAGAAGCTGGGTAAGGCCCATATCCGCAACCGCACCCGCCGCCGTCTGCGGGAGGTGTACCGGCTGAACGAGGACAAGTTCCAGACCGGCTGGGATATCGTGGTGGTGGCAAGATCCAAAGCTGTGGACGCTCCCTTCGACAAGCTGACCAAGAGCTATCTGGCCCTGGCGAAAAAGGCCAGGCTCCTGCACGAGGACGGCCAATGAAAACCATCCTGCTTGCTCTGATTCGCTTTTACCAGCGCAATATTTCTCCGGCCTTTCCCGGCAAATGCCGGTTCCGGCCCACCTGCAGCGCCTATGCTGCAGAAGCCATCTGTAAATACGGGGTTTTGAAGGGCGGATGGCTTGCCCTTCGGCGGATTCTCCGCTGTCATCCTTTTTACAAGGGGGATATTTTCGATCCCGTACCGTGACTTCCGTTTTTTCCACACAACTAAGGAGGAAAGTCAATGTTTCTCGCATTTCAGTTATCCGATCTGGTAACCGTGCCCTTTGGCTGGCTGCTGGGTCAGCTGTATAACCTGACAAACAACTATGGCGTTGCCATGATCATCTTTGCCCTGGCGGTTCAGGCTGTTCTGACCCCCATCAATGCAAAGTCCAAGAAGAATATGATGAAGATGTCCCGTCTGACCCCCCGCATCCAGGACATCCAGACCCGTTATGCCAACGATGCTCAGAAGCAGAATGAGCTGCTGCAGAAGCTGTACCAGGACGAAGGCGTTTCCATGGGCGGCGGCTGTCTGTGGAGCCTGATCCCCATGTTCATCCTGTTCCCCCTGTTCACCGTGATCCGGGAACCCATGACTTACATCCTGATGGAGTCTGAAGAGGTTATCGTTCAGATTATTGCCATCATCAAGGAAGCTGCCCCTGAGATGTTCAACCTGAACAACAGCTACTATGATCAGGTTTCTGCAGCTCAGGCTATCCCTCAGTTTGCTGAGCAGCTGAAGGCTGCGATCCCCGGCATCAGCGAGACCACCCTGGCCGGTATCAACTTCGATTTCTTCGGCATCAACCTGGGCGCCATTCCCCAGTTCAACTTCCTGTCCCCCACCTGGGTATGGGACTGGGCACACATCGGCGCTTTCCTGATCCCCATGCTGTCTGCCGGTTCTCAGGTTCTGAGCATGTGGATCAACCAGAAGACCAATGACTCTGTTGTTACCAATGAGAAGGGCATCCAGGACGAGGAGACTGCCAAGAAGTCCCAGCAGAACCAGTCCACCCAGATGATGATGTGGATGATGCCCCTGATGTCTCTGTGGATCGGCTTCACCGTGTCCGCGGGCCTCAGCCTGTACTGGTTCATCGGCGGCGTATTCCGTATGTGCATCGATCCCATTATGACCAGCCACTACCGCAAGATCTATGATGCCGAGGATGCTGTCCGCCTGCAGAGAGCTCTGGAAGAGGAGCGTCTGGAGGCTGAGAAGGAGCGCATCCGTGCCGAGCGCCGGGCTGCCAACCCTGATGGCATCACCACCAACACCAGCAAGAAGAAGCTCCAGAAGCAGCAGCGTGAGCTGGAAAACGCAGCCAAGGCTGCCGCAGCCAAGGAGTACGCTGCCAAGAAGGGCATCGTGGATGAAGAAGAGGACACTGCTTCCTGCATGTCCGGTATCCCCAGCCGTCCTTACTGCAAGGGCCGCAACTACGATCCCAACCGCTATTCCACGGAGGACTAAACCATGGAAAAGACCATCGTAACCACCGGCAAGACCATTGAGCTTGCTGTTGAAGCTGCGCTGACCCAGCTGGGTCTGGAGCGCGATGACATCACCTATCAGGTGCTGGCTCTGCCCAAGGCAGGCTTCCTGGGCTTTGGCGCCCAGCCTGCCAAGGTTCAGGTGACCTATGAGGTTCCTGACCCCGTGGTGGAAAAGGTGCCGGAGAAGCCCAAGAGCGCCCTGGGAAGCGCATCCCGCAGCAAGCCCAAGGCTGCCGCTCCTGTGAAGAAGGCGGAGCCCAAGCAGGAAGCTCCCAAGGCTGAGGCCAAGCCCGAGCCCAAGCAGGAAGCCCCCAAGGCTCCCAAGCAGGAAAAGCCCAAGCCTGAAAAGAAGCCTGAGGCTCCCAAGGCCCCCAAGGCAGAGAAGAAGCCCGAAGCACCCAAAGCTCCCAAGGCTCCCAAGCAGGAGAAGCCTAAGGCCGAAAAGAAGGCAGAGGCCCCCAAGGTTTACACCCCCGCAGAGCCCGGCTCTGTGGAGGAAAAGATCGAAACCTTTATCAAGGGCCTGCTGGAGCACATGGATTCCAAGGCCGTGCCCCACTGCTTCAAGGCTGACGGCAATACTTACAAGGTAGACCTGGTTGGCGACGATCTGGGTTATCTGATTGGCCGCCGGGGTGATACCCTGGATGCCATCCAGCACCTGGCCAACTACACCATCAACCGGGATGTGGAAGGTCACATCCGCATCAATGTGGATGCCGAGTGCTACCGGGAGAAGCGTGAGGACAGCCTGCGCCGCTATGCCCGTAAGAAGGCACAGCAGGTTCTGAAGGCCCGCCGCCGCACCACCCTGGAGCCCATGAACGCCTACGAGCGTCACGTGATCCATGCTGCCCTGCAGGATATGGAGAACATCACCACCCACTCCACCGGCGTGGAACCCAACCGCCGCGTCGTGATCGAGTACGTCAGATAATGCGCAACGCCCCCAGCCCAAAAGGCTGGGGGTTTTTGTCGGTGCGGGAGTGTAGTTGTGCGGTAAATTATCGTTTGTCGGCATGGGCCGACGGCCAATGCGTGCTCGGTGCAGCGGGAATCGTAACTGCCCAAACCCGCTCGGTTCGTTACTGCGGTAATTTATCGTTTTCGCAGCATCAACTGTAGGGCGGGGTCATATAATTTTTTTGTATGATTGCCCCCGGCAATCATCAGTATTACAGATTCGCTGCGCGGAGCACCACCCCGCCGAGCAGGTTACGAAATTGCCCAGGTAAAAAACGGTGCAAAATGTAACAAATGCAATCATACCATCCGCGGCAATCCTCGATAGCGGGTCGGCGGGGTCGTGACCCCGCCCTACAGATATTGATGCATAAATGATCATCTACCGCAGTAACGATACCGAGCGGGTCAGGGAAGTAACGACAAGCAGTGCACCGAACACGTATTGGCCGTCGGCCCATGCCGACAAACGATAATTTATCTGATAAATAAGGAATCCCGGATGGTGAACCATCCGGGATCTTTTTATGGGAAGATTACTTGTTGAAATACTGCACAGCAGCCTTGAACATCTGGATATCATATTCGCCGGGGACGTTCTTGTACAGTCCGTCGCCGATACGCTCGCTGTGGCCCATCTTACCGAAGACACGGCCGTCGGGAGAGGTGATACCCTCGATGGCATACAGGGAGCCGTTGGGGTTGAAGTCGATGTCTGCGGTGGCATTGCCCTCCAGGTCAACGTACTGAGTGGCGATCTGGCCGTTGGCAGCCAGCTGTGCGATCAGCTCGGGAGATGCCAGGAACTTGCCTTCGCCGTGGGAAATGGGCACATTCACCACATCGCCCACATTCATCAGGCTCAGCCAGGGGCTCTTGGTGGAGGCGATGCGGGTATGCACGATGCGGCTCTGGTGGCGGCTGATGTTGTTGAAGGTCAGGGTGGGGCAGTTTTCATCGGTGTCGATGATCTTGCCGTAGGGCACCAGACCCAGCTTGATCAGCGCCTGGAAGCCGTTGCAGATACCGCACATCAGGCCGTCCCGGTTGTCCAGCAGGTCGGTGACGGCTTCCTTGACAGCGGGGTTGCGGAAGAAGGCGGTGATGAACTTTGCGGAGCCGTCGGGCTCGTCGCCGCCGGAGAAGCCGCCGGGGATGAAGATCATCTGGGCAGTCTTTACCTTTGCGGAGAACTCTTCCACGCTGCGGGCAACATCCTCAGCGGTCAGGTTGCGGATCACATAGATTTCAGCCTCAGCGCCGGCCTTTTCCACAGCACGGGCGGAGTCGTACTCACAGTTGGTGCCGGGGAAGACGGGAATCAGAACCTTGGGCTTGGCAACCTTGTTGGCGGGGGCGATATCGCACTTGCCCTCGAAGGAGAAGGTCTTGATTTCTCCGATATTCTCATTGGCATGGACGGGGTAGACATCTTCCAGGGTATCGGAATTCAGCTTGTACAGCTCTTCGATGGTGGCGGCGTCTCCGTTCAGGGAGATGATGTCATTTTCGGTGGTGTGGCCAATCTTCAGAACACCGGGGATAGATACATCCTCGGTCAGCTCAGCAACCAGATGGCCGTACATGCCCAGATGCCAGATATTGCCAATGTTGGATTCGGACTTGAAACCAATATTGTTGCCGAAGGACATCTTCATGACAGCTTCGCCGATGCCGCGCTCCACAGCCCAGGCAGCCTTGACCTTGCCGGCCTTGTGTAGTTCATGCAGTGCTTCCCAGGACTTCTTCAGGCTCTCAGCACCGTCCTCAGCAGCGCCGAACAGGTAGACGGGGTGACCGGCTTCCTTGAATTCGGAGGTGATGACATCCTGCTTTTTGATGGGAGCAATTGCGAAGGAGATCAGCGTGGGGGGAACATCCAGATCCAGGAAGGTACCGGACATGGAGTCCTTTCCGCCGATGGCAGCAGCACCCAGCTCCAGCTGTGCGTCCAGTGCGCCCAGCAGAGCGGCCAGGGGCTTGCCCCAGCGGGCAGGCTCGTTCTTCAGCTTTTCGAAGAACTCCTGCAGGGTCAGATAAGCCAGCTTGTAGTCGCAGCCAGCGGCAACCAGCTTGGCAACGGAGTTATAGATGGCGGCATGGGCGCCGGAGTAAGGATCGGTGGACAGCAGGTCAGGATCGCAGCCCCATGCGAAGACAGAGGCCTGATCAGTCTCCTGACCGGGCAGCACGGGCAGCACTGCGGCCATGGACTGAGCGGGGGTCAGCTGGCGCTTGCCGCCGAAGGGCATGGTGACGGAGCCTGCACCGATGGTGGCGTCGAAACGCTCCACCAGGCCTCTCTGGGAGGCGGTCTTCAGGTCAGCGGCCATTTCACGCAGATTACCGTACAGAGCCTTGCTCAGGACAGACAGATCCTTCTCGGTGACGTGGGCCTGGGTGTGCTTGACAGCACCGTTGGTATCCAGGAAAGCGCGGCTCAGGTTGGCGATGGTCTGGCCCTTCCAGTGCATGACCATGCGCTCTTCCTCGGTGACCACAGCAACCCGGTAGGCTTCCAGGTTTTCGGACTGGGCCAGGGCGATGAACTTGTCGGCATCCTTGGCTTCCACGCAGACAGCCATACGCTCCTGGGATTCGGAGATGGCGATCTCGGTGCCGTCCAGACCGTCGTACTTCTTACGGACAGCATCCAGATCGATCTGCAGGCCGGGAGCCAGCTCGCCGATGGCAACGGAAACGCCGCCTGCACCGAAGTCGTTGCAGCGCTTGATCAGACGGGTGACCTCAGGATTCCGGAACAGTCTCTGGATCTTGCGCTCCTCGGGAGCGTTGCCCTTCTGGACTTCGGAAGCCATGGTGGTCAGGGACTTCATGTTGTGGCTCTTGGAGGAGCCGGTGGCACCGCCGATGCCGTCACGGCCGGTACGGCCGCCCAGCAGGATGATCACATCGCCGGCAGCGGGACGTTCCCGGCGGACATTGTAGGCAGGAGCAGCGGCCACAACGGCGCCGCACTCCAGGCGCTTTGCCACATAGCCGTCGTGATACATTTCGGCAACATGGCCGGTGGCCAGACCGATCTGGTTGCCGTAGGAGGAGTAACCGGCGGCGGCAGTCTGGCAGATCTTTCTCTGGGGCAGCTTGCCGGGCAGAGTCTCAGCCAGGGTCTTGCGGGGGTCGCCTGCGCCGGTGACGCGCATGGCCTGATGGACATAGGCACGGCCGGACAGGGGGTCACGGATGCAGCCGCCGATACAGGTGGCAGCGCCGCCGAAGGGCTCGATCTCGGTGGGATGGTTGTGGGTCTCGTTCTTGAACATCAGCAGCCAGTCCTGATCCTCGCCGTTGACGGTGGCAGTGACATGGATGGAGCAGGCGTTGATCTCCTCGGACTCGTCCAGCTCAGGCAGCAGGCCCCGCTTCTTCAGGGTCTTGGTGCCGATGGTAGCAACGTCCATCAGCGTCTGGGGACGCACAGCGGCCTTTTCCTCGCCGTAAACTTCCACACGGGCGGCCAGATACCGCTCGTAGGCAGCCTGCACGGCGGGATCATCGATGCGGACATTGTCGATGTGGGTGGAGAAGGTGGTATGACGGCAGTGGTCGGACCAGTAGGTGTCCACCACGCGGATCTCGGTGATGGTGGGATCGCGCTGTTCCTCGCTGCAGAAGTAGTTCTGCAGGAACTTCAGATCGTCCAGATCCATGGCAAGACCCAGATTGTCCAGCAGCTGGGCCAGAGCCGTTTCGTCCATGGAAATGAAGCCCTCCACAGTGGCAACGCTCTGGGGTGCGGCATATTCCACAGCCAGGGTCTCGGGCAGCTCCAGGGCGGCTTCCCGGCTTTCCACGGCGTTGATCACATGCTTCTTGAACGCAGCGATGTCAGCCTCGGTCAGAGCGCCGTACAGGGCGTAGACCTTGGCGGTGCGGATCAGGGGACGATCGCCCTGGGCGATGATCTGGATGCACTGGGCAGCGGAGTCGGCGCGCTGGTCGAACTGACCGGGCAGAGCCTCCACAGCGAAAACGTAAGCGCCGGGCAGATCAATGGATGCGGAAGCGATGTCCAGCTGAGGCTCGGAGAAAACGGTCTTCACGGAGTAGTTGAACAGCTCCTCGGTGATGTTTTCAGCGTCGTAACGGTTGAACAGGCGGACATCTTCCAGGTTTTCCATGCCCAGCAGATTCTTCGCCTCATTCAGCAGGCTCTTGGCCTCATTGGCCAGGCCTTCTTTTTTTTCTACAAATACGCGATAAACCATGGGGTTTTTCCTCCTAGTATCGGTTTTCTTTCTCGTAGGGCGGGGGCATGCCCCCGCCGCGCAGGTATATATATTGCCGTGCTTCTGATAGGTGCATTAAGCTGAAATCTATGCCTGTCTGCACCGATTTTGGCAGGAAGAGAGTTGCGGGGGGTCGGCGGGGTCATGCCCCCGCCCTACAGAAATAACTGCTTATTTCAGGGCCTGCAGGGCGCGCTGGCCAATGTCGGAGCGGCGGTAGGCGCCTTCGAACTTGACACCGTCGGACAGACGGTAGGCTTCCTTAATGGCCTCTTCCAGAGAGGAAGCAATAGCGGTGGTACCGGTGACACGGCCGCCGGAGGTGACCAGTTTGCCGTTTTCCAGCTTGGCACCGGCAACGAAGGTAGCTGCCAGGGCTTCTTCGGTGAAGGACATCTCGAAGCCCTTCTTGTAGCTGGTGGGATAGCCGTTGGATGCCAGAATGACGCAGCAGGCGTGCTTATCGGCAAACTTGACCTCGGTCTCGGCCAGGGTGCCGTTGGTGGTGGCCTGCATGACGGTCAGCAGGTCGCTTTCCAGCAGGGGCAGGACGACCTGGGTTTCGGGGTCGCCGAAACGGCAGTTGTACTCAATGACCTTGGGACCCTTGGGGGTGATCATCAGGCCGAAGTACAGGCAGCCCTTGAAGGTGCGGCCCTCGGCATTCATGGCGGCGATGGTGGGCAGGAAGATGGTCTTCATGCACTCCTCGGCAACGGCATCGGTGTAGTAGGGGTTGGGGGCAATGGTGCCCATGCCGCCGGTGTTCAGGCCGGTGTCGTTGTCGCCGATGCGCTTGTGGTCCATGGAGGAGACCATGGGCTTGACCACGTTGCCGTCGGTGAAGGCCAGCACGGAAACTTCGGGGCCGGTGAGGAATTCCTCGATAACAACACGGCTGCCGGAAGCACCGAAAATGCCGCCTTCCATCATGTCCCGGACGGCCTGCATGGCTTCTTCCCGGGTCTGGGCGATGATGACACCCTTGCCCAGTGCCAGGCCGTCGGCCTTGATGACGGTGGGGATAGGAGCGGTTTCCAGGTAGGCCAGGGCAGCGGCCATATCCTCGAAGACTTCGTATTCCGCGGTGGGGATGCCGTACTTCTTCATCAGGTTCTTGGAGAAGACCTTGCTGCCTTCGATGATGGCGGCATTGGCCCGGGGGCCGAAGCAGGGGATACCCTTGGCTTCCAGGGCATCCACGCAGCCCAGGACCAGGGGATCATCGGGAGCGACCACGGCGTAGTCAATGGCATTGACCACGGCAAATTCCACGATCTTGTCGATATCAGTAGCGCCGATGGCAACGCAGGTGGCATCCGCAGCAATGCCGCCGTTGCCGGGGCAGGCGAAAATTTCGGTAACTGCGGGATTCTTTTTCAGGGAGCGGATGATGGCGTGCTCACGGCCGCCGCCGCCCACAACGAGTAATTTCATGGGAATGACCTCCTAAACAAGTTGACAGTTGATAATTGACAGTTGACAGTTATACACGGGATTGACAACTGTCAACTGTACACTGTCAATTGGCTATAGCGCACCGACAGGGGGCAGCCCATTTGGGCTGTCCCCTGAGGTGAAATCTTAGTGATGGAACAGACGCATGCCGGTGAAGGCCATGGCGATGCCGTTCTTGTCGCACTCAGCGATGACCAGATCGTCACGGATGGAACCGCCGGGCTGTGCGATGTACTTGACACCGGAAGCAACGCCGCGCTTGACGGAGTCGGGGAAGGGGAAGAAGGCATCGGAGCCCAGGGACACGGCATCACGGGAGTCCAGCCATGCACGCTTTTCTTCGGCGGTCAGAGGCTCGGGACGCTCGGTGAAGTAGTTCTGCCAGATACCCTCGGCGCAGACATCTTCCTCGTTGCCGTTGATGTAGCCGTCGATGACATTGTCGCGGCCGGGACGGCCCAGGTCAGCACGGAAGGGCAGATTCAGGGTCTTGGGATGCTGACGCAGGAACCAGGTGTCAGCCTTGCCGCCGGCAAGACGGACACAGTGGACTCTGGACTGCTGGCCGGCACCGACACCGATGGCCTGGCCGTCGTAAGCGAAGCAGACAGAGTTGGACTGGGTGTACTTCAGGGTGATCAGGGAGACGATCAGGTCGATCTTGGCATCCTCGGGCAGCTCCTTGGTCTCGGTAACCACGTTCTGCAGCAGATGCTCACCGATCTTGAAGTTGTTGCGGCCCTGCTCGAAGGTGATGCCGAAGATCTGCTTGCGCTCCTGGGGATCGGGAACATAGTTGGGGTCGATGGCGACCACATTGTAGGAGCCCTTGCGCTTGGCCTTCAGGATAGCCAGAGCCTCATCGGTGTAGCCGGGGGCGATAACGCCGTCGGAAACCTCGGGAGCGATCAGCTTTGCGGTCATCTCGTCGCAGACATCGGACAGAGCGACCCAGTCACCGAAGGAGCACAGACGGTCAGTGCCGCGGGCACGGACGTAAGCGCAGGCCAGAGGATTCTCGTCCAGGCCTTCCAGATCTTCCACAAAGCAGGCCTTCTTCAGATCCAGGGGCAGGGGCTTGCCCACAGCGGCGGAAGTGGGTGAAACGTGCTTGAAGGAGGTGGCGCAAGCCATGCCGGTGGCTTCCTTCAGCTCCTTGACCAGCTGCCAGGAGTTCAGGGCGTCCATAAAGTTGATGTAGCCGGGACGGCCGTTCAGGATGGTGATGGGCAGCTCGCTGCCATCGTGCATGTACAGGGAAGCAGGCTTCTGGTTGGGGTTGCAGCCGTACTTCAGCTCGAAATTAGTCATGGGAATGACCTCCAATTATAGTATGTAGGGCGGGGGCATGACCCCGCCGATCCGGTCGGATGACGGGAAAGATGAATTTTTATCAAATTTGCTGCATTCCTGGAGCACTCGATACCAGAATGTTGATATTACCTGGTCGGCGGGGGCATGCCCCCGCCCTACGGATGCAGCAATTAGATTTACTGATGCTTGTTGATGATACGCTGTTCGACCTCGCGGGTGGCCAGGTCGGTGTAGCGGACGAACAGGGAGATCTTGTTGTTCTCGTTCAGGTTGGTCCACAGCTCATTGGTGAAGGCATCAATGTCAGCGGGGATGGAAACGCGCTCGGGCTCGCCCTGGAAGGTGGGGATCACGGGGTTGCCGTCGCAGACATAGGTGTGCAGGAAATGACCCAGACCGGCAGTGGCGGGGTACTCCCAGAAGAAGCGGGCGCAGGCGTTGCCCTCGGGATCGGCAGCCTTCAGGATGGACATCTTGTAGGAGCCGTCGTTTGCCTGGATGCCGGAGATACGGGGGGTCCAGTTGGGGCCGTCGTCCTCGAACATGCGGGTACGCAGGGCGGCTTCCCAGCTCTCGCCCTTGGCCAGGTACTCCCAGATGGTATCGGTCTGGTCACCGTTGGTGACGATCAGGCCGTTGCCGGCTTCCCGGACGGGATGGTAGATGATCAGGTGGGGATCCTTCATCAGAGCGGGATCGTGGGCCTCGGTACGGATGCCGTCGGGCTCCTGAATGAAGACACGGTTCCGGGAATTGACGGAGCGGCCCATGATGAAGTAGGCTGCGACGGCCTTCTTGCCATCGGGGGTGATGCCCAGCACGATGCCGCGGCCGGGATAGGTATTGCCGTCCAGGCGCTCAGCCATGGACTTGATTTCGTAGACGTTCATTGGTATCTCTCCCAAAAACAGATTGTAGGACGGGGTCATGACCCCGCCGACCCGGTTTGAAAACTGGGTATTTGGATAGAAGCGGTATGTATTGTTTTCGGTTATCCAGTAGTTGGGCAGGTATCGATGCCTGCCCGGCGGGGTCATGACCCCGCCCTACAGAGCTTATTTTTGTAAGTCGGCGCAGACTTTTTCGGCGGCCTGGGGAAGCAGAATCCACTCGGCCTGCTCCATGACCCGGCGCTGCAGAATTTCGGGGGTGTCGCCTTCTTCAATGTAGACGGCCTTCTGGGCGATGATCTCGCCGCCGTCGGGGATCTCGTTGACAAAGTGCACGGTGGCACCGGTGACCTTCACACCGTAATCTAGTGCAGCCTGGTGAACCCGCAGACCGTAGAAGCCCTCGCCGCAGAAGGAAGGGATCAGGGCAGGATGCACGTTCAGAATCCGCCTGGGATACCGGGAGGTGAAGCGCTCGGTGAGAATGGTCATGAAGCCGGCCAGAATGATGATCTCAATGCCGTGGGCAGTGAGGATCTCCATCAGCTTATCTTCGAAAGCTGCCTGGGAGCCGCATTCCTTCTTCAGCACAGTCTCGGTGGCGATGCCCGCCTTTTTGGCACGCTCCAGGGCGTAGGCACCCCGGGCATTGGAGACCACCAGAGTGATCTCGCCGCTGTTGAGGACAGTGCCCTGGGCATCGATCAGCGCCTGCAGATTGGTGCCGCCGCCGGAGACCAGAACGGCAATTTTCGTCTTTGCCATTACAGGATCACCTTTTCTTCACCGGCGATGATTTCACCGATGACGTAAGCGTCGATGCCGTTGTCCTGAAGGCAAGACAGGGAGGTTTCGACCTCTTCAGCAGGAACCACGATGCTCATGCCGACACCCATGTTGTAGGTGTTGTACATGTCGCGCTCGGGGATGTTGCCCCACTTGGCGATGACATCGAAGATGGGCAGAACCTTAACGGCAGACTTGTCGATCTTGGCGCACAGGCCGTCGGGGATGGAACGGGGAATGTTCTCGTAGAAGCCGCCGCCGGTGATGTGGGAGATGCCCTTGACATTGACCTTCTCCAGCAGAGCCAGCACGGGCTTGACGTAGATCTTGGTGGGAACCAGCAGAGCCTCGGCAATAGATTTGCCGTCCAGCTCCTCTCTGGGGATGTACAGCTCGGGATTGTTGTTGTCGATGTCGAAGACCTTGCGGCACAGGGAGAAGCCGTTGGAATGGATGCCGGTGGAGGGCAGAGCGATGACAACATCGCCCACAGCCATTTTGGAGTTGTCCAGGATCTTCTTCTTGTCCACGATACCCACGGCGAAGCCGGCCAGGTCGTAGTCTTCCACGGGCATCATGCCGGGATGCTCGGCAGTTTCGCCGCCGATCAGGGCAGCGCCGGACTGGACACAGCCTTCAGCCACGCCGCCGACGATCTCAGCGATCTTCTCGGGGATGTTCTTGCCGCAGGCGATGTAGTCCAGGAAGAACAGGGGCTTTGCGCCCACGCAGATGATATCGTTGACGCACATGGCAACGGCGTCGATGCCGATGGTGTCGTGCTTGTCCATCAGGATGGCCAGCTTGACCTTGGTGCCGCAGCCGTCGGTGCCGGAGACCAGAACGGGCTCCTCCATACCGGCGATGGGCAGACCGAAGCAGCCGCCGAAGCCGCCCACGTCATCCAGGCAGCCTTCGTTGCGGGTGCGGGCAACGTGCTTCTTCATCAGTTCCACAGCACGGTAACCGGCGGTGATATCCACACCGGCGGCAGCATAGCTGGCGGAATAGGAATTCTTGTGATCCATTTTTGTTAGCTCCTTTGAAAGAAGTTATAGTTACAGAGTTGACAGTTGAAAATTGACAGTTGACAATGATAGCTTTGACGATGGACAAACTGTCAACTGTCCATTGTCAATTGTCAACTTACTCCTCGCCGGTCCAGCAGTAGGTGCAGACCTTATCCCGGTCCAGACCGATGGCTTCCAGCAGGCCGTCCAGGGTCTGATAGCCCAGGGAGTCGAAGCCCATCTCTTCGCAGATGGATTTCAGGAGGCACTGGCCGCGCTCGGTGGTGGCATCGGCATATTCGTCCAGATGCTGCTGTCCTCTGGCACCTTCCAGATTCTGGATGGTCTTACGGGTCAGCAGTTCCATTTCGGAGTTACTGCGGGAGAAGTTCAGGAATTTGCAGCCGTACATGATGGGGGGGCAGGCAGAGCGCATATGGACTTCCTTGGCACCGGACTTGTACAGGAAATCCACGGTCTCCCGCAGCTGGGTGCCCCGGACGATGGAGTCGTCCACCAGCAGCAGCTTTTTGCCCTCGATCAGCTCCGGCACGGGGATCTGCTTCATTTCCGCGATCAGATTGCGCACCTCCTGGTTGCTGGGTGTGAAGGAACGGGCCCAGGTGGGGGTGTACTTGACGAAGGGACGGGCAAAGGGCTTGTGGGAGTGGTTGGCATAGCCGATGGCATGGGGCAGGCCGGAATCGGGCACGCCGGCGATGTAGTCCACATCGGGCATGGTGCCGTTCTTTTCTTCTTCCCGGGCCATGATCTCGCCGTTGCGGCAGCGCATGACTTCCACATTCATGCCCTCGTAGTTGGAGTTGGGGTAGCCGTAGTAGCTCCACAGGAAGGCACAGATCTTCATCTTGTCGCCGGGGGCTGCCAGCTGCTGGAAGCCGTCGGCGGTGACCTTCACGATCTCGCCGGGGCCCAGGTTATAGCAGGGCTGGTAGCCCAGCTTCTGGCAGGCGAAGGATTCCATGGAGACACAGCAGCCGTTTTCGTTTTTGCCGATGACGATAGGCAGACGGCCTACCTTGTCACGGGCGGCAATGATGCCGTCGGGGGTCAGCAGCAGGATGGTGCAGGTGCCTTCGATCAGCTCCTGGGCATACTTGATGCCTTCCACCAGATCGCCGCAGCGGTTGATCAGCGCTGCGATCAGCTCGGAAGAGTTGACCTTGCCGGAGGACATGGCCATGAAATAGTGGCCGGGAGCGGCGAAGGTTTCTTCCACGATCGTTTCCATGTTGTTGATGATGCCCACATTGGCAATGGCGAACATGCCCAGGTGGCTGCGGACCAGCAGAGGCTGGGGATCGGTATCGGAAATGCAGCCGATGCCGGCGGTGCCGCTCATCTTGTTCAGATCGCCTTCAAATTTGGTGCGGAAAGGGGTGTTCTCGATGTTGTGGATCTGGCGCTGGAAGCCCTGAGCCTCGTCATAGAAGGCGAGACCGCCCCGCTTGGTACCAAGGTGGGAATGGTAATCCGTGCCGAAAAACACATCGTATTTGCAGTTTTTGCGGGAAATTGCCCCGAAGAAACCACCCATATTTCGATATCCTCCTAATTCAGTGTCATTGCGCAGAGCGAAGCGACGTGGCAATCCCCAGTATCAAAGGAGATTGCCACGCCAGTGTGCGCACTGGCTCGCAATGACAAAACGATAAACGAGTCGATGCGGATGTTGGAATGATTAAGCGAAGAACAGGCCGTTCAGGGTCATGGGATCGATGTACTTGCCGTCCTTGTAGACGCGCATGTTGCCGGAAGCGACCTCGTCGATCAGCATGACGTTGCCCTCGGGATCGTAGCCGAACTCGAACTTGATGTCGTACAGCTCCATGCCCTTCTCGGCCAGGTCGTCAGCGACGATCTTGGTGATGGCCTGGGTCTGAGCCTTCAGGGAATCGTACTGCTCGGCAGTCATGACGCCCAGATCCACCAGGCCGTCCTTGGTGACCAGGGGATCGCCCAGAGCGTCGTTCTTGAAGGTGGTCTCCACATAGTAGGGCAGATCCTGGCCCTCGGTGCAGTACTGGTTGTAACGGCGGAAGAAGGAGCCAACGGCCTTGCGGCGGCAGATGACTTCCAGGCCCTTGCCGAAGACCTTGGCGGGCAGAACTTCCATGGTGGTGTTTGCCAGGTCAGCGTTGACATAGTGGGTCTTGATGCCGGCGGCATTGATCTTCTCGAAGTAGTAGATGGACATACGCAGGTTCACATCGCCCACGCCTTCGATGGTCAGGCCAACGGAGTTCTCGCCGGGATCGAACACACCGTCCTTGCCGGTGCAGTCGTCCTTGAACAGCAGCAGGCAGTTGCCGTTGGGCAGGGCATAAACATTCTTGGTCTTACCGGTGTACAGCAGCTTCAGGTTTTCCATAGTTAAATTACCTCTTTCTGAAAATGAAAATGTAGGTGGATGGATATGTGAATTGAGATTACTTACTTGTTCAGTTCCGCCTGCAGTGCGGCGTCCTTTTCCAGAACCTTGGCGGCATCGGAGGCGCGCTTGGCATCCAGCTTGGCAGCCAGGTCAGCATCGGAAACAGCCAGGATCTGAGCGGCCAGCAGGGCTGCGTTCACACCGCCGTTGATGGCAACGGTGGCTACGGGGATGCCGGAGGGCATCATAACGGTGGAGAGCAATGCATCCATGCCGTCCAGACAGGTGGACTTGCAGGGAATGCCGATCACAGGCAGGGTGGTGTTGGCGGCGATGGCACCGGCCAGGTGGGCGGCCATGCCGGCGGCGGCGATCATGACACCGATGCCGTTGGCACGGGCATTCAGCGCAAAATCACGGGCTTCCACAGGGGTGCGGTGTGCGGAGAAAACATGGCACTCGAAGGGAATGCCGAGAGAAGACAGCGTGTCCATGGTCTTACGCAGGATCGGCAGATCACTGTCGCTGCCCATGACGATACCAACTTTTTTCATGGGGAACCTCCTGAAAAATACAAATAAAAAAGAGCGCACTTGCCCCAGACAGGGGATAAGTGTGCCCAGACGGTCGGCTATTGTCGGCCCTTACTCCGTGTGGTGCTCCACTGATCCGTCAGTCATAAGGGTTTCGAAAAATTACATCACAATTATAGCATGACACGAAAAAAGCGTCAAGAAAGCAGATAACCAATTCTTTTGTTTTTTTAAAACGTTTCCATGTGGAAGTTGACAAATCTGGAAGAAACCAGAAAGGTTTCTGCACAAAAACAGGCGGTTCCGATAACCGCCCTAACATATTCAGCATATCACAGCTCGGAAAAGATGTCAACAGCAGATTTGACAGAATCAACAAAACTGGCGTTTTAATTAAAAGAAAAATAGTTACTTTGTACAATATTCCGACTTGCATTTTTCGCAGGCTGTGGTATTATATAGCTACAAAGAGGTGATACCAATGATCTCTTGAAAACAGGTTTCAATCCATAACTTGAAACCGAACAGAGGCTCTTCTTCTTAATTTCTTCCGTTCATATATATTTTGAACAAACCAAAAATCAATACCGGAAGTGATTCAATTTTTGTCAGGTGAAGAAGAGATCTGATCTTAAGAAAGCGAGGTAACCAATGATGTTAGATATCAAGAATTCAATGAAGTGACCCTTGACTGATTCGAAGAAAACGCGAAACAGTCAAGGGTCACTTCATTTTTACGGATAAACTTACGCCCGGAGGGGCGTTTTTTTATGGGCGGAATATGGGGATGGGTTTATAAATGATCGTTTATTGGAATCGTAGGGGCGGATTTCCAATCCGCCCTCCGGATAGCGACAAATGTACGGTGAATATTACTGTGCGTGCATCGGCAGGGTTAGGGCGGATTGAAAATCCGCCCCTACAGAATCCGTATGAACCGGTGCGTTAAGCGATCATTTGCCGCAGTGCGGACTTTTGTTGACTCTTTCCTCTGAAAATGCTATGATAGCTTCAAATTCGGGAGGGATGTCCATGTCTGCAAAATTCGATATTTCCCAGGGCTTTACCGGAAATCAGCTGAAGGTTCTGGCGATGATAGCCATGACCTGTGATCATCTGGGCGTCATGCTGTTTCCCAACGCGGTGATCCTGCGCCTCATCGGACGGCTGGCGCTGCCGATCTATGCCTATATGATCGCGGAGGGCTGCCGCCATACCCGCAGCAAGGGCAAGTATCTTCTGCGGCTGGCGGGACTGGGCATTGCGTGCCAGATCGTATATTTTGTGGCAATGAGATCGCTGTATCAGTGCATTCTCATTACCTTTTCCCTTTCGGTCTGTCTGATCTGCGCCATTGATCACGCCCAGAAAAAACGGGATGTGATGTCCCGGACACTGGCTCAGGCTGCATTTTTTATCATATGCTTTGTTGCCCTGGGAATCCCGATCCTGTTCCCGGAGACGGGCTTCCAGGTGGATTACGGCATCATCGGTGTGCTGCTGCCGGTTCTGGTATATTTCGGGCCGGACAGGCAGAAATATCTGACGGCAGGTCTGATCCTGTTGGGGCTGGGCAGCGGCGGCATCCAGTGGTTTTCGCTGGCGGCAGTACCGCTGCTGGGCATGTACAACGGAAAGCGGGGAACGGCAAAGCTGGGCTGGCTGTTCTACCTGTATTATCCGCTGCACCTGGCGGCGATTTACGGCTTGAGTCTGATCCTATAAAAGGGCACCTCTGAAAACAAATCGGGCGGCTTGTTAACAAGCTGCCCGAAATTTATTTAGTCAAAGGCAAAGCCGAAATAGACGGGTTTTGGCGCGGTTTCGGTCAGCGGATGGAACATGGCGAAGGGCTTGTCCGTACCCGGGGTGCGGAAATACCCCTGGGTGCAGTTCAGGGCGCGCAGGATTCCGGGTGCATTGGCCGGGTCACCCAGAAGCTCCATGCAGTGCAGGGTATCCTCTTCGTGCCAGGCTGCCATGAGCAGCTGCGTTCCGGTATAAAACTGGGCCTGTTCTGCCAGAAAACGGATATTGCAGCCCTCCTGCAGCACGCCGCCCGCAGGCAGAAGCTCCCGGCGCAGCATTGTGTATTCTTCGGGACCGATGGCCCGAAGGGAAATCGGAGAATCAGATGCCGTACAGGAAAATTCCGAAACGCCGGTACAGTCTTCATAGCCGAGCCTGCGGTACATCTGCCGCAGGCTTTCCGTTTCCGGTACCAGCATAGCGGCGGCATAGCCGTTTTTCTGCAGACAGCTGTGAACATCGGCAAGAAGCTTTCGGCACAGCCCTTTCCCCCGGTGATCCGGGTGGGTGACGACGGCATACAGATAGGCGGTTTTCTGTCCCTCGCACCGGCAGTCGAACCAGTACATAGCAGCGGTGAGTTCACCGCGTTCGACTATGCACCGGCAGTGGTCGGGCAGAAAGGCGGTTTCCAGAAACATCTCCCAGAAGCCGCCGTGGTCACCGAAGGCGGTCTTCCACAAAGCCAGCAGCTGGGGGTATTGCATGGGGGCAGGATGCTCAAAGGTCATGCAGATCCTCCGCCAGGGTGGCATGGTGCTTTTCAATCATGTGGTGGGGATTGTAGCTGAGCTTTGCCTTGCGCAGGCCCTCCAGACCCATGTCGTCCTCCCGGTCCAGATACCGGA
This sequence comes from Oscillospiraceae bacterium, assembly GCA_017398105.1. The sequence goes on along the minus strand of JAFQHF010000057.1, from coordinate 4,055 downwards.
CCTCCGGGTATTTCAGCCGGAGATACCGGGCGAATTCCTGATTGACCACAGTATAGGCGCCGTCCACTTCCTCCCGGGCTTTCTCAAAATGGATGTCGAAGGTGTCATTTGCCATCCGGGAGCCCATGGTCACAGCCAGCACCTGATCGCCGTCCAGCAGCATAATGCCCTCCATGCCCAGCGCACTGTAATACTGGAAGGCCCGGGCCAGGGCGATGTTTTCCAGCAGATAGTCTTCGAGCGGGTCTTCCTTCATGCGCTTTGCGTACCAGTCGTTGACCATATGCTGTGCTCTGGGAATATTGCAGGCAGTCAGAGGCTCCACCCGGTAATCGGGATGCTCAGAGCGGAAGCGGTTGGCATGGTTGCGCTTTTTCTGGAATTTCCGGCCCCGAAGGTCGGCCAGGTCATCGATGGAATAGACATAGTCAAAGCCGTTCCGGCTGGTGTGCAGCAGGAATTTTCCGGGGAACCATTCTTCCAGCTCGGCCCGGTCCGCATCGGTCAGACCGCTTAACCGGCAGGGGATGCCGCGCTCTTTGGCATCCATGAGAATTTCTTCGATGACAGCCCGGCGGTCGCCGTTTCCGATGGGGTAGGGATAGACGCTTCTCCCGTAAAAATGGGAAAAAACAGCCACGCAGCTATGAAGAAAGGCAGCCTCCTGACGGCCCCACAGGGCAAGATTGGTGAAGGAATATTCGCACCCCCGGGGCGGGCAGGAGAAGAGAATCTGATTATATTCGTCCCTCTGGGACGGTTTCAGACGCTGAAATGGAATCATAAAAATCACATCCTTTGTTTGGGTATCATAGCATAGTCTGCCCGGAAATACAAGGCGGGAACCAATAAGAAAGCAGGAGGGCGGGACCCTCCTGCTTTCATTTGGCGAAAACCCCCTTGCGGGGCTTTCCGCCAGCTTTTTGCAGTCTGCTGCGCGCATAATTTGTTCGCGTGGCGCGAACAAATTCCACACTTGCAGCCTGATAGGTATTTTGCGTCAGGTACACGCCCTGACACAAAATGTTTTGACTCTGTCCGTCGATATGGCGGCGAACTCTGCGAGGCCTATAAAATGTTTTCAGCAGGAGGGCGGGGCCCTCCTGCTTGTGATGTGTTATTCTTCTTCGGCAATGGCTTCCAGGCATTTTTCCAGGTATACCTTCTGGACGGCTGCCACGATGCAGGTGAACAGCAGGCGCTTTTCATCGGTATTGTCCTCGCCGACCAATTCAATGGTGTCCTGAATCTCAAAGGTAAAGCGCAGAAGATTTTCGAATTCCTCCGCGAAATAGTCATAGGCCTTTGGCAGCGTGTAGGTCTGCTGCTGCAGCTTGATAAAGCCGGTCAGTGCATCCAGAGACAGGACGCTTTTTGCTATGGCAATGAAAAACAGATACGCAATATGCTCGCGGCTGTACAGCTTTTTCACGGGGCTGGCAATGAGGCCCTTTTTCACATAGTTGCTGATCATGGAGGGGGTCAGGGTGTATTCACCCAGAGGAGCCAGGTATTCACAGACATATTTGGTGGCCTGGTCCAGATACAGACCCATGTTGGGTATTTCATTGTAGCGGGGAAAACGGAAGTCCCGGATGGAATCGGAGATGTGCTGTTTGGTTTCCTGTTTCATTGTTATCACCTTTTGGTATTATATCGGAAGAATTACAAAAAGTCAACGGGAAAAACTTATCACAAGATTTTCTTGACATTGTGACGGTATACTGATACAATTACAAAGGTTATTGAAAAACCGATAGAGAAGAGATAAAAACGAGGTATCGTCATGAAATACAAAATCGTATCCGATTCATCTTCCAATATTCTGGCAATGGAAGATGCCATGTTTGCCAGCGTGCCCATGAAGGTGCGGGCGGATAAAGAATATATCGATGACAGCAGCCTGGATCTGGCCGCCATGGTGGAGGGCCTGAAAAATCACAAGGGAAAGTCCGGCTCCTCCTGCCCCAGCGTTGGTGAATGGCTGGAGGCTTTCGGTGATGCGGATATTATCTTCGGCACCACCATTTCCAAGAATCTGTCCGGCAGCTATAATTCTGCCTGTCAGGCTGCGGACACCTATATGGAAGAAAACCCCGGCAAAAAGGTCTTTATTTTTGACTCTCTGGCAGCCGGCCCCCAGCAGGCCTTTGTGATCGAAAAGATGCTGGAGCTGGCAAAGCAGGAGCTGCCCTTTGAGACCATCGTGGAGCAGCTGCGCGAATACCACAACCATACCCATATCCTGTTCTGCCTGGAATCCATGATGAATCTGGCCCGCAACGGCCGCGTGCCCATGGCGGTTGCCAAGATCGGCGGAATGCTGGGCATCCGGGTCTGCGGCGATGTTAAGGGCGGTCAGATCACCCCCGTACATAAGCCCAGAGGCGGAAAGAAGGCAACGGAAGTTCTGGTTCAGATGATGAAGGAGCGGGGCTTCTATGACGGCGCACAGCTGCGCATTGCCCACTGCTTCGGACAGAGCCAGGCACAGGCACTGGCGGATGCCGTGCTGGCAGAGTTCCCCAATACAAAGCTCACCATCGAATCCACCACCGCCCTGTGCAGCTTCTATGCGGAAGCCGGCGGCCTGATGATCGGCTTCGAAGGCGGCTTCAATGCCGAAAACGATAATACCAAGTTCTAACATACATAGTAAGCCCGCACCGAAAACCGGTGCGGGCTTTTTGTGAGCAATGGGACATAATTATAGGTAGGGGCGGATTTTCAATCCGCCCTCAACGCAGTGACAATTGCGCAGCATGCTATGTACAAACGCTTCTTCTGTGCAGTTGATTCACCTTGGATTTTATTGGTAGATCAGGGCGGATTGAAAATCCGCCCCTACAGAGTCTGTATGAACAAGGGCGTTACATGAGAATTTGCAGTTACAGCCGGAACAGGCGGGTGTGGAGACTGCGGGATTTCATGGCATAGTACAGGACAGTACCGGGGATCAGCAGGACGGCTGCTTCGCCGATGGCAACGTACAGGGCGTTGAGCCAGAAACCGCCGCCGATGTAGATGCTCAGTTCCGCGCCTACCAGAAGGGCATTGAACAGGGCGGGCATCAGCAGTCCGGGCAGGGGCCAGCCCTTTATGGTGATATTTCTGGTCAGATACATGGTTTTGGCTGCAAGCCAGGTTGCCAGGGTGCCCAGCAGAAAATCCAGAGGCAGTGCAGCAGCGAAGGTCAGATTGAAGATCAGGCAGCCCACGGACAGACCCATGGCAGCCGCAGGGGTAAAAAAGGCCAGAATGCACAGGGCCTCGGACATGCGCATCTGAATGGCCCAGGTTGCGGAGCCGGGCAGCAGGATATTCTGAAAATGGGTCAGCACTGCGTACAGTGCGGCGATGATGGCGGCGTGAGCCAGATAACGGGTATGCTTTTTCATGGGAAATACTCCTGAAAACAAAAATGGGCGCAGAACATGACACTGCACCCAAACAAAAAATGAGCGCAATGCGCCCATCAGATTCCCTAGTTTTGTTTACCGACAGGATGGTCACGAACTGTCCTATGCAATTAGAGGTATTATACTACAGTGTCGGAGAAAAGTCAATTGGAAGAAAATGGCGGCTTAGCGCACGATCATTTACCTGCAATCCTGCAAAAACCGCCGGTGGAAAGTTCCACCGGCGGTGCTTTATTGGGGTTTGATCAGATTCTTGCGACACCTGTTGCTCTTGCGGCCTCAGCAACCGCCTTGGCAACGGCGGGGCCAACTCTGGGATCGAAGGCTGCGGGGATGATGTACTCCTCGTTCAGCTCGTCATCGGAGATCAGATCGGCCAGGGCCTGGGCGGCGGCCATCTTCATTTCCTCGTTGATGTCGGAGGCGCGGACATCGAAGGTGCCCCGGAAGATGCCGGGGAAGGCCAGAACATTGTTGATCTGGTTGGGGAAGTCAGAGCGGCCGGTGGAGATGACTCTTGCACCGCCAGCCTTGGCCTCGTCAGGATAAATTTCGGGAGTGGGGTTGGCGCAGGCGAAGATGATGGCATCCTTAGCCATGGTAGCCACCATTTCCTTCGTTACCATGCCGGGTGCG
>JAFQHF010000056.1 GCA_017398105.1 Oscillospiraceae bacterium | reverse complement strand
CGCCGGCTTCGGTGATCTTCAGGTTGGTCTTCTTCTCGGGCTCGCCCTTCTTCTTTTTCTTCTTGGTGTCTTCGCTGTGGGGGTAGATCTTGGTGATGTTCTTCAGAGTTAAGCTTGCCATACTGTTTTCGACGCTAAACGCACCTACCATTTCGCGTACGTTCTCGCATACCCGCATAGTAACCACTCTGCGGGAGCATTACGACAGGTCTCCACACTGCCGCACCGTGCGTCAGACGGATATTTCCTCCTTTATTTTCAGCAGATCGGGCCTATTATGTGGAGTAGACCAGATCCGCCTGGATACAAATATGGTAAAACGATTATAAAACCAGGCCGATGACTGCCACCGCTGCCAGCATGGCAGGATAGGCCAGGTAATTGACCCTTCGGCTGTTGGAGCTCTTCTCGCCATCGTAGCCATGGATGATCATAAATGCCATGGGAGCGGCCAGGAAGTACATGGACATGACCGTGCAGACAATGGCTGCCGCCGCACCGGCAAAATTGCGGTACAGGGAATTCTTTCGGAATGCCCACATGACGGACACGATCAGAACCGTGGCAGAGCCGTATTCGATCTTCAGCATTTCGCACCAGAGGATCGCTGCAATGGTAATGATCATTTTCACCAGCGTATTGGCCTTCTTCCCCTCCGGGAAGCGGCTGAACAGGTACAGCATCACCAGGCACATGACCAGCGCAAACACGGGATTGCGATCGCTGAAGAACAGCAGCTTTCCGTGCATGGCCAGATTGTAGGGAAGCTCGCAGAGCACAGCCAGGCCCAAAATGCGCTTGAAATAGGCCGGAAAATCAGAGGTGTTCTGCACGCCTTCCACCAGCATCAGTGCATACAAGGGCACGGCGCAGGTCTCCAGCGCCTGCAGCACCAGAGCGCAGGTGGCCAGTGCCATTGCCTGCTCAGAGGCACCCATGACCTCCAGCAGCTGCTGGGTCGTCAGATTTCCTACTTCCAGGATATGATTCTGGATCAGGCCCCGGCCAAGAACACCGGCAGCCAGAAACAGCAGCGCCCAGGTCCGCAGGGCATTGCCGTTGATGGTACGTTTTTTTCTTTTTCCGATTTGATTCATAGGATAGTTCCTTCCAGACAGGTTCCGAATTTCTAAGGAAAACGCTTCCGCAAAAGCGCTTTCCTTGGGAATCCGGGAAAGGAGTCCCCCGCAGCGATCCCCCAGGAGAAAGGATCGCCGCGGGAGCCGTCTGCGGCTCACCAGCACCGCAGACGGTTAGGAGAAAGGAAAGTCCTCAGACTTCGAAGGAAGGCATCAGCCCTTGACGGCGCCGCCCATTGCTTCCTGATAGAACTTCTGAGTGATCATAAACAGGATGGAAATAGGGATGGAGACCAGCACAGCTGCTGCACAGAACCGGGTGAACCAGCCGCCGATGTACTCCATTTCCAGCATCTTCCACATGCCGATGGAAACGGTTGCGTACTGGGTCTCGGCACGGACAATGATCTTGGCAAAGATGAAGTCCATCCAGGGGCCCATAAAGGCAGTGATGACCTGGTAAACGATCATGGGCTTGCACAGGGGCAGCGTGATCTTATAGAAGGTCTGCCAGCGGGTGCAGCCGTCGATCATGGCCGCCTCATCCAGAGCCTTGGGAATGGTATCCATATAGCCCTTCATGACGTGGAAGCCGGTACCGGCACCTGCACAGAAGCAGATGACCAGTGCGATGGGGATCCGGTTGCCTTCGGTCAGGCCCATGGCCTTCAGCAGGAAGTAGATGGCAACCATGGACATGAAGCCGGGGAACAGGTTGATAATCATGGCCATGTCCATATAGGACTTACGCATGGTCCACTTCACACGGGACAGGCTGTAGGAAACAGACAGCACGAAGAAGGTGGAGATCACGCAGGTAAAGCAGGCGATCACAAAGGTGTTCACGAACATCTTGGGGAAGTTCATGGTGGCTTTGTCCGTGAACAGGCCGATGTAATTGTCGAAGGTAAATTCCTTGGGGAAGAAGGTGGCACAGTACATGCCGGTGGACTCACCGCGGAAGCTGTGGGCAATGATCCAGATGAAGGGGATCAGCCAAACCACCGCAACGATCACCAGGAAGACATGGACAACGATGTCTGTGACCAGCTTCTGCTTCTTGACGGAAACAGGTTTCTTAGCCATTATTTAAAGCCCTCCTCATCCTTGTAAGATCCGGAGCTCCGGTAGGTGACCAGCGCCACCACTGCCAGAACCACGAAGGTGAAGATACCGATAACGGCACCCATGTTGTACTGCTGCTTGTCAATGGACAGCTTGTACAGCCAGGTGACCAGCAGGTCGGTCTGACCGGCAGAGTCGCCGACGTAGGTGGGGCCGCCGCCGGTGAGCAGGTAGATGATGTTGAAGTTGTTGATGTTGCCGGTGAACTGGGTGATGATGTAGGGGGTCAGCACGAAGATCATGTAAGGCAGGGTAACATAGCGGAACTGCTGTGCGGTGTTGGCGCCGTCGATGCGGGCAGCCTCGTACTGCTCAGCGGGAATGTTCTGCAGAATACCGGTAACCTGCATAACGGTATAGGGAATACCGACCCACAGGTTCACCACGATCAGCAGCACTCTTGCCCAGGTGGCATCCGTCATGAAGGGGAACACCTCGCCCTGAGCCAGAACGCCCAGGCTCTGGAAGAGGGTATTCACCGCGCCGTTCTCCTTGAACATATTACGGATGATCATCAGAGAAACGAACTGAGGAACCGCGATGGTCAGAGACAGGATGGTTCTCCACAGGCCCTTGAAACGGGTGGAGGGACGCTGGATGATCATGGCCATGAAGGTGCCCAGGAAGAAGTTCAGGAAGGTTGCGAAGAATGCCCAGATGAGCGTCCAGGCCAGAACGCCGCCGAACTGCTTACCAATGGCATTGCCGGAATCAAACAGGGCTGCAAAGTTCTTCAGGCCCACCCAGTCGAACAGGATCAGGTGGTCATCCACAGCGGAATAGTTGGTAAAGGCCATCAGCATCATGTAAACCAGAGGAACCATGGTGAAGATCGCCAGCATTGCAAACGGAGGTGCCATCAGCAGCTTGTGAATGTTTTCATTGAACAGCGCGATGATATCCGTCTTCATGGAAGGAGCCTTCTTGCCGCTGCGCTTGACGCACAGGCCCATGTAGCCGCTGCGGACGGAAGCCCGCCAGACCACAACAAAGAAAGCCAGGATCGCCAGCGTGGCAACCGCGAACAGCAGGATCTGCTGAGAGTTGTCACCCTGAACGTACTCGTAAACGCCCAGATCGTCATTCCAGACTTCCTGCGTGGGGGTATCACCCAGGCTGGGCAGCATGGTCAGCCAGTTAAAGCCGCTGGTGACCATATAGTAAATGAATGCAGCCTCAATTGCCAGGAACAGCAGTCCCTTGATATACTGGCCGGCTGCGAAGTTGCCAAGACCCATAACCAGGCAGGATGCCCAGACCAGCGCGCCGCCGTTCTTCAGGGAAGCCTGAAGGGTGGTCGGGCCGATCTTGCTGTAAGCGGCGATGGGTTTCGTCATTTCTTTATTTGCCACTTTACCGTCTCCCTTCGTCTTTTTTAGGACGATTTTTTCTAAAAGGCGGCGGCCGGAAACCTCCGACCGCCGCCGGGTGCTTGATCAATACCGGGGGATATATGGAATTACAGGCCGGTGCTGTTCAGCAGCTCCATGGTCTTCTGGATCATCTCAGCGGCATTGTCGTGGGTGATGGAGCCGTTCAGGATATTCAGACCGAAGTTCTTGACGGGGTCCCAGAAGTTGTTCATCTGGGCGATGGTGGGCTGGGGAATGGTTGCGGAAGCCATCTGGTTATTCAGGACGGTAACGGTCTCGGAATCGACCTCAACGCCGTTGGCAGCGGGGGTGTAGCCGCTCAGCTCATAGCGCATCATCAGGGATTCAGCGGAAACCAGGAACTCAGCCAGCTGCATGGCAGCCTTGGGATTCTTTGCGTTGGGGTTAACGCCAACAGCCTTATTGGAAGCGAAGGACTTCATCTGGTAGTCGGTGCCGTTCATGGTGAAGGTGGGCAGGACTGCGCAGCCCAGCTTGTCGCCCAGGGCAGCCAGGTTGGGCTCTTCCCAGTCGCCGGAGAACATAGCGCCGATGGAGCCGTCCAGCATGCCGGCAACGCCGGTGCCGTCAACGTCGTTGACGAAGTTGGGGCTGGCAGCCATATCGACCATGAACTTGGCAGCTTCCACACACAGATCGGAGGAGAAGTCAATGCCTGCAGCAGCATCGATGCCCTGGGGGCCAAAGACGGTGCCGCCTACGCCAAAGAAGAAGGTACCGGTGTACCAGGAGTTATCCATGGGGAAGGAAACAACGCCCTTTTCCAGCATGGTGTTCAGGTTCTTGATGTCATCCTCGGAGAAGATCTCCTTGTTGTACCACATGAACCAGGTGTTGGGAGAGGTGGGGAAGCCGTAGACGCCGCCGTCGGTGTAGGTCAGCAGGTCAACGTGGGTCTGGGAGAAGTTAGCCTTAACATTCTCCAGGTAGGAGCCGCCCAGCTTTGCCAGAGCGCCAGCCTCGATCAGGGTGCCCATCTGGTCGTTTGCATAGAAGTAAACGTCAGCAGCAGCAGAGGGGTCGTTCTTGACGATACCGGCAGCATCGCCTTCACCGCAGACACCCACATCCCAGGTAATGGCATATTCGGGGTGTGCTTCTTCAAACTTAGCCAGCATGACGGGCAGCCAGCTCTCTTCGGTTTCCTGGTCGACCTGGGGAGCCCAGACCTTCAGGGTGATAGCCGCAGGACCTGCATTTTCAGCAGCCTGGGTTGCAGCGGGTGCAGCAGCTTCCTTCTCACCGCCGCCGCAGGCGACCAGAGACAGAGCCATTGCCAGCACCAGCAGCAGTGCAACGATCTTCTTCATTGTGTTCTCCTCCTATGTAGAGTAAAATAATATATTGCAGCCACAGAAAACCTTCTGTTGATGCCAGTAATAATCGGTCTCAATGATGATTGAGACCGGAAAAGGACATGTCCTTTTCCTGATTTAACTCCGAAACTTTACGAAACTATTATTAACGAATTATGTACAGTATATCACTGTGATGTTGTGACCGTCAATAAGGCATTATGTCGAATTTTAGTCTCAACCTTTGTGCACATTCTATAAATAGTCCGTTATTTTACAGTGAAAATGCCCAATCAGATCCCGTTCTTTTTCGCCAAAGCCTTCAGCGCATCCCAATTGGCGCGTCCATAACGTTTCGAAACATTTCGTACTTCTTCACACAGCGCATCCGTCACCTGTCCCGGCTGCAGCCGCCAGCTCCAGTTGTTGCCCGCTGTTCCGGGGGTATTCATACGGGTATCGCTGCCCAGTCCCAGCCAGTCCTGCATGGGGATGATGCAGGTATCGGCGCAGCAGCGCATTGCAAGATCGATGAGCTTGCGGTATACTCCGGCATCCGGTGTCTCCGAATCGCTGATATAGCTGCGGACATGGCGCTTGTTTTCTTCATCCAGGCCTGTAAACCAGCCGCCGATGGTCTCATTGTCATGGGTTCCGGTATAGACCACGCAGTTATTCCCGTAGTTGTGGGGCAGGTATTCATTGGCACCGCCGATGTCCGCCGGGTCAAAGGCAAACTGGATCACCTTCATGTTGGGATAGCCGCTGTCGCGCACCAGCTGGCGAACGCCGTCTGTCATCAGGCCCAGATCCTCCGCGATCACTGCCCGGTCGCCCAGCTTCCACTTCAGAGTGTTGAACAGTTCCATTCCCGGACCCTTTTCCCAATGGCCGTCCTTGGCGCTGGTGGAGCCTGCAGGGATGGCAAAATACTCGTCAAAGCCCCGGAAATGATCCAGACGAACCATGTCATAGAGCTTGTAGCTGTACCACATCCGGGTCACCCACCAGTGATAGCCAGTGGCTCTGTGATGATCCCAGCGGTACAGGGGGTTGCCCCAGACCTGACCGTCTGCCGCAAAGCTGTCCGGCGGACAGCCCGCGATCTGCGTAGGACGGTTCTGCGCATCCAGCTGGAACATCTCCGGATTGGCCCAGACATCGCTGCCGTCCGGAGAAACATAGATGGGCATATCGCCAACAATCTGAATATGCTTGTCGTTGGCATATTTTTTCAGTCTGCTCCACTGTTCGTAGAACATAAACTGCAGATATTTGTGGAATTCCACTTCGAAATACAGCTTTTCCCGGTAGTAATCCAGAGCAGGCCCATAGTGCATCCGGATATCCTCCGGCCACTGGGTCCAGCCGGCGCCGCCGAAGAATTCCCGCACCGCCATAAACAGGGCATAATCATCCAGCCACCAGAAATTCTCCGCGCAGAAGGCATTGTAAGCACCATTGGCACTGATATTGCTGCGCTGGTAAGCCTTATGCAGTAGCGGCAGGCGGTTTTCAAACAGCGCCTGGTAGTCCACCTTTTGAGGATCGCTGCCGAAGCTTGCAGCTTCGCATTCCTCCCGGGTCAGCACCCCTTCCTCCACCAGTGCATCCAGGCTGATAAAATACGGACTGCCCGCGAAGGCGGAGTAGGCCTGATAAGGAGAGTCAAATGCCCCATAATGCGAAGTACTGCCCAGAGGCAGGATCTGCCAGTACCGCTGACCGGCCTTTTCCAGCCAGTCCACAAAATCATAGGCCGCCTGATCAAAGCAGCCGATGCCATACCTGGAGGGCAGGCTGGTGACAGACAGCAGAACACCGCTGAATCGTTTCATTCGTTTTCCATCCTTTCCGAATCATCGTAATAGAGCATCACTGCTTCATAGGGCCGCAGCAGGCCGTCTTCGGTGCTGTAATTGGAGAGCAGCTGCTTTGCACTCCGGAAGCGCTCCGGCGCGTCAAATTCCAGAGCCTGCGCCGTGAAATTGCAGACCACCAGAAGATGGGCATTTTCCGTATCCCGGGTATAGGCAAAGATCCTGTCATCCTCAGGACACAGCAGGGCGAACCGGCCCTTCCGGAACACATCGTAGGTCTTGCGCAGCCGGATCAGCTTCTGATAATGCCGGAAAACAGATTCCGGATCTGCCAGTGCCGCCTCTGCATTGATCTGTGTATAGTTGGGATTGACCGGCATCCAGGCCGTTCCGGTGGTAAAGCCCGCGTTTTCCCCCGCCGTCCACTGCATAGGGGTCCGGGCGTTGTCCCGGCTCCGGGCGTGAATGGACGCCATGACCGCATCCGGATCATGGCCCTGGCTGATCCGTTCCTGATAGACATTCAAGGTCTCAATATCCACATGCTGTTCGATGGGCAGCGTGATATTGGTCATGCCCAGCTCCTCGCCCTGATAGATGTAGGGGGTTCCCTGCATACCGTGGAGCATGGTAGCCAGCATCTTGGCAGACTCCACCCGGTAAACACCGTCATCGCCCCACCGGGAAACGATTCTGGGCAGGTCATGGTTGTTAAAGAACAGGCTGTTCCAGCCCTTGCCGTACAGCTCCTGCTGCCAGCGGCAGAAGCAGTCCTTCAGCTTCGGCAGGCTTAGAGGGATCATATCCCACTTGTCCTTGCCCGGTTCCTGATCCAGGCAGATGTGCTCAAACTGGAACACCATGGAAAGCTCGCTGCCGTCCGGTGCACTGTAGAGCTTGGCCCGCTGGGTATCCGCTCCCCAGGCCTCGCCCACGGAAACCAGATTTTCCTCGCAGAGCGCCTCCCGGGACAGCTCCTGCAGATACTCGTGCAGCCGCGGGCCGTTGCAGGTGATCTGCTTATCCGCATCCTTACCGATCTGATCGATCACATCCAGCCGGAAACCCGCCACGCCCTTTTTCACCCAGAAACGGATGGTCTTATACAGTTCCCGGCGCATTTCGGGATTGTCCCAGTTCAGATCCGGCTGCTCCACAGCGAACTGGTGGAAATACCACTGCTGCACACTGGGCGCATAGGTCCACGCAGAGCCGCCGAAGGTGGCACGCATATTGTTGGGAGGGCAATCCGGTTCCCCGTCCCGCCAGATGAAGAAGTCGTGCCAGGGATTATCCCTGCCCTTCAGCGCTTCCTGAAACCACCGGTGCTGATCGGAGCAATGGTTCAGCACCAGATCCATGATGATGCCGATATTCCGCTTTTTCGCCTCCGCGATCAGTTCCTCCATGTCCTCCATGGTGCCGAACATGGGATCAACGGCGCAATAGTCGGAAATGTCATACCCATTGTCCACCTGGGGCGATGCACACACCGGGCACAGCCAGATGGCATCAATTCCCAGCGTCTGCAGGTAATCCAGCCTCTGGATGATGCCCCGCAGGTCACCGGTGCCGCTGCCGGTAGTATCCTGGAAGCTTTTGGGATACAGCTCATAAAACACAGCCGATTCCCACCAGCCCCACTTGCTTTTATCCAATTTCTGTTCCGTCATAAAACAGCCTCACTTTTCTCGATTTTCTCCAGCATCTCAAATACCCGCAGCATTTCTCCAACACTCCAGGCCTGGGCAAAGCAGCCCTTTCCCTCTGAAGGGAAATCTCCGTCATAGATCTCCGGAAGCTGGCCCAGGCAGCCCTGGTGCAGCATTGCCTCCAGAGGCTGCAGCTGCTCCCGGACATACCGTGCAGCCTCCCGGCTGTACCCGTGGACTTTCAGGTACGCCAGATAGTAGGCACCCAGAGGGAACACCCACACCGTGCCCTGATGGTAGGCCATGTCCCGTTCCACCTGAGGGCCGCCGTAGAACGGATGATACTCCGGGTCCTCCGGCGACAGAGAGCGCAGGCCGCAGGGTGTGTACAGATGCCGGTATACCGTCTCCACCACCTGCTTTTCCTGCTGCGGCTCCAGCATGGTAAAGGGCATGGACACAGCCCAGATCTGGTTGCAGCGGATCTGCTCATCCGCCGCCGTACCGGACAGCACATCCCGCAGGCAGCCCTGCTCCGGACGGTAGAATTTTTCCAGGAAAGAGGTCTTCACCTGTTCCGAAAGGATGCCGTAGTCCCCCTTATCCAGTCCCAGTTCTCTGGCCAGTGTGTCCATGATCCGCAGGGCACTATACCAGTAGGCATTGATCTCCACCGGTTTACCGTGCCGGGGCGTAGGCAGGATGCCGTTGACGCATACATCCATCCAGGTAACCTGGTCGTAGCCGCCTCCCGCAAAGATCAGGCCGTCCGCATCCATACCGATCCGATGATGGGTGCCCCGTCTGTAGCAGGCAATGATATGCTCCATGGTAGGCCAGGCTTCCCGGACAAAGGCGCTGTCGCCGGTACGGCTGTAGTACTGCCAAACGCAGTCGATCAACAGCAGCGCCGCATCCACCGTGTTATACATGGGCAGGTTCTTCCCCTCCGGGAACAGATTCGGCACCAGGCCGTCCTTTTCATAGGACAGGAATGTGCGCAGGATACTCTTGGCATCCTCATACCGCCCAACAGCCAGACAGCAGCCCGGCAGGGCGATCATGGTATCGCGTCCCCAGTCGCTGAATAAGGGATAGCCTGCCAAAATGGTTTTTCCTCCGGTGGAATCCCGCCGGGCAATAAAGGCATCCGCACTGACGGCCAGCTGCCGGGCAACAGGGTCAGAAAACTCACAGCGGTTTTCCATCTCCCGGTGATGCTTCCGGCTGGCTTCCAGGATGGCGGCTCCGCCGGGCGGCGTTTTTTCCGTTGAAAAAACCACTTCCTTTTTGCAGGTCTGCCCTGCGGGAACGCGAATGGTGATCCGGCAACAACAGGCGCACATACCCTTTTCCGGGCGGCCGTCTCTGGCATCCTCCGGATAGGCAAGGGTCTGCCAGCCGGTATAAGCCTTGTGCAGCTGCGCATCGGTACGGATATACAGGGTATAGGTTCCATCCGTAACACTGCCGGCGCAGTAAGCAAATTCTTTTTTCTCGGACAGCGCCGTTTCCTTGGACGCGAATTTCAGAAACGGATCGATCTGCAGGGTACAGTCCTGGCCGGAGCGGTTTTCGATCTCATAGAGCACCGCCGCTGTGTTGCTGCCGCGCTGCATGCACAGGGTGCGCTTCACCGTCACGCCCTGAACCTGATAGGTCCACCGGGGAACATCTTCCATAGAAAACCCGGTCAGATACCGGTAGCCCTGCTCTGCGGAGCCCCGCCCGAAGAATTCCTGCGTGGAAAGATACATCTTCCTCTGCCCCAGACACAACCGCTCCCGCAGGCGATGCACCAGTGTGATCCGCTCATTGGGCGCCTTTACCGCCGCCACCAGAATACCCTGGTCACAACGCGGCACCGAGCAGGCAGCCGTGACCGAAGCATAACCGCCCAGTCCGTTGGTCAGCAGAACGGACTTCTGCCGGGCCATGGGAAGATTCTGCATGTCCTGCCTGCCGCAAAAATAACGCATCCGCCATCCTCTCCTTTCGTCCAAAACCGAATGTTTCGTAAAGTTTAGTTCTTATTCAGTATATTGCGTTTTCCCGCATCCGTCAAGATTCATTCATTTTCCACTCATTTTTCGTCAACTAGCACAATTTGCCTTCTTATTTTTATTCATTATAACTAACCCGTTCTCCCATTCGAAATATTTCGAAACTTTTTGTGCAGTTTTTACAATTTTGTTTTGCATTTGCGGAACCCGTGTGCTATAATACGCTTAAATTCCCGAAAGCATGTTTCGCAGGAGGTGATCCTATGGCAACTCTGGATGATATCGCCCAGGAGCTGGGCGTTTCAAAAGCAACCGTATCCAAGGCCCTGAACGGTGCCAAGGATGTCAGCAAAAAAATGCAGCAGGCCGTTGTGGAGAAGGCTGTGGAGCTGGGCTATTCCCGGATCAACCGCAGCGCCGTTCTTCCCAGGATCGCTGTTTTTGTGATCAATATGGAATATCAGAACCCCGATGACTTTGGCTACGATATCATCGTGGGATTCCGCCAGGCAGCGGAGCCCGCCGGTTTTCAGGTGGAGGTGATTCCCCTGACGCAGCAGCTCCAGACCGAGTACCGGTATGACGCCTATATGATGCAGGAGAATTTCTGCGGCGCGCTGTTCCTGGGCCTGTGCTTCCGGGACCCCTGGCTGAAGGAGTGCGAAACCTGTAAAACCCCCACCATTCTTTACGACAACCATGTCAGCTGCAATCCCAAAGTAACCGAAATCGGTGCCGACAACATCGAAAGCATCGAGCTGGCCGTAAACTATCTGCGCTCCCTGGGGCACACCAGGATCGGCTATCTCAGCAGCGCGTTGGAAGCCTATGTCTATCAGCAGCGCTACCAGGCTTTCATCCGGGTCATGACCGCCATGGGACTTCCCGCAGACGATACCGTTATGGGCAACGCCTATCATGTCAATGTCTGCCTGTCCCAGCATCTGCCCCGGCTGCTGAACAACGGCTGCACCGCCATCATCTGCAGTCATGACATGCTGGCCCACAGTGCCATGTTCTACTGCAGCGAGCTGGGTCTGCGGGTACCGGATGACATCAGCATCATGGGCCACGACGACATTCCCCTGTGCCGGTATACCATCCCGCCCCTGACCACCATCCGCCAGAACCGCCCCGCCCTGGGTAAGAGTGCATTCTATGCCCTGTCCTGTCAGCTGAACGGTGTTCCTTTGAGCACCCATCTGCTCCATGCAGAGCTGATCCTGCGTTCCTCCTGCGGCCCCGCACCGGAAAAACGGAAGAAAATCCCTCTGCTGGACCCCAATTCCTAATAAAAACGACCGGACACTGTATCAGTGTCCGGTTCAGCGTGTCAAAAATCCCCTTCGGGGCTTTCCGCCAGTTTTTTTGCAGTCTGCTGCGCGCACTTCGTCGATGCATCAGATACACTGTTGCATTTTCTGCAAGCAGAAAATTCCACCTGTATCTGAGCATCTCCTCTCCCCATCAAGCACAATTTGCTTGATGGGGCCCCGGCGCACAACTTGCACACTTGCAGCCTGATATGTGTTTTCGCCCACGTACACGCCGCGGTCGAAAACGATTTGGACTTTATTTTCTGCTTGCGCAGAAAACTCTGCGAGGCTTTTTCTACAGTCTGGGCCGGACGCGAATACAGTGTCTGGTTAATCTATCATCCTATTCTTTTTAGCAGGGAGTAATCATGCCATGAACATCACCTATTCTTCCCCGGAATTTGAAGCCCGCTTTCACTACGCCGGAACGGATCTGGGTGCCGTCTGGTCCCCGGAGAAAACCCAGTTCCGCCTGTGGGCTCCCACCGCGAAAGCAGTAACCGTCAACCTCTACGCCTCCGGAACCGCCGAAAGCCATGACCTTCCGGAGCAGCTGCCCATGAAGGCCGATGTCTGCGGCACCTGGATCGCAGAAAAGGCAGGCGATCTGAACGGCACCTACTACACCTATCTGGTGGAGCTGGAAGGAAAGACCGAAGAAGCCTGCGACCCTTACGCCCGCAGCACCGGTGTCAACGGTCAGCGGGCCATGATCCTGGATCTGTCCCGCACCGATCCCGCAGGCTGGGAATCCGACCGGGACCCTCATGCCGGCCGGAATGTCACGGATGCGGTGATCTATGAGCTGCACATCCGGGATCTGAGCATGGATGCAGGCTCCGGCATCACCCACCGCGGTAAGTTCCTGGGCCTGGCCGAGACCGGAACCGCTACCAGCCAGGGGATTCCCACCGGCCTGGATCATATCCGGAACCTGGGCGTTACCCATGTGCACCTGCTTCCCAGCTATGATTTCGGCTTTACGGAAGAAGACCGGGCAGATCCCCAATATAACTGGGGCTACGATCCCGTGAATTTCAACGTGCCGGAGGGCTCCTACGCCACCGATCCCGATCACGGCGAAGTCCGTGTGGCCGAAATGAAGCAGATGGTCAAAGCTCTCCACGACGCAAAGCTCAGCGTCATCCTGGATGTGGTGTACAATCACGTTTATGACGGAGAAGACTTCTGCTTCAACCGGATCGTCCCCGGCTACTTCAGCCGGATCGACCGGGACGGCATCTGGTCCAACGGCTCCATCTGCGGAAATGACACTGCCTCCGAGCGCAGCATGGTTCGCAAATACATCGTGGACAGCGTCAATTACTGGGCAGACGAATACCATATTGACGGTTTCCGTTTCGATCTGGTGGGTCTGCTGGATGTGCAGACAATGAACGAGATCGTCTCCACGGTTCATGAAAAGCACCCCAATGTGATCTTCTACGGCGAGGGCTGGGACATGCCCACCGCTTTGACCAAACCCGGCACCCAGCTGGCCATTCAGTCCAGCTCCCCCGACATGCCCGGCTTTGCCTTTTTCTCCGATACCATGCGTGATCTGATGCGGGGCGATATCCGCAGCAACACCGCCCCCGGCTTTGCTGCCGGTGCCGAAACCGCCCGTCAGGCTCTGGATGCTTCCTTTATGGGTATGCCCGAGTGGGCCGCACAGCCCTGCCAGTGTGTCAATTATGTCTCCTGCCACGACAATCACACCCTCTTTGACCGGATCGCCCTGACCGCACCTGATGCTTCCCGGGAACTACGTATCCGGATGAACAATCTGGCTGCCGCTTTCTCCATTCTGTCCCAGGGCATCCCCTTCTTCCAGGCAGGCGAAGAAATGCTGCGCACCAAGCCCGACGGCAAAGGCGGCTTTGACGATAACAGCTACCGCTCCGGCGATGCCGTCAACGCCCTGAAGTGGGAGGATCTGAGCAAAGAGGAATACCGTCAGACCGCAGATTACTACCGGGGGCTGCTGGCCTTCCGTGCCGCCCATCCCAGCCTGCGCCTGCAGTACCGGGATCAGGTTCTCGCCGCTGTTTCCCCCATCGCACAGGAGCACCCCCTGTCCGCCGCCTATCATATCCGCAGCGGGAATGAAGAACTTTTTGTGATCTTCAACGCATCCCAAACGGCCTTCACCGCCGCGCTTCCGGAGGGATGCTGGGAGGTTTCCATCACCCGGAACCTGTCCGGCACCGCTCCTCTGGCTCTGGCCGAAGGTACCGTACAGGCTCCGCCTGTCTGCGCCACCGTCCTGGTGCGCATCCGCTGATATTTTTCCAAAATATGCTTATCGACTTAACGCAGCATGGTATCAATCTGCAGTAGGGCGGGCTGCCTTCAGCCCGCCGCAAAACGGGAAAATGGTGCCGCTTGCGGCGGCTTGAGGGCAAGCCGCCCTACCGGGTTACATTTTTACGTTGCCATTTTCCAGCTTGTTGAGTTAACCCGATAAGTACATTCCAAAAAGCGAAAAATGCTCCGCAGCCTCTGCCATTCAGCAGACACTGCGGAGCTAATTTTTTATACATTATACCAGGCTGATCCGGTCGATCAGCGCCAGTTCCTCCTCCGTAAAGGAGGTATTCGCTGCCGCGTGAATATTGTCCAGAATCTGCTCTGGTCTGGATGCCCCCGCCAGAACGCTGGTGACGATGCCGTCACGGAGAATCCAGCTCAGCGCCATCTGTGCCAGGGTCTGGCCGCGCTGGGCCGCCAGGTCGTTAAGCTGCCGGATCTGTTCCAGCCGCTGCTCTGTCAGGGTATTTTCCTTCAGGAACCGGCCATCGGTTTTGATACGGCTGTCGGCAGGGATTCCCTCCAGATACCGGTCCGTCAGCAGTCCCTGAGCCAGGGGCGAGAAGGCGATGATTCCCTTCCCCAATGCGGCGGAGGTTTCCTTCAGACCGTTTCTCTCAATGGTACGGTCGAAAATGGAATAGCGGTTCTGATTGATCACAAAGGGAACCCGCAGCTCCCGCAGGATCGCCTCTGCCTGTGCCAGATGCTCGCCGTCATAGTTGGAAAGGCCCACATACAGCGCCTTGCCGGACTGCACAGCCGTTGCCAAGGCTCCCATGGTTTCCTCCAGCGGCGTATTGGGGTCCATGCGGTGGTGGTAGAAAATGTCCACATAATCAAGCCCCATCCGCTTCAGGCTCTGATCCAGGCTGGCAAGCAGATACTTTCTGCTGCCCCAGTCACCGTATGGGCCCGGCCACATCCAGTAGCCTGCCTTGGTGGAAACGATCAGCTCATCCCGATAGACACCAAGATCCTCCTTCAGAATACGTCCGAAATTGATCTCGGCAGTTCCCTCCGGCGGGCCATAGTTGTTGGCAAGGTCAAAATGGGTTATTCCGTGGTCAAACGCCGTAAAGCACATCCGGCGCATATTGTCAAAATGGCCGGTATTGCCAAAATTGTGCCACAGGCCCATCGACACCGCAGGCAGCCTTAACCCGCTGGTGCCCAGACGGTTATAAGGCATGGCATCGTATCTGTTTTCTGCCGCAGTATACATAAGATACCCCCTTAAGAAAATGGTTTCCGGTTGAATGCTTCGTTATGCATAGTATAACACAGCTTCACGCCGGTTCTCAATGGGTATTTGCAAATACGATACCGGCACGGCGCTATTTCTGCGGCAGTCCCCCATTTTCACCGGGAAACGATCTGCTCCGCTTACTTTTCTTCGTACAGCTCGATGATGGCGTCATCCTTGATGATGAAAGCCAGGCGGACATTGCCGTCCAGAGCCTCGGGGCCGAAGATAACCTGATCTGCTTCTGCCAGGTAGGGATCGGCGTTGTCAACCTTATAGGCAACATGGGGCTGCTTGGACAGGATTTCGGGGAAGCGGGTGCCTTCCTCGAACTTCAGATACTCGATCTTGTAGTCGTAGGCATCCACGCTGGGGTTAACCCAGAATCTGCCCCATTCGTTGTAAACCATACCGGGTTTCTTATTCAGAACGGGAATACCGATGTGCATATATTCAGCTGCCATTGGAAATACTCCTTTTCTTTTTACTTATGAGATTCGTTCAGGAAGAATTCGTAGGCTTCCTTATCCGTAAAGTTCTCGTGAACCACCTTGCCCACAGCTTTGCACATGGCCACAGGGTTTTCGCTCTGGAAGATGTTGCGGCCCATATCCACACCTCTTGCACCGGACTGAATGGCCTTGTATGCCATGGTCAGTGCATCTGCCTCGGGCAGCTTCTTGCCGCCGGCGATGACGATGGGTACAGGGCAGGCGGCTACGACCTTCTCAAAGTCCTCGCAGTAGTAGGTCTTGATGATGCTTGCGCCCAGTTCCGCCAGAATGCGGGTGGCCAGCAGGAAGTATTTGGGAGTACGCTCCATTTCCTTGCCCACAGCGGTGACACCCATGACAGGCACACCATAACGGTAGCCTGCGTCCGCAGCCCGGCAGAGCATTTCCAGAGAGTCACGCTCGCCCTTGCCGCCCACAAAGCACTGCATGGCAAGGCAGCTTGCGTTCATTCTCAGGGCATCCTCCATATCCAGGCCCAGGCCGGAGCCGGTGGACAGGTCTTCAAACAGGACAGAGGTATCGTGGGTAGCCCGCAGCGCCACTGCCTTGTTCAGCGTGGGCGGAATGCAGCTGCGAATGGCACCGCGGGTGCCCATCAGCACATCTGCGTACTGGCACAGAGGTGCGATGCTCACATCCAGCCGTTCCAGTCCGGCGGTGCTGCCCATGATATACCCGTGGTCAAAGGCCAGCATCACGGTATTGCCGGATTCGGGGTTAAACATCCGGGCAATGCGGTTTTTAAAGCCCCAGTCAGTGTTTCCCAGGCCCTTGGCAAAGAAGCCCTGGTCAGCAGCAGGAATATCCAGATGATAGTCCTTTGCTGCCTTATTGCCGATTGCGTCTGCCATAGTCCTTACTCCTTGCTGTAAGCGGGGGTGTGGCAGGGCGTGTTCCACAGAGCCAGAGTCTCCTCATCCCACTTGGCGATGTTCATCTGGAAACCGGCAGCTTCCTGAACAGTCAGGATCTCGCCCACCATATTGCCGACGACTTCCACACCCTTGGCCTGCAGGAATTCCACGGTATCCTTGAACAGAACCAGCATCTCCATCATGGTGGTGGCGCCGCAGCCGTTGATCATAACGAAAGCCTTATCACCGGCAGTCAGACCCAGCTTATTGCACAGAGGCTCTGCCACCAGCGCAACGGTCTGCTTGGAGGACATCATGAGCATACGGATACCGCCGCCTTCGCCGTGCTGACCTGCGCCAACTTCCATCAGATCGGTCTCACCCAGATCGCCGAAGGATGCACCGTTCTGAGGATGGGTCGCATCGGTGGACTTGACGGTGATGGATGCCATGTTGTCAGCATACTTCTGGGCAATGGCAGCGACCTCGTCCAGAGACTTACCGGCACGGGCAGCAGCGGCAGCCACATGGTACAGTGCCACAGCACCGGCCAGACCGCGCTGATTGTCCTCACCATTGGGATCGAACTGGATCTCTTCACCGGTAACGACCTGGCAGAAGTTCATACCGGCCTTCTTGGCCAGCTTGATTGCCTGCTTACATGCCAGCTGATCGCCTGCATAGTTCAGGGTCAGCAGCAGCACACCGTGGCCCTTGTCGGCCCGCTTCATGGCCTCGAAGACCAGCTGACCGTTGGGAGCCGCAAAGATATCGCCAACGACCTGAATATCCAGCATGCCCTTGCCGACAAAGCCGGCCTGTGCAGGCTCATGGCCGGAGCCGCCGCAGGTAACAATGGTAACGCGGTCAGCATCCTTCAGATCCTTGCTGATGACCAGATGGCCGTCCACATCCAGAATATCGGCATGTGCCAGACCCAGACCAACCAGCAGCTCGTCAGTAACGGTATTGGAGTCGTTGATAAATTTCTTCATTTTCATAAGATTTCCTCCTGAATGTCGTTTCTTTTTTTACGATATTTTCACTTCTTTGCCAAGCCCGCAAAGAAGTATTTCATGGATACGGCACCGGCATCGGGTGTGCCGATGGTCTGCTTGCCATAGCTTCTGGCCCGGCCAAAACGGGAAACAAAATTCCTGCTGTTTTCCGCGCCTGCTTCTGCGGCCTTTGCGGCAGAAGCAAACAAGCCGTCCATATCCCCCTCCCAGGCCTGGATGGCTTCGGTGGCAGGAATCAGAGCATCCATCATGGTCTTGTCGCCCACCTTGGCGGTGGACATGTCGAAGAGCTCTTCATAAGCCCCCTGGAACATGTCCTTTACCTGCTGCACAGTCATGGAATCCGCTGCCTCGGAATGCTCCTGCAGGCCGTCCAGCCAGGTATTCCACAGGGGAACTGCACTGCCGCCGTTGATGCCCATCACGGCACAGGCTGCATTGTCCAGCATTTCCTGGATGGAGTCCGCCCCCTCCAGAGAATCCCGGATGGCATTCGCGATCTTGGTCATGGTAAAGCCATGGTCTGCATCGCCGAAACGGGAGTCAATCTCGGTGAGCTCTGCTTCTGCGCCAACCACTGCGTCACAGGCATTTCTGATACGGACAATCAATTCTTCTTTCGTAATCATACTCGCACCTCGCATAACATTTGTTAAACTAGTCAGAGACCATCTGCACTTTTATATTAACATATGTAATTTCCTGATTCAATACATTTTTATGAATGCCATAAAAAATCGTCAAACACGCTAAAACCTCAATTGGTGTTTTAGCATGTTTGACGACAAACCTTGTTCTTTATTCCATTGTTAATGCCTTAATGACTTTTTCCGCCAGGGATTCGGGAATCAGGATCGTTTTTATAACATTTGTTAAAAGCGCACCGATCACGCATTCCGGGCGAAGCAGTGTGGAACACACCGCAACGACCTGCTTTGTGTTTCGAAGCTGCTGAATATCCGGCTGCATGGCGCCGTTGATCCAGGGATCGATCAGGTTGCCCTCCACATCATAATAATACGCCAGAAGCCTTCCCACCGCATTTTTCTTCATCAGATCATTGCCAAACCGGTACTTCACACCCACATCCGGGTAGGACGGGTAATTGGAAATACTGATCAGAGCCACATCCATAGCATTCCAAAGCTGGTTGATGAACTGGAAGTCTTCCATTTTCTTGACGTATTCCAGATCTGCCGTTTCATCGAAGAATGCCGGGAAATACAGATAATGGACATCTATCCCAGTCTTCTCGCCGATCATGCGGACAATTTCATTGGTATGATATCCGCGGTAGGAGGTTCGGATGCCGCCCACCAGAGGAAATACATTCCGATCGGAACGGGCCTGACCGGCTGCAGCAGCTTCCGCCACCGCAGTCATGCGGCTGAGCATGGAACCCCAGCCGATGCCGATGTTTTTTACATCTGTTAATTGATGGAAGCAAAGCTGGAATGCCGTTTTTGCCAGCAGATTGTCCGTGGCATCCGAAGTGCTTTCATCCGGAATAATCTGAAAGTGAATACCGGGGAACTTATTTTCCAGCTGATTGATCATCAGCTGCCGGGAATTGGCCACATCATGGATCTGAAAGGTGACGATTCCGCAATGCTTCGCCTCGGTCAGCAGAATGCTGACCAGAGGGCGCGATACGCCCAGTTCCTTCGCGATTTCATTCTGGGTCATATCCTGCTCGTAATACATCCGGGCAGCCATAACCATTCGTTCGATTCGCTTATCTGCAGAGGCCATGTGCAAACATTCCTTTTGTTACATTTTTTATAATTATAAACCGCGGCCTAACATTTGTCAATGCGCATGCAGAAAATGGAAGGAAACTCTGACCATACAGCAGATAGGAAATCTGTTTCTCTTAGTCCGAACCGGTCACGACCTCGCCCGGCCAGCTGTTGATGCCGCCGAATTCCACAATGCGGGTGTACCCCAGCGCCGCCAGCTTTTCGGAAGCCTGCTTGCTGCGGTTGCCGCTGCGGCAGTACACCAGGATAAGCTGATCCTTATCCGGAAGCTCCGGGATTTCCCCGGTGCCGATTGTCTCATTGGCAACATTGATCGCGCCGGGAATATGCTTGTCGCTGAATTCCTCCGGGGTGCGGACATCCAGGATGATGTAGCCGCTTTCTGCTTCCATCATGTCGATTGCTTCTTCCATGCTGATCTGGCGATAGCCGGGAACCTCCCGGGCCGGCGCGGCACAGCCCAAAAGCAGCATCAGTATCATAATAACCGGAATCCATTTCATCATCGTCATTCCTCCTTATGGAATCTGTTTGATGATTTTATTCTATCACAAAAAGCAGAAAAAAACTGTGATGAACTCACCTTTTTCTCAAAAACTCGTACAAGAAATAGTAAAAAGCAATGCCCCGGGGATCACAAGGATCTCCGGAGCATTTTTTGTTGTTATGGAAATCACCGACTTCACCGGTGGTCATGACTATTTGCTATAGAATATCCCGCAGATAGGTATCATACAGCTTTTCCATATTCTCCTTCGCTGCACTTTCAAACCGCTCATAGGCACTGAGCAGTTCCTGTCCCTTCCCGGTCAGAAGGCTTCCTGTGCCCGAGGGGCCGCCTTTGTTGCGCAACAGGAGCGGATAACCCAACGCATTTTCTGCGGCGTTGAGCATATTCCAGGCGGTGGAGTAGGAAATCTGCATACGGCTGCAGGCATCCCGGACAGATTGTGTCTCCCGGATCAGGAACAGCAAAGAAATCAGCTTGCTGCTGATATGCGCATCTCCCTTGCTGACGGAGAATTCCGCTTCCAGACAGGTCTGAGGCTGCCCGGACTGAAAAGCCGCACCAATTCGCATCTGTACACACCTCCGAAAACAAAAAAGAGGGATTCCTCCGAATCCCTCCCCAAATGGATGTTATCTGTGGGGAAGGCTTGTGCCGTTTCGTCTTCCTCATGTAGACATCTATTATTATATTCCCAAAAATGCCTTATGCAAGGTTGCCGGAACACTTCTGTGTGAAATTGCACGAAAACGAATCAACTCACACATAGCGCTCCTGTACGATATGCCGCTTTCCCAGGTACATGGGACGGTCAGACTGTCGGCATAAAGAGGTATGAACATTGATCTGCAGATCCGGATACATATGCTTTGCTGCATCATATATATGTCTTTGCAGGCCTTCGCAAAGCGTTCGTGCCTCAATCATCAGCTGCCCGTCAAAGGAAGCCCGATAATCCACCAATCCCGGGATTCGCAGCAGCCGGCTGTCCAGCTCCTCGATGGAAATGATTTCTTCCCGTCGGGAAACGGTATCGATGCGTCTGGTAACACCGCCGCAGGGACACTGGGGCAGAATCCGGGTATAGTCTCCTGTGCGGTAGCGGATCAGGGGCATGGCATCAGCACCGATGGTGGTGATGACCAGCTCGCCGTATTCTCCATCGGGAAGCAAGTTTCCCTGCTCGTCGATGATCTCTGAAATGATGTGGTTCTCCCGCAGATGCATTCCTTCGAAGGCCGGGCAGGTCACTGCACCGCCCAGACCACATTCCCGGCTGCCGTAGTGGGGATAGAGTTTGTTCCCCAATACCTTTTCCAGTTCTTTCATGACGCCCTTCGGGCAGGCATCCCCGGATACCAGCGCCCGCTTGATAGGAAAATCCGCTCCGTACATCCGGTACAGGCCCAGCAGTGCCACAGGGAACCCGATATAGGTTTCCGGCTGAGTTTCCCGAACCAGCGCTGTCAGTTCTCCCCAGCCTCCACCAAAGCCAGCCTTGATAGGAGCTGCTCCCAGCCGCTCCACCGCCTGCGCGATCAGGTCGTCCAGGCCAAAGGGGCCGGTGAAGGGAAATGCAATGAGGCATTTCTCCCCTGCCGACAGCATTTCTGAAATACCCGCAGCAAAGAATCCCACCGTATGCTCCGTATCCCGGGCCGTATAAAACACCCGTTTTGCCGGCCCCGTGGTGCCCGAGGTGGCTCCGGAGATCACCCGGCTGACTTCTGACTGAGAGGTCAGCAAAAACAGTCCCGGATGGGCCGCCAGATCCGCCGCCGTAGTAAAGGGCAGCTTCTGCAAATCAGAAAGCGCTTCCAGTTTTTCCGGATAGTCCTTATAAAACCCGCCTCTTGCCTTCAGCCTTGCCAACGTTTCATTGAGCCGCCGCAGCTGCAGTTCTTCCAGGGCCTCCCGGGTTAATTGCGGTAGGTCTTCAACCTGTTCAATCCAGTTTTCCAGTTTCGTTCGTTCCATTTTGGTAAAATCCTCTGTAGGGCGGCTTGCCCTCAAGCCGCCGCTTTCGGAAACATATGCAATTGGCGGCGGGCTGAGGGCAGCCCGCCCTACGAAGGGCTTTATTTCCGATACAGGGCCCGTCCGTGGATATCCGTCAGATTGTAGGCACAGAAAGGAACCATGCCCTTATCGGTATCCACCTCGCAGATATAGCAGCGGCGCAGCCGGTCAAGGTCTAAGTTGTAAGCATCCTGGAATACCATACCGGAAACAGTGAAGGTATTTTCCACAGTCTGCTGCAGGAAGGCATCCAGAGAGGAGGTGGCTTCATCCCCATCGCAGCAGCTAGCCTTGCCGCTCCACTGCTGGGACACAAAATCCCGGGCTTCGCTGGATTTGACACAGCAGCACTGACTCCGCCGCCGGGGCAGAGCCTTGATGGTTCCGTCCTTTTTTCGCATATAACTGGCATGGAAAGAGCAATAGGGGCTCTCCGCACCGCCGCCACCAAAATCGGTGATCTTCATAACGCCGCCCATCTGCGCTTCGATCCTGCGAAGAACGGCGGGAATGGTCAGACGGATTTCCGGTGCTTCCAGGCCGCAGCGGCCGAAGTAGGAAATGGGCTGGATATGCACGCCCCGGACATGCGGTGCCCGGCTCAGAGCGAAGCGGAGGATGTCTCCCAATGCATGGTCATTGACCCCGGGAGCAACGGTCGGCACCAGCACCACAGGCAGCCCGGCAGCTTTGCAGTTGTCGATGGCCCTTATCTTGGTTTCCAGCAAATCTACGCCCCGGAGAGTCCGGTAGATTTCATCGTCCAGGCCGTCAAACTGCAAAAATGCCACGCTGACACCGGCCTTCACCAGATGCTCTGCATAGCCATCTTCCCGGGCAATGCGAATACCGTTGGTATTCAGCTGAAAGAAGGTAAAGCCCTTTTCTTTTCCCAACGCAATGATCTTGTCCAGGTCATCACGCATAGTGGGTTCGCCGCCGGATAGCTGAATATTGAAGGGGCCGCCCCGTTCCATCAGCAGGTCATACTGTCTCCCGATTTCCTCCAGAGACAGATCAAAGGGCTTCTGCTCTCCTGCGGAGGCGAAGCAGACAGGACATTTCAAATTGCAGCGATTGGTCAGCTCCAGCAGCACACAGCAGCCGTCCCGCTCATGGCTCTGGCACAGGCCGCAGTCATAGGGGCAGCCTTTCTCCACCGGCTGTGCCCGGACAGGCGTGACAATGCCGTTGGCATCTCCGGAAGCCCAAGCGGTATAGCTTTCCAGGTCACCCTCCCAGATGAGGGTCTTGAAGCTGCCATGCTCCCAACAGCGTTTTTCCATGTAAATATTGCCGTCTTCCCCCAGGGTTTTCACCGCCGGGATTTTTGCCAGACAGACCGGGCATACGGATTGGGTTCTTCCGATTTCCATTCAGATGAGTCCTCGGTTCTCTAAAATTTCCATACACTTTTCATAGGTGGATGCAATTATATTCGGGCAGTACTGTACCTTCCTGGCAGGATTGGTTCCCACGATATCACGGCAGTCGATGCCCATATATTCCAGTTCCATCTCCTCGGTGAACCACCGGGTAAATTCCCCCATAGCCCCCTTGTGATAAGGACTGTCGAACTCAGTATCGCCGGGTTTTCCCGTGAAATAGGAAATCAGGCAGCAGCCTGCCGCCATGCAGCCGCAGACATCACCGGAAGATCCGATACCGCCGTTTAAGCCCTGCATACAGCGAACCAGCGCCGGATTCTCTTCTCCGATTGTATCCAGAAGCAAAATCGCCAGAATCTGCCCGCAGGCGTAGCCATAGCGGCTTAACTCCATGATTCTTTCTTCCAAGTCCATGATAGCCCCCCTTTTGAATGCTTTGTAGAGCGGGGTCATGACCCCGCCCTACGATCTGTTAGCTAACTTTCTCACAGACGAACAGAATATAGCTGAACTTCTTTCCCCGGGGAAGACAAACATTGTCCTGCGTCCACAGGGCTTCCAGGTAATATTCCCTCCACTGTTCGGTCATATCTTCCATATGGCGCACGGCAAAACCTGCCTGACGGCATTGATTCAGCAAGGCTACCACATTTTCCGTCACATCAGAGAACACCAGCTTACCGCCTTTTCGCAGCAGCCGGGAGGCTTCCTTCAGCGCATTCGGAATATTGCCGCCCACATAAAAACTGCACTGGGACAAAATCCCGTCAAAGAAACCGTCCTGCCAGGGACATTCCAGATAGTTGCCTCTGGTCACATCCTTTCCCCGGGGTTCCAGGTCGATGCCCTCGGCACTGTAACCCAATGTTCGCAAGAGCCGGACAGTTTCACCATCGCCGGCACCCATGTCCAGCCATTTGCTGCCCGCTTCCAGAAAGCTCAGTTCAATTAAGTAGCGGCTGTGCTTCTCACCGCCCGGGTGGCCC
Source organism: Oscillospiraceae bacterium (assembly GCA_017398105.1). The sequence continues at coordinate 16,760 of JAFQHF010000056.1, read as the reverse complement.
TGCATCACTTATCCTCCAGGGCTTTCTCCACGGAAAGCACCTTGCCCAGGGCCAGTTCCTCCGGAACATATACGAATCCGCACTTGGGACACACCGGCAGTTCCACCGGGAAGCCGTTGTCCAGATACATGAATTTTGCCTTACCCTTGTGGAGCTTGACCTTACACTTCATGCAGGTGAGCTTTCCTTCCGGGTCTATGGTGTAGTAGTTTTTTTCTGTTGCCATTTTCTTGCCCTCACTTACACTGTAGGGCGGGGTCACGGCCCCGCCGACGCACGATCGGCTATTAAGCGATCTCTGCATGAATCCGCAGTGCCAATCTATGCCTCATAACAAACATTCTGCAAACTTCAGCCTGATCGGCGGGGGCATGCCCCCGCCCTACAGACTGATTTAGCGGGATTGAATCGTCATCCGGTGGCTGTAGGCCCGGTGGACTAAGTAACCGGTCTCCGTTTCGGTAAACTTTACCCAGAAGGTCACATTGCCAAGTCTTGCCCGGGTGACGATGAGGCCGGTCTCCTCATCCAGGATCGCCTCGCCGGTTTCCCGCAGAGACTGCAGCACCCGGATCACGTCGGTCTTCAGGATCATCCGGTCATCCATCATAGCTTCTGCTTCGGGGGTATATTCAATGGAGAAGCCCAAGTCCACGGCTTCCACCTCCTCGTTCCAAACTTCCTTCAATAGTTCATTTTTCAGGCTCAGACGGTTATACCGCTTGGCGCTGATGTCGGGTGTGTGGTCAGCAGAAGTTCCGTAGACCAGCTCCAGCAGGTGCATGGACTCCCTCCCTTCCCGGGCGAACCGATCCCGGCAGGCCATACAGTAGGAAAGGTAGGGCAAGTCAGAGCGTTCCAGACATTTGTCCGTCATTTTCTTCGCCACTTCCCGGTTGGTAAACTGGGGCAGACCGCCGTAGCCGCAGCAGGGAGACTTGTCACCGCTGTACGGGGTATCCTCCACCTGACAGCCAAGACTTTCGGCAATGCGGCGAATAGAATCCTGCGTCTCATGGTCGCCTCTTGCGCCGCAGGCATCGTGGATGGCGATGGGTTTATCGGCACGTTTTGCCTTTTCCGGCAGACCGATGTTCTCCAGAACCTCCCAGATCCCCAGTGTTTCATGCCGGGACAGCTGCTTTTTGCAGGTGGGACATCCGGCAATCACCGTAGGATTTCCCAGACTTTCCAGCTTTTCGTCCAGGAATTTGACTGTATCCTCATACATTTCATACCGTCCTGCCCAATCACAGATGGCACCGCAGCAGCCCAGCATCAGGGCAACGCCGCCGTCCAATCGGCTGCACAAGTCAAGATATGCCGCCCGGACGGTAGCCGGAGCAATGGCCGTAGCCTGGCAGCCGGGGAAGAATACATATTTGCAGGTGTCAAAACCCGGCTGCTTTCGGCACAAAAAGGCTTCGTCATTGGAAAACACCATGTCCATCAGGGCAAATTCATGGGGCGCCAGGGACATTTTTCCGGTGTATACCATATTCTGCCGGGCCAGATGGCAAACTTGCGCCATATCATAGCCGTTGGGGCACAGGACACTGCACTGCCCGCACAGGCTGCAGGCGTTGATGGGCTTGTTCATCATATGGTCGCCCATGATGATGGAGACGTTATTGTAAATTTCCCGGGTCAGAATCCGGGGGAATTTGTTGTAATGCTGCAGGTAGGCACAGCCCTTGATGCACTCGTCGCATTTGCACTGGATACACCGGGAGGCTTCTGCAATTGCATTTTCCTTACTGTCACAGGGTATTTGCCTGGAGGGCTGTACTCCTTCCAGATTGGTGTAAAGCTTCGTTTCCACGCTTCCCTCGTCACCGCGGGTATTGGAAGGGTCCAGGTTCTGGGCCAGGCGGTCGGCCGACAGGGCTGCTTTCTTTGCGCCAAAGGCCGCACCCAGCACGCCTTCGGTTTTTCCGGTAATAAGTCCCCGTTCCCGGCAGACCATGACGGCTTCGTCAACCTCCAATCCGGGATACAGCTGGTTTGCCACTTCGTAAGACGCGCAAATCAGATCATATTTCAGAGCAGTTCCGGCATAAGCAGATACCGGCTCTGCGTTAAATTCAAATTGAATGTCGATTTTCTTCAGATCCGCTGCCGCGGCAGCCTGAACTTCTTCCGGTAAACCGGGGACGCAGGCGCGGATCAGAGAATCGTAGTCGTTTTCCGTGCAGTACACCGTCACCGGGTACATTTTCTTCGCCAGTTCTCCCGCCAGGAACAGGGAAAACAGGTCAGCACCGTAAACCGCGGCTTTCTTTGTCTTCTTCCGCAGCAGGCCTTTTCTTTTTGTCCGTTCGCCGTAACGGACAGCGGCAGCTTCCAATGCCCGGATGCTGATCCCCTCGCCTAATTCCCAGAGCTTGCACTTTCCTTCACAGGGAGCCTCACATCCGGCAGACAGGATATGGGGAAAGGGGGTGATCTTTTCATAAAGCGCCATAGCCTTATTAAAATCTCCGGAAGAAATCGCCGCCATCATGGCCTTGGTATCCAGCTTCAGCGGGCAGGCAGCATTGCAGTAGGCCGGCTGCTCATGAACGCAGAGGGACTCCTTGGCTTCCAGCTCTTCCTTGGTAAACAGACGCTTCTGGCGGTACACATGGGTCGATTGCCGTTCTTCGATAATCACAAAGGTCACTCCCCTCAGACAGATTTGTAGGGCGGGGTCATGACCCCGCCGACGCAGTCAATCAATTGCCTTGTTTTCGTATGATCGGTCATATTGGTTTCTGCGTTTATCGGTACATTTCGCTGATCGATACCTGATCGGCGGCGTGGTGCTTCGCGCAGCGGATTTATAATCGCAATGATTGCCGGTGGCAATCATACCACAATTTAGATGACCCCGCCCTACAGATAAATGGTTGTATATTAGCGAAGAGGCGGCCGCGGGGGCCGCCTCTCCTATTATAACATAACTTGTATCTTTTTGGAACTTAAAATTACTTCAGCTCAGCCAGGGCAGCCAGGACGACTTCGGGCAGAGCGGGAATGCGGGTAATACGAGCGCCGGTGGCGTTGTAAATTGCGTTCAGGATTGCGGGGTGAGGAGCATCCAGAGGAGCCTCGCCGCAGCCGGCAGCACCGTAAGGACCATTGGGACGGTAGGTCTGCAGGTAGTGCAGCTCGATGTCATCGGGAATGTCCTTGGGATAAGGAATACCGCAGTTCTTCAGGCTGGTATGCTTGCTCAGATCCTCAAAGTCCTCGGTCAGTGCCAGGCCGATGCCCTGTGCCAGACCGCCGTAGAAGTTGCCGTCAACCAGCAGCTTGTTCAGGATGGTGCCAACGTCAGCCACGCAGGTGAACTTCTCAACCTTGACCTTACCGGTCTGGGTATCGACACAGACCTCGGGCAGGAACAGGGTGTACATATAGGTTGCGAAGGGATCGCCCTGAGAGGTAGCCTGATCCACGGGATGCTCGGCGCAGTAGTCGGTGACCCAGTTGCCCAGAACCTTGGTCTCGATGCCTTCAGCCTTCATCTCTTCATAGGTACGGATGGTGCCGTCCTCGCGCTTCATGGCAGCGATCAGGTTTTCAGCAGCCAGACGGCAGGCGTTACCGGACATGACCTGAGAACGGGAACCGCCGGCGGGGCCGGAGTTGGGCGTGATCTTGGTGTCGTTCATGACCAAGCGGATCTGCTCGGGCTTGATGCCGATCTGACGCAGGGTCTCGTGTGCGGACTGCAGCACGCCCATGTCAGCGCCCTGACCATGATCTTCCCAGGAAGCGTACATGGTGACGGTGCCGTCAGGATTCAGCTCTGCGTAAGCCTGAGAGGAGTCAACGCCGTCCAGGCCGCAGCCGTAAACGCCGGAGGCAACGCCGATGCCGTACTTGTAGCGGCCATCGGAAGCAGCATTCTTCTCAGCAACGCGCTTCTTGCCTGCCTCGTACAGGGGACGGGCCATTTTGTACATCTCTTCCAGGCAGTAGACATCGGGAGCGTAGCCGGTGGGGATGGTGGAACCTGCGGACTCCTTGTAGCAGTTCAGCTCGCGGATGTCGAAGGGATCCATGCCCATCTTGGCAGCCAGCACGTCGATGGCGATTTCGGAGCCCATGAAGGACTGGGGAGAACCGTAAGCACGGAAAGCGGAGCCCCATGCATGGTTGGTGAAGACAGTCTGGGACTTGTTGCGGATGGTGGGGATGTCATAGCCTGCGCCAACAAACTGGCTCAGACGATGGGTCAGCAGGTCGCCGAACTCGGAGTAAGGACCATGGTCGATGTAGTTGTTGCCCCACAGACCCAGAATCTTACCGTTCTCGTCAGCAGCCAGCTTGATGTTCATGAAGCCGGGAGAGCGCTTGCCGGTGTAGGTGATGTTCTGGAACTGGTTGAAGACCAGGGAGACGGGCTTGCCGATGATCTTGGCGGCAGCGCCCAGCAGAGCCTCGTTGGTGGGGGAGAACTTGTAGCCGAAGGTACCACCGGCGTGGTTCTGAACGATTCTCAGCTTGTCCATGGGAACGCCGATACCGTCAGCAATCATGGGCATATGCAGGTGGATACCGATGGACTTGGAGTGGACGGTGACCATGCCGTCTTCGTCGATGTAAGCGTAGCCGCAGTCAGGCTCCAGATGCAGGTGGGGCTGACGGGAGCAGTAGGACTCGATCTCGACCACATTGGGTGCGGCATCAAAGTCGATGTCGGGGCCCTTGATACAGTTGGTCTCGTAGTAAGCATTGGGAACACCGGGATGGATCTCGATTGCGTCTTCGGCAATGGCATCCATGGCGTTCATGTAAGCGGGCAGCAGTTCGATGTCGACCTTGACAGCGTCGGCAGCAGCACGGGCATGAGCCTCGGTGTCAGCAGCAACGATGGCAATGGCATCGCCGAACTGGAAGATCTTCTCGTCACACAGGACAGGACGATCCCAGCCGTCGCACTTGTTGTTCAGAGGCAGCATGACCAGGCCGTTGATACGGTTCTTGCCGCCGGCAGCCACGATGTCAGCAGCGGTGATGATCTTCTCAACGCCGGGCATCTTCTCAGCCTCGGTGGTGTCGATGCCCTTGATCAGAGCATGGGAGACCTTGGCCTGAACCAGGGCCAGACGCAGGGTGCCTTCGGGCATCTTCAGAGCATCGTCAGCGCCGAAGTCCCAGGTACCGGTGACCTTCTGAGCTGCGGAAGGACGGATGTACTTGGTGCCGATGATGGAATCACCGGTGGGCTTGAAGATCAGATCTTCCTTGGTGATCTCTCCGCGGTAAACACGGGCTGCATCCATAACAGCATCGACCAGGGGCTTGTAACCGGTGCAGCGGCACAGGTTCCGGTTCTTCTGGAACCAGTCACGAACTTCTTCACGGGTGGGAGCATTGTTGTTGTCCAGCAGGACCTTGGCGGACATGATGAAGCCGGGGGAGCAGAAGCCGCACTGTGCGCAGCCATGGGCCATCCATGCCACCTGCAGGGGATGCATGTCGGAAATGGTACCGATACCTTCGATGGTGGTGATCTCAGCGCCATCTTTGACCTTGCCCATCTTTACAACACAGGAGCGGGTGACCTTGCCGTCTACAATGACATTACATGCACCGCAATGGCCCTCGCCGCAGCCGATCTTACAGCCGGTCAGCAGCAGGCGCTCACGCAGGAAGGTGGCGAGAGTCTCATTCTCGTTCACCAGGATATTCCGGGTTACGCCGTTGATGATCAGTGTCTTTTTAATCATAATACCGTTTCCTCCCTTAATTTATCATCAGATTTGGGATTTTTAAGTGTGCGTGTGGCCGCCGCAGGGGTCCTCATCCGGGCCCTTGCCCGTTAAGTCCTGCATGCGCTGCATACCCCGGGCCGTATAGAAGACCAGCTGGGAAATACTGCCGTCCAGATTTTCTCCCCGAAGCACCAGACCGTTGGCAGTCTCGTAGTAGTCAATGGGGAGGGTACGGCGGTACTGCTTTCCCGTGGCCTCGTCCACAACTTCAATGGTTACTTCCTTTGCGGAAATTTCGAAAATCTTTTCTTCCATGTAAAACACCTTCTGACTATTTCTGGCCCGTTTATGTCTTGCCACAATGTTATTGTATCCCAGATTGTATTTTTCTTACAACTTGCAAATCATTGCAAGTTGCAGAAAAAGAAAAGCGCAGCTTGTGAAAGATGCACAAGCTGCGTTTAAAAATGCAAAGGCATTTTAACAAAATGTTCAACTCATTTACATAACACCAAGGTTCCGCCCACATCGCACAAAGCAAGCGCGGGAATTTTCCTGCCAAGCTCCTGTTCATACCGTTCCAGCGCCCGGGCAACGCCGGGAAGCTTCGGGCTGGCCCAGTCGTGGAGCATCAGATAGCCTCCCTGATTCAGCCGCGGCCAGAAATAACGAAGTCCCTCCAGGGTGGTCTTCTCAAAATCCACATCCAGAGAAACCAGACAGAATTTTTCTTCCAGCCCATTCAGGGAAGCCGGGAAAAATCCGGGTTTTACCGTAACCACTGACCGATGGGGCATAATGGCCAATACATTCTCAATGTTGGTGTTGGCATGGGCTGCCTGGAAGGATTCCGATGCCTTGGCTTCTTCTGAGAAACCTTCAAAGCTGTCAAACAGGTACAGCTTCCGCTCCGGAAGGAGCAGATTGATGCAGCGGGCAAAGAAGCCACGATAGACACCCAGCTCCGCTGCCGCGCCGGGAACCTCCGCCAGGCGGCGGCACAGCAGCTCCAATGTGGCCAGACGCACATAGTCGTTGCTCAAATCCCGCTCCGGCAGCATGGAATTGACAAGGGCTGCAGGTGTCGGGACGATTCTCTGCTTCGGAAGCAGTTTATTCAGCAGTTCTTCCCCCAGGAGCTTCCGGGCAATGGAGCAGGAAGCATTGCGGTCGGAAAGCACATGGTTATTTTTCAGAAACAGCAGCTTGCTTTCCGGAATTCCCAGCTGCCTGCACCGCTTTGCCACAGCATCGGTATGCCGGGTGGTGACGATCAGCAGTTCACAGTCATTGAGGCACACTTGCTCCGGCAGCAGAACCGGCTTGCCCAGAAAGGTTTCTCCGCCGGGAAAGCTGTCCACAAAGGCAGATATGCGCGCCAACGCCAAACCTTGCTCGATCAGTTCCGATGCACCGCAGCCGGTGCCCCATACATAAATGCCCATACCATTCCCCCCATGTTGTCAGCCTTCGGCTCGCTTTGCTCAGGATGACAGCATTTACTAATGACAAAAACTTTGCTCCCATTATAGCAAAGCTGCACAAAATTACAAGACACAAAATCTTTTTTCTTTACATTTTCATCAATGTTGCGTATAGTATTTTTATAGAACTTGCAATTTATTACAACTTGCTTTTTATTGCAATCAGAGGAGGCGTTCAACATGCAGATCGGTGCCCTGATCGTTGCGGCAGGTATGTCCAGCAGAATGGGAGAATTTAAGCCCATGCTCTCCATCGGCTCCATTTCCGTTGCCCAGCGGGTGGTGGCCACCCTGAGTCAGGCCGGAGTCAGCAAGATCGTTATGGTCACAGGCTACAATGCCACCATGCTGGAACGGCATCTGGCAGGAAACGGCATTATTTTCCTGCGGAATGACCGGTACGAAACCACCCAGATGTTTGATTCCGTCAAAATCGGTCTGGACTATCTGCAGGACAAGTGCGACAAGGTTCTTTTTACACCGGTGGATGTTCCCCTGTTCACCGCAAAAACCGTAAGGACCATCCTGGATTCCGGCGCGCCGCTGGCCTGTCCCATGTGCGAGGGCAGGCAGGGACACCCCATTCTGATCGCTAAGGAACTGATCCCGGAAATTCTGAACGACTGCGGTGAAATGGGTCTGAAGGGCGCCATGGACCGCTGCAGTGTGACGCTGAAGCGGATCGATGTGGATGATCCCGGCACCATCCACGATGCGGATACGCCGGAGGATTTTTCCGCACTGGTCAGCTACCACAACTCGCAGCTGGTACGCCCGGTAGTCAGCGTTTCCCTGGCCAAGGAAAAGCCCTTTTTCGACAGCAAGATCGCCATGCTGCTGATGCTCATTGACGAAACCAAATCCGTCCGTGCTGCGTCTCAGCGGATGCAGCTGAGCTATTCCAGCTGCTGGAATATTATCCGCACCCTGGAAAGTCAGCTGAACCACTCTCTCATCGAGCGCAGCCAGGGCGGTGCCGGCGGCAGCACCAGCGTCCTGACCGACCGGGGCAAGGCGCTTTTGCAGCGCTACAATGCTTACGAACAGGATCTGAAGGAGCAGGCAAAGCTGCTGTACGAGCAATATTTCGGAGGAATGTTTGAATGAAAAAGGTCTACCTGATCCGCCACGGTCTGCCGGATTTTCCCGGGGGAAAAGGAATGTGCATCGGCACAACAGACATCCCCATGGGAGAAAAGGGACTTGCTCAGGCAGCTCAAATGGCGAAGCTTCTGCCTGCGGTGAGCGCCGTATTTTCCAGTCCCCTGACCCGGGCGGTGCAGACAGCACAGGCCATCGGGCTTCCCGTTGCCATTCTGGACGGCCTGCGGGAAATGTACGCCGGGGAATGGGACGGATTGACCTTCGACCAGATCCGCCGGCGGTATCCGGAGCTGTATGCCGCCCGGTTCCACGATCTGACGATCCCCCTGCCGGGAGCGGAAGACCACGCTGAGGGACTTGCCCGGTTTAAAGGGGCCATGGAAGAAGCCGCCAAGCAAAGCCCCGGCGATTTTGCAGTGGTTGCCCACGGCGGCATCATTGCCCAGTTCCTGCAAGATATTGGCGGCAGATGGTATAAGCCGGATTATGCAGAAATCATTTCTCTGCTATGGGAGAATGGACGCTTTGAATTATTGGAGGAATCATAAATGCGAAATATGCTGAAAACCATAAAAAACAAGCTGGAGCATGGTGAGGCTCTGGTCCTGGTCACCGTCATTGCCTCCTCCGGTGCAACGCCCCGGGGAGCCGGCGCCCGGATGCTTGTGGGCGCGGAAGGCCGCATCTGCGGCACCATCGGCGGCGGCGCGGTGGAATACCGCAGCGAACAGATCGCAGCCAAAGTTCTGACCGAAAAGACCTCCCTGGGCCATGACTTCACCCTGACCAAGGATGATGTGCAGAATCTGGGCATGATCTGCGGCGGTGCCTGCAATGTGTTTTTCCATTATATCCCCGCCGGGGATGACCATACTCTGACCCTTTGCGAAAAGGCCGAGGCCGAATTCCGGAAGGGCAGCGACCTGTGGTTGCTGACAAATGTGGGCAGCCAGGATGTTATGGGCCTTTACACCCCCGAAACAGGTTTCTGGGGCATGGAAGTGCCGGAAAATCTGGTGCTGTCCCGGCATCCGGAGCGTACCGGGGATATCTTTGCCGAACAGATCAACGCCTCCGGCAGGGTTTATGTTTTCGGCGGCGGCCATGTAGCCCAGGAGCTTGTCCCCGTTTTGTCCCATGTGGGCTTCCGCTGTGTGGTCATGGATGACCGGGCGGAATTTACGAAACCGGAGCTTTTCCCCGGAGCAGAGGAAGTCATCTGCGGGGATCTGCAGCGGATCGGGGATCACCTGCAGATCGGCAGTGAGGATTACGTCTGCGTCATGACCCGTGGCCATGCCTATGACACGGTCGTGCAGGCACAGGTGCTCAGGTGCCGCCCCACCTACTGCGGTGTCATCGGCAGTGCCTTCAAGGCAGCCGGTGTCCGCAGGACTCTGAAAGAAGAATACGGTCTGCTGGATGAGGAACTGGATCTGGTCACCACCCCCATCGGTCTGAATATCAAGGGTGAAACGCCGGCGGAAATTGCTATTTCCATTGCCGCCCAGATGATCCTCCACCGGGCAGAACGGAACGGGTTATAAAAACATGAAGAATTTCTTTGAACTTTATGATGTGCTGATCGATGGCATCACCTCCGATGCCGCTGTTACGGGAACCCTTGCCGGTCAGTGCTGGACGGCAGTGGAAACGGATGCGCACTTCGGCATGGCCATGACCACCCCGGCAGACACGGCCCCCCGGATGCTGACCGGCGACTATCCCGGCAAAACCCTGTCCCAGCTGGCCCGGGCCGCCAAAAGCTGGAATTTCACGGAAGCCGGTTTCGGCATGGCTGCCATCAACGCCTATTACAATACGCCCGCCCGGCTGGAACAGCTGGGTGCCTACGAACCCTTTGACAATTACTGCACCGACGGACTGGATCTGCGGGGCAGGCACATCGGCGTGGTGGGACATCTGAATATGCCGCAATCCGTTTATGACCAGGCCGCTTCCCTGCGGATTCTGGAACGGAATCCCAGACCGGGTGATTATCCCGACTCTGCCTGCGACTGGCTGCTCCCCCAGTGCGATGTGGTCATCATGACCGCCAGCACGCTGGTGAACAAGACCCTGCCCCATTTGCTGGATCTTGGCAAAAATGCCTATACCATTCTGGCAGGCCCCAGCGCCCCCCTCTGTCCGGGTCTTCTGGAATTGGGCATTGACCGGATCGCAGGTCTGGTCATCACCGATGTGGATGGTATGAAACATAAAATCATCCACAACATTCCCGGCCCACCCTATCCCATGGGCAAGCCATTCTTACTGACGAGGGAACGCACATGAATCCTATTGAAAAACGGCACCGCCGGACGGTGGGCAGCATGGGTCTGATCCTGATCGTCTGTGTGCTCGGCTCCTTTACATTGGGCCGGTATCCCGTATCCCTTCCGGAGCTTCTGGGCGTTCTGGGCAGCAGACTGGGAATTCCTGTCACCCCCTTCTGGACGGAGGCCGTGGAAGCGGCAGTGTGGAATATCCGTCTGCCCCGGGTGGTACTCAGCGTTCTTGTGGGCTGCTGTCTGGCCGCTGCCGGTGCCAGCTATCAGGGCGTATTCCAGAATCCCATGGCCTCCCCGGATATTCTGGGTGCCTCTGCCGGAGCGGGCTTCGGTGCAGCATTGGCAATTCTGCTGGGTGCTTCCAGTGTGGGCATTACCATCGGTGCCTTTGCCGCCAGCTTGATGACGGTAGCGCTGGTGTTCACCGTCAGCCGCCATGCCCGGGGTGACCGGGTGCTGGGACTTGTTCTGGCAGGCATCATGGTATCGTCTCTGTTCCAGTCCGGCACCTCCTTTCTGAAGCTGGTGGCCGATCCCAACAATCAGCTGCCCCAGATCACCTACTGGCTCATGGGCAGCCTCAGCGGTGTCAAATGGGGCGACATCCTTTTCGTTCTGCTCCCCATGCTGGCCGGTCTGTTCCCGCTGCTTGCCTTGCGCTGGCAGCTGAATGTCATCACCATGGGCGATGACGAAGCCCGGGCCATGGGTGTCAATGCGCCGCGCATCCGGCTTTGGATCGTCATCTGTTCCACCCTGGCTACCGCTTCTGCCGTTTCTGTCAGCGGCATGATCGGCTGGGTGGGACTGGTGATCCCCCATATGATGCGGCGCCTGGTGGGCAGCGACTACCGCTTTCTCATGCCGGCATCCATGCTGGGCGGCGGCATATTCCTGCTGGTGGTAGACAACGTATCCCGCAACGCCACCACAGCCGGTATTCCCATCGGTATCCTGACTGCTTTCATCGGTGCGCCCTTCTTTCTGTGGCTCATCACCGGAAAGGGGGATCATTATGAGCATTGAAGTAAAAAACCTGAGCTTTTCCTACGGCGACCGTCCCGTTCTGCACGATATCAGCTTTACGGTGGAAAGCGGGGAATTTCTCTCCATTTTGGGCCCAAACGGCGTGGGAAAAAGCACCTTGTTCCGCTGTGTACTGGGGCTGCTGTCCGGCTACACCGGACAGGTTCTGGTAGACGGCATCGACAGCCGGAGCTTTTCCGTCCAGGAGGCAGCCAGGCATGTCGCCTATATCCCCCAGTCCAGCCACCCGATCTTCAATTACAGTGTCTTCGACATCATCCTCATGGGCCGGACCAGCGGTCTGAGCACTTTCCGCAGCCCCAAAAAAGCAGATACCGAAATCTGCGAATGGGCCATGGAGAAGGTCGGCATCGCCCGGCTGCGGGACCGGTGCTTCCACCGGCTCTCCGGCGGTGAGCAGCAGCTGGTGCTCATTGCCCGGGCTCTGGTGCAGAAAGCGCCCATCCTCATGCTGGATGAGCCCACCGCCAATCTGGACTTCGGCAATCAGCTGCTGGTTCTGGAACAGGCCCGGAATCTGGCAAGGGAAGGCTATACCGTTATCCAGACCACCCATCACCCGGAACAGAGCTATATGTTCTCCGACCGGATCCTGACCATCCAGAAGGGCCGGGTTCTGACGCAGGGCAGACCCGAAGAGGTGCTGACAGAAAACACCATCCACGCCCTTTACGGCGTGGATGTGGATGTGGTCAGTCTGTATCGGGATCAGGCCCGAATTTGTATTCCGAAGCAATTTGCTGTTTCCGAAATCCCGGTATGATTTTATGCAAGGAGGTCAATACCATGAAAAGAAACATCTGTCTTCTGCTGATTCTGTCTGTACTGCTTTGCGGCTGCGGGCAAAGCGCAGCTTCTCCTGCTGCCGAAACCCGGGAATTCACGGATTCCACCGGGCGAACCGTAACCATCCCCGCAGAAATCACCAGGATTGCCATCTCCGGCCCTCTGTCTCAGATTTACATTCTGCCGCTGGCCGGTGATATGCTGGTGGGTGTCAGCAATGCCTACGCAGAGGATGCGGCCACGTATCTGCCCTCCTATATTTTTGAAAAAACGGAAATCGGTCAGCTCTACGGCGGCAAGGGAGAGATGGATCTGGAAGCGCTGCTGGCTGCTGATCCTGACCTTGTGATCGACATTGGCGAGGCAAAGAAAACCACCGCTGATGATCTGACCGCCCTGACAGAGCAGACCGGCATTCCCTTTATCCATATCGATGCCACCGTATCCACCGCCCCGGAAGCCTACCGCATTCTGGGAAAGCTCCTGAACCGGGAGGAAAAAGCGGAGGAGCTTGCCCTGTGGTGCCGGGAAACCTACGAAAAAATCACCGCCATGATGGAGCGGGTGGATGCGGACAACGCCAGAAAATCGCTGCTGTACTGCCTGGGTGACAAGGGTGTCAATGTCATCGCAGAGGGTTCCTTCCACGCCGAAACCATCAATCTCATGAGCAATAACCTGGCCGTGGTGGAGGATGTAGTCTCCAGCGGTGCCGGCAACGAGGTGGATCTGGAACAGATCCTGCTGTGGAATCCCGATGTCATTATTTTCGCGCCCGACAGCTGCTACTGCGCCATTGCAGACGAACCCCAATGGCAGAGCGTGTCCGCCGTGGCTAACGGAACGTATTACAAAACGCCCTACGGCCCCTATGGCTGGCTGTCCTCTCCTCCTGCAGTGCAGCGGTATCTGGGAATGCTCTGGCTTGGAGAATTGCTTTATCCCGAATATACAGAATATGATCTGCAGGAGGAAGTGACGGCTTATTATAAGCTGTTCTACGGCTGCGATCTGACGGAGCAGATGTATCAGAAGCTGATCACCGACGCACTGTAATACTATTTTTTTGACAAAATGGCAGCAGGCTATATTGTGAAGAATTCATATTGGCTGTACCAAAAACAACACCCGGCTACGCCGGGGGTTCAGCGTGTCGAAAATCCCCTTCGGGGCTTTCCGCCAGATTTTATGCAGTCTGCTGCGCGCACTCCTTGTGTGCCTCCGGCACACAACTCGCACACTTGCAGCCTGAGAAGTGTTTTCGCCCACGTACATGCCGCGGTCGAAAACGGTTTTGGACTTTATTTTCTGCTCACGCAGAAAACTCTGCGAGGCTTTTTCTACAGTCTGAACCCCCGGCTACGCCGGGGGGTTCGACTATTTATCCATGCCGCAGGCAAAGGCTGCTTCGATCAGCGCCTTATCGTTCATGACCGCATCGTAGAACCGGAAACCACCTGCAAAGTTATAGGCTTCGAAGCCATACCCTTCCAGAATCCGGGTAGCGATGTAGCTGCGCAGACCGCTCTGGCAGATCACATAAACGGGCTTTCCGGGTTCGATCTCATCGATCCGCTCCCGTAGCTCGTCCACGGGGATGTTTTGGAAGCCGTCGATATGCCCCCGGCTGTATTCCCCCACCGTCCGGGTATCCAGCAGGGTCACACTGCCGTCCCGGGGCAATTGGGCAGCATCGGCTAAATGCCACTGCTTCAGCCCCTTGAAGATGTTGTCGATCATAAAGCCTGCCATGTTGACAGGATCTTTTGCAGAGGAGTAAGGCGGCGCATAGGCAAGATCCAGATCCTTCAGATCAGTTGCCTTCATTCCCGCATGAATGGCAGTAGCCAGCACATCGATCCGCTTATCCACACCATCGTAACCCACGATCTGGGCGCCCAGCAGGCGGTAGGTTTCCTTTTCGAAAACCACCTTCATGGTCATCAGCCTGCCGCCGGGATAGTAGCCTGCGTGGCTCATGGGAGACAGGATCACCGTATCCACATTGAACCCTGATTTCCGGGCATTGGTCTCATTGATGCCGGTGGTGGCTGCGGTCATATCAAAAATCTTGATTACGGAGCTTCCCTGAGAGCCTAAGTACCGGCTGTCGCCGCCGCAGATATTGTCCGCTGCGATCCGGCCCTGCTTGTTGGCAGGCCCTGCCAGGGCGATCAGGGCATCCTCACCGGTGACATAGTGCTTTACCTGCACCGCATCGCCCACAGCGTAGATATCAGGGACGGAGGTTTCCATCCGGTCATTCACCAGGATGCTGCTCTTCATGCCGAGAGCCAGCCCCGCCTCTTTGGCAAGGGAGGATTCCGGGGTGACACCAATGGCAAGCACCACCATATCCGCATGAATGGGTGCGCTGTCCTTCAGCAACACATTGATACCGCCGTCCTTTTCCTCAAAGCCTTCCACACTGTAGCCCAGCGCCAGCTTCACGCCGTGCTTGCGAACCTCGCTGTGGATAAAGGAAGCCATATCCGCATCAAAGGGATTCATCAGCTGTTTGGGCCGCTGGACGATGGTCACATCCATGCCCAGCTCCCGCAGGTTCTCTGCCACTTCCAGACCAATGAAGCCGCCGCCCACCATCACAGCGGATCTCGGCTTGTTCTGATCCACAAATTTTTTGATACGGAAGGTATCCTCCACGGTACGCAGGGTAAACAGCTTGTCGCTGTCCATACCGGGCAGGTTGGGCCATACAGGCTTTGCGCCGGGAGAAAGCAGCAGCTTATCATAACTTTCTTCAAAGACTTCTCCGGTGTTCAGGTTTTTCACGGAAACTGTCTTTTTGTCGGGATGAATGGCGGTAACTTCGTGATGTACCTTCATATGAATACGGAACCGGGAGAAGAAGCTTTCCGGAGTCTGCAAGGTAAGATCTTCCGGATCTTCAATCACGCCGCCGATGTAATAAGGAAGACCGCAGTTGGCATAGGAAATATAGCCTGACCGCTCGAACACAACGATTTCTGCCTGCTCATCCAGTCTGCGGATTCTTGCTGCAGCCGTGGCCCCGCCTGCCACGCCACCTACGATCACGACTTTCATACAGACTCCACCTTTCCGCGATATGCGGCAATGCCGCCGATATTATTTACATTTGTATATCCCATGTGCTGCAAAATGCCCGCTGCCTGACGGCTCCGGGCACCGGAGTGGCAGTAGACATACAGGGCTGTATCTTTATTTTCCACAACTGCGTCAACTTTGTCAATGCTCCCGAGAGGAATATTTTTGCTGCCGGGGATAAATCCATCCCGGTATTCCTGCGCAGTGCGTACATCCAGCAAAATAGCGCCTTCCCGCTGCTGATACTCTTTTACGCCCTGATTGATGTCAGGCTGTTTGAAGAAATCGAAGAATCCCATAACCGCACCTCCTTACAGCATGGCGAGGATCGCTTTCTTGGGTCTTGCCCCCCGTTCCTTCCGGACGATCTTTCCGTTTTCCATCACCACTAAGGTGGGAATGCTCAAAACACCGAACTGCTTTGCCAGCTCCGGGTTCTCATCCACATTGATTTTGCCGACCTTAATATCGGGGCGTTCCTTTGCGATCTCCTCTACCATAGGAACCACCATCCGACAGGGACCACACCAGGGTGCCCAGAAATCCAGCAGAACTTTCTTTTCGGAATTCATAACTTCATTGTGAAAATTATTCTGATTGATATTGATAGCTGCCATAGGTTAGCCCTCCTTATATCTTCTTTTTATGGCTTTATTATAGACAAACGGCGAAGGACTTTCCGTGATGACATCACCAAACAGAAAGAATCCGGATTTCCAAGGTTCCGCTTTGCGCTAAAAGGTAAGAAAAGCACCGGATTTCTTTCGAAATCCGGTGCTTTTTTATGAAGACAGACGATGCTTATCATACATTCGCATCCAGATTGTTTCCCGGATGCACTTTTATGCCACAACAGCTGCCAACCAGGTATCAAATCTCTGCAGCACTTCCAGCATATCATTGGGCAGTCTCTTTCTGCACTCCGCTTTCAGTTCCTCCGGGACACCATAAAAGGCTTCTGCCATGGAACCGGCGATGCAGGTCAGGGTATCACAGTCACCACCCAGGGATACCGCTGTGCGAATCACGTCTTCAAAGGACTCTCCTTCCAGGAATGCGGTGATCGCCTCCGGGACAGTTTCCTGGCAGGACTCCACATGGTAATAGGACGGACGGATCTCATCGCAGGTACGACTGAGATCGTAGTGGAAGTTCTCTTCGATGTAAGACTTGATCTCCGCCTTGGTTCTGCCTGTACGAGCCAGGAAGATGGTAGAGGCGACAGCTTCCGCACCCTTGATGCCCTCAGGGTGGTT
>JAFQHF010000055.1 GCA_017398105.1 Oscillospiraceae bacterium | reverse complement strand
CTCCCGAGGGAGTGCCGCTTTTGGCTATGGTGCGGGCAACAGGACTCGAACCTGCACGTCAAAGACAGAGGAACCTAAGGGTGATGTCACCTCAGGGAAGTCTTATTTCAGGCATTTTCCATCATGCATATGTTTTGATGATCCCCAGTGCGATCTCCTTTTTGGAGCAGCACCGGTCCATGGCCTGCTTTTCGATGTGGCGGTGGGCTTCGGCTTCCGTCATCTTCAGCTGCTCGATCAGGAGCCACTTCGCCTGGTTTACCAGCCGGATCTCCTCCATCTTTTCCTCAATGGTGAGGGCCTTACTTTCCAGCTTCCGCAGGCGTTCTCTGGCTGCTGCCATCCAGCGCAGACCCTGCTGAAGGGTCTGGATCGGGGTGGGCTTCGGCAGGGTAAAGACACCGTGGGGTGTCACTTTGGCATGGATCTGCTCATAGGCATCTATACGGAGCAGGAGCAGTACCACCGTGCCGGTATGGCCGGAAGCATCGATGGCAAAGCGGGTCCCGTAATCATCGGTCAGCGGCGCATTGATGATGACAAAATCATAAGCGTTTCCCAGAAGCTCCCGACGGGCTGCCGCAATATTGTGGACAACGCATACTGGGTAATACTCAGAGCAGGGGAGCAGAGGAAGCAGCGCATCGTTGAATTTCTGCGCCGCTGACACCACCAGTACACGATATGTTTGTTCGCTGAATACCATATGCTCCCTCCTTTCTGCGAATTGGAATTCGGATCAGGGTTCGCAGAAATAATGGATCAGGGACTCCGGCAGGTGAGCCTTGAGGAAATCACTGGACAGAGCTGCTTTGGCAGCATTGCTGCGGGTAAGCGGCAGGGTTTCCAGTCCCCACAGATCCTTGGGGGAGGCGGTATAGAGGTTGACATTGGATCTTTCGGGCAGAGCGATGTTGTTGAGGATCCCGTCCAGCCCCGCCCAGATCAGCAGAGCAAAGGCCAGATAGGGATTGGCGGTGCAGTCGGGACTGCGAAGCTCAAAACGGCGGTACTCTCCCGCCGCTGCCGGAACCCGGATCAGCATGGAGCGGTTGTCTGTGGACCAGGAGATATATTTGGGTGCCTTATGTTCCCCCAAACGCCGGTAGGATTCCTCCGTGGGATTCAAAAACAGGGTCATATCCTGGATCTTGCTCAGAATACCGCCCATCATCCGCTGCGCTGCGATCTCGTCGCCTCCGTT
Source organism: Oscillospiraceae bacterium (assembly GCA_017398105.1). Next base: position 3,353 of record JAFQHF010000055.1, on the reverse strand, counting down.
CACGGAGATATTGATGTGGAATCCGCTGCCGGGCTTCCGATCCAGAGGCTTCGGAGAGAAATCCGCATGAAGTCCGTTCCGGGCCGCAATGGTTTTGACCACCGTGCAGAAAGTCACGGCATGATCCGCCGCACTCAGGGCATCGGAATAGCGAAAATCGATCTCATTCTGTCCGGGACCCTCCTCGTGGTGGGAGGATTCCGGCTGGATCCCCATCCGCTCCAGAGCAAGGCAGATCTCCCGGCGGACATTTTCGCATTTGTCCTCCGGGGCCACATCCATGTAGCTTGCGTGGTCATAGGGAACATTGGTGGGTTCCCCATTCTCGTCCAGCTTGAACAGATAGAACTCCAGCTCCGAGCCGAAGGAGAAGGTATAGCCCGCTTTCGCCGCATCTGCGATGGCACATTTCAGAATGCCTCTGGTGTCGTGGGCGAACCGGTTTCCATCCAAATCGGTAATGGAACACATCATCCGCACCACCCGGCCATGCTCCGGCCGCCAGGGAAGCACCGCAATGGTGGCAGGGTCCGGGTGCAGAAACAGGTCGGAATGAACCTCGTCGCCGAAGCCTGCGATGGCAGATGCATCGACGGCGATGCCATAGCGAAAAGCCCGTTCCAGCTCCTGGGGCATGATCGAGATATTTTTTGGCTTCCCATGGACATCACAAAATGCCAGACGGATGAACTTGACATCCTCCTCTTCGATGTACTGCATGACTTCCTGTGGTGTGTATTTCATATCGAACAACCTGCTTTCTGTGCTCAATTTGCTACATACATCTGCTGATAGGGATTTGCACTGTCCGGTGTCACAACGGTGAAGGGAGAACGCAGAACCTCCTCAAGATCCGCACCAAACAGCCCGCAGTATTCGGTGACATATTTGCGGATCAGGATAAAATCCTCATCTGTCGGGGTTCTGGTGCTGACCTGGCCGGGGAATGTCACACCCGCACAGTCGCCCCGGAGGATCAGCTTGCCGCCGTGCATTCCGGTGCAGGGGAAATTGTGAACGATCCGCTTATCCCCTCTGTTCAGGCCCAGCACCATGATGACACCGCCTGCCTGATACTCTCCGAGGAAGCTGCCTGCGCAGCCGCCGATTACCAGCACCGGCACTTTTTCGCCATATTCTTTCATATGGATGCCTGCCCGGTAACCTGCGTTTCCCTGAATATAGATCTCGCCGCCCCGCATGGCATAGCCTGCCGCGTCACCGATGCTGCCATGGATCACGATCCGTCCGGCGTTCATGGTATCGCCCACCGCATCCTGTGCGTTGGCATAAACCGTGATCTTGGCTCCGTTGAGATATGCGCCCAGCGCATTTCCGGGGATTCCCTCAATGGTGATTTCCTTATTGGACATTCCTGCTGCAAGGAAGCGTTGACCACAGCAGTTTGTGATCGTGCAGCTGTTCCCTGCTTCCCGGATCTGTTCGTTCAGTTCCTGATAGTCCCGGCCTTCTGCATTTATAGACATCATAATTATACCACACCTCCCAGCTTTTTTCCACGATTTTCTTTTGGCATCGCAGCCAACGTTGCAGCCTTTCTCAGCATCTCAAAATCAATGGTTTCCAGCGGTATTTTCTCACGAATCAGAGAAGTATAAATTCCGGCTCCCGCAATGTCTCCGATCAGGATGTACCCGGTCAGGAATCCATCTTTGATAAAGAAGCGCTTCAAGATACCATTTTCCTTTTCCTCATACATCTTGCCGCCGTCCGCTTCGCAAAAATAGCTGCCGGCAGTCATTGCATGGAGTCCAAAGAAACCGATGGAGTTCATGGGAATTGCTTTGTCATGGACAGCATAACCGCCTGCCATATTGATTCCGGCACATTTTCCCTGCATATAGGCATTGGGCAGGATAGCAAGCACCCGGTTTGCGCCAAAGGAAATGTCCTGACCCTCTGTGCAATCTCCAGCGGCGAAAATTTCCGGAATGCTGGTTTCCATTTTTTGATTGACGAGAATTCCCCGATTGACATTTCCTCCAATCTCCTTCACCAGAGAAGTGTTTGCACGAACGCCAACCGCTAGAACCAGCACATCAAAGTCAACTTCCCTGCCACTTCTCATAAGGGCTTTGTTTCCTTGGAAGCTCTGGGCGCTGTCACCGAGCATGAATTCGATTCCATGTGCTTCCAGCTGCTTCTGCATTATTGAAGCACATTCGCTGTCCAGGATGCTGGACAATACCCGGTCTGCCAGATCGCATACAGTAACGCTCCCAACGCGCTCGCGCAATCCTTCCGCACATTTCAGACCAATCAAACCAGCACCCACAATTAAAACTCTGCTGCTTTTCTCAATGGCAGATTCCAATGACAGCGTATCGTCCAGCGTCATGAAAGGGAACTTCTTTTCCACCGTTTCCAGACCCGCAAAGGGCGGAACGAACGGAGTTGATCCTGCGGCAACGCAAACTTTGTCATAAGGGATCTCCGCACAGTTATCCAGTACAACCGTTTTTGCTGCTGGATCGATCTGTACCGCCTTCTTACCGTAGATCACCTTGCATCCATTCTTCTCATAGAAATCCTGATCCCTGTAATTCATTTTATCCAGACAGGTCTTTCCTTCCAGGTAATAGGAGATCAGAGGGCGGCAATAGACGGGATGATTTTCTCCGGAAATGACAACGATCTGACCGGCTGGGTCTATTGTTCGAATTCCCTCAATACAGCCCGCTGCAGCAACGCCGTTTCCGATTATCACATACTGCTTCATCGTGCTCACCTCTCCTCATAAACGATGGCCTTGTTGGGACAGCCCTTTACGCAGGCAGGTTCTCCGCAGGCATTCTCCAGACACAGTTCACACTTCTGGACTGCTCCGTTCTCCCCCTGAGACATAGCACCATAGGGACAAACCAGAATGCAGGTCAGGCATCCCACACACTTTGTTCTGTCAACACAGACCGCCCCGTTTTTCCTGGACAGAGCCCCGGAAATGCAGCTCTTGATGCACATCGGATCTTCACAGTGACGGCAGGATACCGCAAAATGGATCTGTTTCTCCCCGTCTACATGGATTCTAGGAAAAATCTGCTTACCTTTCAGTGCTTTCACCATATCCGTTTCGCCGGAGTTTGCAAAAGCGCAATTGTATTCACATAGATGACAGCCTAAGCACCATTGTTCATTGACATAGACCCGTTTCATGGTTGCAAACCTCCTTATTCACCGGCATGGGAAATGCCCAGGATCTCCAGTTCCTTTTCCGTCATGCCGATGCCCCGAAGCATCAGGCGGTTGCCCCGGAGGGCTTCAATGGAATTGATACCCATGCCACCCATCAGCTCCTTGACCTCATGCCGCCAAGCGGTCATCAGATTCACCAG
>JAFQHF010000054.1 GCA_017398105.1 Oscillospiraceae bacterium | reverse complement strand
GATGGAAAAGTCCGGCGCCAAGGCTTACCTGGTCAACACCGGCTGGAACGGCACCGGCAAGCGTATCTCCATCAAGGATACCCGCGGCATCATCGACGCCATCCTGGACGGCTCCATCCTGAAGGCTGAGACCAAGACCATCCCCTACTTCAACCTGGAAGTGCCCACCGCACTGCCCGGCGTTGACACCAACATCCTGGATCCCAGAAACACCTACGCTGACGCTGCAGAGTGGGAAGCAAAGGCTCAGGACCTGTCCGCCCGCTTCATCAAGAACTTCGTCAAGTATACCGGCAACGACGCCGGCAAGGCTCTGGTCGCCGCTGGCCCCCAGCTGTAATTTGAAGTTCGCTTAACAAACCATAAAAAACCGGCAGAGCAATCTGCCGGTTTTTTTAATCGAAAAACGATTATCTGTAGGGCGGAGGCATGCCTCCGCCGGGCACTTTCCGGGTTTGAGCGGCTGACTGGTTCTGCTCAGGTATCGATACTGCCCGGCGAGGGCATGCCCCCGCCCTACAGGGTAAATGCGAATGTTGTGCGGAAAAAGATTATGAACAAAATATGTCCACCGTGGAAATACAAATATTCTTCACAGAACTTAATAGGAACTTAACAATTCTATGCTTTAATCGTTAATAATTTATCGGTATAATAAGGCCATAAAGATAAACAAGACAAACAGCCGCCCTGATAACGGAACGGGCGTTATATATAATATAGATTTTTCCTTCTTTTTCATTTTTTCCTCTCCTCTTTTCTTGTTGCAGAAACCGCGGCGTGCTGGCCGCGGTTTTTGCATTTTATGATGTAGGGCGGGGTCATGACCCCGCCGACCAGCCAACAAAATAATGCGGGTGAAAAACAGCGTATAGGGTAATTCATACAACAAAATCAAACACGACAATGAGAGATGCCGGGTCGGCGGGGACATGTCCCCGCCCTACAATATAGTCCACATAAAAATCACCTCTCCGGGAACCCTATCCCTTACGAGGTGATTTTTTGCTTTTGTCCTATGTGCGCACGGTGGTGCTGTATCTGGTGCTGATTCTGGCAATCCGGATGATGGGAAAGCGGCAGATCGGGCAGATGGAGGCATCGGAATTTGTGGTGACCATGCTGGTGGCGAATCTTGCTTCCATTCCCATGCAGGATGCAGCCATACCGCTGTATTCCGGACTGGTGCCGATCCTGACGGTTTTGGGTCTGGAGCTGGTGCTTTCGGGGCTGATCCTGCGCTCCGTATTTGTCCGGCGGCTGTTTTGCGGAAAGCCGGTGATCCTCATCGACAACGGCCGCATCCTCCAGAACAATCTGCGCCGCACCCGGGTGACGCTGGATGAGCTGATGGGCCACCTGCGGGAGAAGGATGTACTTGACATAACATCTGTGCAGTATGCCATTTTGGAGACAGACGGAAATCTGTCCGTCTTTCCCTATCCGCAGGAGGGCAGGCAAAGTATGCCCGTTACCATTATCGAGGATGGATTTTTCTTTCAGGAAAATTTGAAAAAATCCGGAAAAGATAAAAAATGGATGGAAAACGTCCTGAAAAAATATAAGGCATCCCCGGACACCACCTTTCTTCTGGCTGTGGACGACCGGGGAAGCATTACCTTCATCCCAAAGGAGGAATCATGAGACGAAGCTGGATCGGACTTATCTTGCTGCTTGCCCTGCTGGCCGGGGCCGTTGCCGTGACGGTGGCTATGGTGCGCATCCATGATCCCATTGAAGGCTCCCTGAACGAAAGCGCGCAGCTGGCCCTGGCGGGAGACTGGCAGAAGGCCCAAATCCTGTTCCGCCGGGCCTCGGAGGACTGGAAAACATGGGAGCATTTCCGGGCCTGCTTTGCAGACCACACCCCCATCGAGGACATCGACAGCAGCTTCCGCCTGCTGGAAATCTACTGTGATGCCAAAGAAAACGCTGCCTTCGCCGCGGAAAGCCGCCGCCTGGCAAGACAGATCGCCGCCGTGGGCGAAGCCCACGAATTCGTCTGGTGGAACGTTTTTTAACAGAAAAATGTAGGGCGGGGACATGTCCCCGCCGACCAGGTTACGAAACTTCCCTTGTAAAAATGATGCAAAATGTAGCAAATACAAGACAGCCGCCATGGAGGTCATCGATGGCGGGTCGGCGGGGTCATGACCCCGCCCTACAGATAATCAAACCGTCCCTCTGGCCAGGGCGATGACGGCTCCGGCCAGTTCTTTGGCGGCGGTCATGGCCTCTGTGTGGGAATTTCCTGCGGCTCCCACTTCGATCAGCAGTGCCCCGGGGAAAAGATCCTGATTGTAGCGGGCCCCGCGCAGCTGCAATGGGCGCATGATGCCCGGGGACTGGTGTTCCAGCTGGGCGTGGAGCTTCAGCCCCAGGCTTACATTTTCCTCATAGTTTTCGTGATTGGCCCCGATGACCACCATCAGCTGGGCGGAGGGACTGCCGTTTACCGTAGCCAGGGTGCGCATCTGACTTGCGTCTTCTCCGGAGGCATCCCGATGCAGATCCAAAATCAGCTTCAGGGAGGGAAATTCCTTCCGGTATTCCCGGATGGCCTTCCGGGCGCTGGCGTAGGAGCCGTTGTAGGAGGGGTAGTCGTGAAGCTGCCGGTCCTGAACCGTGGGAATGCCCCGGTCATTCAGGAGCCTTGCCACCTCTGCGCCGATGGAGAGCATATTGTAGTTTTCGTCCAGAGTCCGCCAGGCGGAGGTTTCCACATAGTTTTCCCCATGCTGTGTATAACTTTCCGTGGAGTGGGTGTGCAGGATCAGCACCGTGGGCTCCTCACCGTAAAGCTCCCACTGCAGCGGCTTTTCCAAAAGGGCCACGATATCCGGTGTTTTCTGCACGGCATAATATAATTCGATGGGCTCCGGATCGGAAAAGGAGGGAATGGGCGGCTCGGTGGGTTCCGGAAGGGATGGAGGCGGAGATTCCATGAAATTCGGGGAAAAAACCTGTAAAGACGGCGAAAACCGGACAGCTTGTCCGGTTTTTTCTTCTGCAATATTCTGTTTGTTCCAAAGCTGTACGACCATTTCCGGCACGCCCTCCGCCCACAGGCGCAGAATCAGCGCCAGCAAAATGGAAGCCAGCCCCACCCGCTTCGCCCGGCGATATTCCTTCAATCCATGAACCTCCCTCAAAAGCAGACACAGGGGAGGGTCTTGTTCCTCCCTTAACGTTTCGGTATAAACACGGTATCCGTTTGAACATGCCGCAGTAGGGCGGGCTGCCCTCAGCCCGCCGAAAACGGTAGATTTTTGGATAAGGCGGCTTGAGGGCAAGCCGCCCTACAGTGAATTTTGCAGTGCTCATTCTGCCCTGGGTTTCCATTTGGGCCGGGAGCGCAGCTCCACTCTCAGCTTCCGGAAGAATTCCGACAAAAGACAGGCACATTCTTCCTCCAGAATGCCGCATTCCACCGTCGGATGGTGGTTGAACTCCATGGAAAACAGGCTGCACACGCTTCGCACCGCGCCGCATTTTTTGTCCGAGGCCCCGTAGATCACCCGGGGAATCCGTGCATTGATGATGGCACCGGCGCACATGGGGCAGGGCTCCAAGGTCACATACAATTCACATTCCCACAGCCGCCAGCCCCCCAGGGTTTTGCAGGCATCGGCAATGGCCTCGATTTCCGCATGGGCCAGGGCAGACTTGTCCGTCTCCCGGCGGTTGCGGCCCCGGCCCACGATTTCGCCTTTGCGGACGATGACGCAGCCTACAGGCACCTCGCCGTCGTCAAAGGCCTCCTTTGCCAGAATCAGGGCTTCGCGCATAAATTGCTCGTCCATAGCTATCCTCTCCTTTTGCTCTATCATAGCGCAGAACCTATGAAAAGGAAAGAGAAATATAGGCCGTAGGGGCGGAATTCATTCCGCCCTGAATGTACAGATGGCCACCGAGTCAAAATCCTGGCATCCGGTGGAGGATGAGAAACGCAGGGAGGGATGAATCCCTCCCCTACAAATGTTTGTTATGATATCAGATATCTGAGAAATAATTTGTCGAACATCGTCCGACAGACAAAGGGAAAACGATCCGCTATACTGAAGGAGAAATCTTCAGAAAGGCGGATCGTTGTATGTACTATATTGAATTTCCCTATACCCTTTTCCGGGACCCTCAGGCGGATGTGCCGGAGTCCTTCTGTATTGCCTGCGGCTGCGAGTGCTATGTGCCGGGGCTCCGGTGCCTGCGCTGCGAAAGGAGAAAGCAGTATGACCCTGCAGCAGATCAGTAAGGAATATGCATATTCTGCCCGGCTTCTGCGAACCCGTCTGCAGTGTTTGCGCAGAGCACTGGATCAGGAGGAAGATCCGGCAGAGGCCTTTCAGCTGCGGCAGCGTATCCTGGCGCTGGAGCCGATTCTGACGCAGATGAACGAGCTGGCGGAGCTGACCGCCCGCTATTACGAAAGGGGATACTGGCGCAATGAAAAATACACCCTTTGACAAGCTCTGCGGCAGAAGTCTCCCACGGGAGTACCAGATGCAGCTGCTGCGCCGGATGATCCAGACGGAGCTGACGGAGCTTCAGCGGCAGACGCTGGTTGCCTATTATTTCGACAATAAAAATCTGCCCCGGATCGCAGCGGAACGGGGCGTCCACAAGAGCACCGTCTGGCGCACCCTGAAACGGGCAGAGGATAAGATCCGCCGGGTTCTGATGTATTAACCGTTCCTCAAATACAATGTAGGGCGGGGTCATGACCCCGCCCTACGGTTGTGTTAGTTGTTCAGCTGCTTTGCTTCCGGCAGGAACCCTTCAAAAATGGGGATCAGGCCTTCGTTTACTGCGGTGTCGTATTCTTCCCTTGTCTTTAAGGTCCAGGTAACCCCCTGGGCCTTCCACAGCTTGCGGCACAGGGAAAAACTGATGGAGTCTTTCCGGTCGGCGAACTTATAGGCCACGAAATCCGGGACGCAGGTGAAATTGGTCAGGCAGTGGGTCAGCAGAAAGCGCAGGTAGTCCGGCAGGTCGTTGCGGGTCTTGGTGAAATTTTCCGTCAGGAAGCCCCGGACGATGTCGGGACGGTTCTTCTTCAGCCAAGCTACGCACCGGGGATCGAAGGACTCCATGCAGTACACGCCCTTGTAGCCGTCCATCATCCGGCAGGCGGCTTCTGCCAGGGCGGCATGGTTGTTCCGCTCGGGCTTCAGCTCGATGATCAGAGGTGCCTTGCCATTGTACAAGGTCAGCACGTCCATAAATTCCGGGATGGTCTGCTCCGTGCCCTGAAGGTGGTAATGTTTCAGATCCTCCGTGGTCAGATCTTCGATGTGGCCCGGCCTGCCGGTGGTGCGGTTGAGCAGGGAATCGTGCATGACCGCCAGATTGCCGTCTTTCAGCAGATGGATGTCCAGCTCAATGCCGAATCCGTTGTCCAGTGCGGCTTTGAAGGCAGCCATGGAGTTTTCGGGAATGCCGTTTCCGTGCAGACCCCGGTGGGCATAGGACCAGCCCTTCAAATCAAGCACACCCTTATGGGAAGAGCGGCACATGATGGCGAGAATGTACACGCCGAGAATAAGAATAATCAGTTCCAGCATAGTATCAAGTCCTTTTATAAAATGCAGAATGCTAAGTGCTAAATGCTAAATAAAGGTATAGGCTTTGCCTATTATTGAAATTATTGCCGAAGGCAATTCCATTATTTTGCATTTATCATTCAGCATTTAGCATTAAAATACATCAGTCGTCGAAGTCAAAGGCTTCCAGACCCTTCTTTGCATCCACCTTGTTATCGCCGTGGCGTACGAAGCCCATGGTGACAAAGGAGGCGAAGACGAAGATGGCGGCGTAGGGGAACAGGGTCTTGTAGCCGATGTTTTCCAGCAGCCAGCCGGCCACGATGGGGGTGGCGATCTGGGCGGACATGGAGAAGGTGTAGTACAGGCCGGTGAACTTGCCGACCTCGCTGCCCTTGCACATTTCCACCACCATAGGCAGGCTGTTCACATTGATGAAGGCCCAGGCCACGCCCACCAGCACGAACAGAACGTACAGGACAGGAGAGAACTGGTCGGAGACCATGGTATAGCCGAAAGCAGCGGCGAAGGAGCCGGACAGCAGCAGGGTACCGAAGCGGATGGTCTTCCGGCGGCCGGTCTTGCTGGCGATATTGCCAACGGGGATATAGCTGACAATGGCGCCGGCGGTGGCGATGGTCAGGCAGGTGTTGGCCTGTCCCAGAGTCATGTTCCAGCTTTCGGAGGCATAGACAGAGAACCAGGTGGTAACGCCGTTGTAGCCGATGAACCACAGGGCGATGGAAACCAGCAGGAAGGAAAGGCTCTTCTTCACATCTGCGGGCAGAGCCTCGCCGGACTCGGTAACTTCCGTCAGGTTGTCCTCAGGGTGAGCCTGCTCGTATTTCTTCTGCTCGGCCACCAGCTTGGGTTCGTTGACGAAGAACATGACGATTGCCAGTGCGCCCAGCATGATGCCGCCCACAATGGCAAACAGGGGCAGGTAGGAAACATAAACGTCGGAGGAGGTCTTGTACAGGAAGGTGGTGATGATCAGGTAGATGATGCCGCCCAGAGCGCCCATCAGGTTGATGATGGCGTTGGCCTTGGAGCGCAGGGGCTTGGGGGTCACATCGGGCATCAGCGCAACGGCGGGAGAGCGGTAAGTACCCATGGCGATCAGCAGCAGGCCCAGACCGATGATGAAGCACACGGTCTTCCACATGGCGGGCGCAGCATGATAGCTGTCGGTCAGCAGGGGCAGGGCCATCATCAGGATCACAGCCGCCAGGGTGCCGAAGAGAATGAAGGGACGGCGGCGGCCCAGACGGCTTTTGCACTTGTCGGACAGTCCGCCGAACAGGGGCAGCAGGAACAGGGCAAGGACGTTGTCCGATGCCATGATGACACCGGAAACACTTTCGCCGATGCCGAAGGTCTCGGTCAGAATTTTGGGAACCAGATTGTCGTACATCTGCCAGAAGGCGCAGATGGACAGGAAGGCAAAGCCAACCAGGACAGTGCGCTTGGTATTCAGCTTCATAAAAAAAGCCTCCGTTTCGAGTTTGTTCTTCCTTATTATACAAAGGGGGAAGGGGATTGTCCAGCAAAAAAGGCTTCCCCCGGGGGGAAGCTGTCATAAAAATTGGAACAATTTTTATGACTGATGAGGGGTGGCGTGCAGTTGCATAATGGTATTGGGTATCGAATAAAAAATACAATTGTGACTTTCGATTTGATACTGCATTCCATATTAATAGATTTCGCCAACCCTCATCCGACCCGCCTTGCGGCGGGCCACCTTCCCCCCGGGGGAAGGCTTAGATATCCAAAACCCGGTGCAGATAATTCAGAACCCGCTTTTTATCTGCTGACCACAGGGGGGCAATCAGATCCTTTTTGGCTCCGTCGCCGGTGATGCGGTGAACGACAATATGCTCCGGCAGCACATCAATGCACTGCTTTAAAACCGCGCCGTATTCTTCCATACTCAGGCACCGGAATTTTCCGGCTTCGTAGTCCTTAGCCAGATCCGTATTTTGCAGCACATGGAGCAGGTGGAATTTCACTCCGTCCGTCCCGGCGGCCACGGCGGCTTTGGTGGTCTGCACCATGTCTTCCACCCTTTCTCCGGGAAGGCCCAGGATGATATGGGTCACCACTTCGATTCCCGCTTCTTTCAGACGCTTTACGGCATCGAAGTATACATCAGCAGAATATCCCCTTCGGATATAGCGGGCGGTATCTTCGTGGATGGTCTGCAGACCCAGCTCCACGGATACCGGCTTGCGGGCGCTGACCTCCTGCAGGACTGCCATCACATCGTCACCCAGACAGTCGGGCCGGGTGCCGATGGCGAGTCCCACAATGTCCTCCGGTTCGATAGCCGCAAGGTACAGCCTTCGCAGGGTTTCCGCCGGAGCGTAGGTGTTGGTGAAGGCCTGAAAGTAGGCCATGTACCTGCCGCCTTTGTTTTTGGCCGCAACCCGTCTTTTGGCACGTTCCAGCTGAACCGCAACGGGCTCCGGCCCGCCCTCGGCAAATTCGCCGCTGCCGGTGCAGAAAATACAGCCTCCGGTTCCCAGACTGCCGTCCCGGTTGGGGCAGGAAAAGCCGCCGTCCAGGGATAATTTGTAGATCTTGCAGCCAAAACGTTCCTTATAGTAGTCGGAAAGCAGTTTCATGGTAATTTCCTCTGACAATTGTTTTCAATGTAGGGCGGGGTCATGACCCCGCCGATCAGGTATTGCGATTACGCAGGTAAAAAACGGCGCAAGAGATAACGGATACGATAAAATCCAGACAAGATAATAGTCGATAGCGGGTCGGCGGGGTCATGCCCCCGCCCTACAGGCAGAATAATTGTATCATCCCCGTCTGCAAAACACAACAGCCTCCCCGAATGTTACCAAACCGTAAATTTCCTGAAAACCGTCTTGCGAAAAAAAGATGGGGTGCTATAATGGGACTCACGAAATGAAACCGAGGCGAATTCTATGAAAAAAATGCTGTTTATTATGAATCCCTTTGCAGGACAGCGAAAGGCCAACAAATTTCTGCCGGAAATTCTGATGACCTTCACCCAGGCCGGATATGATGTGACGGCTGTTATGACCACCGGCACCGGAAGCGCGGCGGCAACAGCCCGGCGGCTTGGAGGGGAACATGATATCGTGGTCTGCTGCGGCGGCGACGGCACCCTGAATGAGACGGTCACCGGACTGAATCAGGCGGGCCTTTCCATTCCTGTGGGCTATATCCCCGCCGGCACCACCAATGATTTTGCATCCTCTCTGAAGCTGTCCCACAACCCTGTGCAGGCGGCGAAGGATATTGTGGAGGGCGAAGTCCGCCGGTATGACCTGGGCCAGTTTGAGGACCGGTATTTTACCTATGTGGCCTCCTTCGGCGCATTTACCCGCTCCAGCTATGTGGTGCCCCAGAATATCAAAAATGCCCTGGGTCATACGGCCTATGTCCTGGGCGGCATTTCCGAGCTGTCCCAGATTCGCAATGAGCATATCCGCATGGAGATCGACGGGGATATTGTGGAGGATGATTTCCTCTTCGGCGCCATCTGCAATTCCACCTCCATCGGCGGCATCCTGACCCTGCCCCCCGATCAGGTGGACATGGGCGACGGTCTGTTCGAGGTGATGCTGGTCCGGGCCGCCCGGAATCTGACGGAGCTGACCGAGTGCATCCAGGCGGTGCAGAATCAGAAGTATAACTGCGCCATGATCACCTTCCGGCCTGCGAGAAATATCAAGATCTGGGCCGACCCCTATATGCCCTGGTCCCTGGACGGCGAAAAGGCCGACGGCTACAAAGAGATCACCATCCAAAATCATCATCAGGCCATGCACCTGATCCAGAGAATAACGAAGTAACTTTCCCTGTCACTGTGGGAATGTTTGGGAGAAAACGATGATCAACTCAACACTGTGTTATGTAACCCGGGGAGAGGATGTGCTGATGCTCCACCGGGTCAAAAAGAAGAATGATGTGAACCACGACAAGTGGATCGGCATCGGCGGCAAGTTTGAAGAAAACGAAAGTCCCGACGAATGCCTCCTGAGAGAGGCCCGGGAAGAGACCGGCCTGACGCTGACCAGCTGGAAATGCCGGGGCATCGTTACCTTCCTCAATGACTGCTGCGAGGGAGAGTACATGTACCTGTTCACCGCCGACGGCTTTTTCGGCGACCTGAGAGAATGCGACGAGGGCGATCTGCAGTGGGTCAGCCGGGAATTTTTAAACGACCTGCCCAAATGGGAGGGCGACCAGATATTCCTGGATCTGCTGTGGCAGAATGCGCCCTTTTTCCTGCTGACCCTGCGCTACAGCGGGGATACCCTTGTGGAAGCCGTGCTGGACGGCAAGAAAATCAGATAATGCAGGGGCGGATTTTCAATCCGCCCTCAGCGTGTCAAAAAACCTCTGGCGCGGGAGCGCCCAAGGCTCCCTTGTGTAAAGGGAGCTGTCAGATTACGCTGCAAGCGTGATCTGACTGAGGGATTGCTGCAGTACAAAGTTTCAATTTCGCCGTAATCCTATGCGAATACGTAAGATTTCTCTGCTCAATCCCTCCGTCTCGCCTTACGGCGAGCCACCTCCCTTTACACAAGGGAGGCTTTGGGTGCTGTGCATTTTGGTAAACTTTTACGTGTGAATCTACTTTTTTGGCAGTCTGGAATGTAGGGCGGGGGCATGCCCCCGCCCTACATCTGTTTTCTGAAAATAGTGTCAAGACACACTAAGGCCCCGGAAGGGTATTCTTCCGGGGCTTTCTTCGTGCTTTATTTGTCATATAAAAATTCTTTTTGGAAAGTTGCATGTTTAGGTGCAACTTTTCCTCTTTCTGAGGGTATGGGTGAAGGGATATCCCTGAAAAATTCTGTAAGGAGGTTTTTTTATGACAGAAGTACAGCAGGTTCGGATCGAGGTTCCCCAGTGGGCCCAGGGGCGGTCGCTGGATGAGCTGGAATTTTGCAGGCAGTTTCTATTGATGTATCCCATGGTGTATGTGGACGGGCAGTTTTACTCCGGCGAAGGCAGGGTGAAGGAGGAGAAAATTCGCCAGTATGTCTTCGACTATATGAGCCCCTTCGTCCGCAGCGGTCTGGGCAAGAAGGTCAGCGGCATGATGGAGACCCTCAGGTGTATGTGCAGAAAGGAAGCCCTGGAGCCGGGAGAGGCTGTGATCCACTGCGCCAACGGCGATTACTACCTGAACCGGGATGAATTCCGCCGGGAAAAGCAGTTCTGCCAGTGCCGGCTTCCCGTGGAGTATGATCCCCAGGCACCGGAGCCGGAGCTCTGGCTTTCCTTTCTGAGGGAGCTGCTGGAGCCGGAGGATATTCTGACCCTTCAGGAATTCATAGGCTACTGCCTGGTTCCGGTGAATTATGCCCAGAAGATGCTGCTGATCATCGGAAGCGGCGGCGAGGGAAAGAGCCGCATCGGCATCGTGCTGCAGGCGCTGCTGGGGGAGGGGATGATGAACGGCTCCCTTGCCAAGCTGGAAAGCAGCCCCTTTGCCCGGGCGGATCTGCAGAGCCGGCTGCTGATGGTGGATGACGACCTGCGGCTGGAGGCCCTGAGCAGTACCAATTATCTGAAATCCATCATCACCGCCGAGCAGCCCATGGATCTGGAAAAAAAGGGCATCCAGAGCTACCAGGGCATGCTGCACTGCCGCCTGATGGCCTTCGGCAACGGCAATCTGCGTTCGCTCCACGACCGCAGCTACGGCTTCTTCCGCCGCCAGATCATCCTGACAACCAAAGAGCGCAGCAAGGATCGGGTGGATGATCCCTTCCTGGCCTGCCGCCTGAAGCTGGAGCTGAAGGGGATACTGCAGTGGGCCATTGCCGGTCTGATCCGCCTGCTGGATCAGAACATGTGCTTCACCCTGAGCCAGCGCAGCCGGGAGAACCTGCAGACCGCCATCGATGAGGGGAATAATATTATGCAGTTTCTCCGCTCCAGGGGCTATGTCCGCTTTGATCCGGAGGCACAGATCAGCTCCCGGCATCTGTATCAGCTGTACCGGGACTGGTGCGAGGACAATATGCTCATACCCCTGAGCGGCAAAACCGTCTCCTCCTGGCTGATCCAGCACGGCCCCGGACTGGGGCTGAGCTACACCTGGCATGTTCCCGGCGGAAACGGCCGCCATGTCCGCGGCTTCCGGGGCCTGCGGGGGGACGGGCTGTACTGATACCATAACAGATGACGATTGCCCGGCGCTGCGTATAAGCCAATATGGCTTTCGCACCCGTGCAAACGTGCGGCAGGGCGGTGTGTTTTGTAACTGTGTACAAAAATCCACCGGTGAAATACAGAAAAGTTTTCTTTGCCGGTGAATACTTTTTTCTTGCATTCTTGTATACAATTTAGTATACTAAAGCGGACACAAGGAAAAAGGGAGAGAAAACTATGACAATCAATGAAATCGTCAGCTACCTCAACGGCATTGCCTGGGGCCCCTGGATGCTGATCCTGCTGGTGGGCACCGGCGTGTACCTCAGCGTCCGTACCGGCTTCCTGCAGTTCCGGAAGTTTGGCTATGCCATGAAGAACACCATCGGCAGAATCTTCAGCAAGCAGCAGGCGGGCGAGGGTGAAGTCACCCCCTTCCAGGCCATGACCACGGCCCTGGCTGCCACCGTCGGCACCGGCAACATCGCAGGCGTCACCGGCGCCATCGCCGTGGGCGGCCCCGGCGCGGTGTTCTGGATGTGGCTGTCCGCCCTGTTCGGCATGTGCACCAAGTATGCCGAGGTTGTGCTGGCTGTCCGCTACCGGGAGCGCAATGAAAAGGGCGACTGGGTGGGCGGCCCCATGTACTATATCAAAAACGGCCTGGGCCCCAAGTGGAATTGGTTGGCTGTGGCCTTCAGCCTGCTGGGCGCCCTGGCTGCCTTCGGCATCGGCAACATGACCCAGGTCAATACCATCGCAGGCTCCATCAACAATGCCATCGATGCCTTCGGCGGCAATACCGCTGCCGCTTCCATCACCCTGTTTGGCCAGATCGTGCCCATTTCCAGCATCGTCATCGGCCTGCTGGTGGCCATCATCGTGGCCCTGGTGCTCTTCGGCGGCATCAAGCGCATCGGCTCCGTCACGGAAAAGCTGGTGCCCTTCATGGCAGCGGTGTACATCATCTGCGCCCTGTGCGTGGTGTTTTCCAACCTGGGTTCCCTGGGCAAGGTATTCGCCATGATCTTCCAGGGTGCCTTCAACGCGGAAGCTGCCCTGGGCGGTGCCTTCGGCATCACCATCATGACCACCATCCAGAAGGGCGTCGGCCGCGGTGTCTTCTCCAATGAGGCAGGTCTGGGCTCCGCACCCATGGCCCATGCAGCCACCTCCGAGACCGACCCCGTCAAGCAGGGCCTGTACGGCATCTTCGAGGTCTTCATGGACACCATCGTCATCTGCACCCTGACTGCGCTGACGCTGCTGTGCGGCATTGAGGGCGGTGTGGATATCACCTGGGGCCAGAGCGCAGGCGCCGAGCTGATCAGCGCAGCCTTCGCAACGGTCTTCGGCGGCCAGGCAGGCTCCATGATCATCGCAGTGGGCATCACCCTGTTCGCTCTGTCCACCATTCTGAGCTGGGCTCTGTACGGCACCCGCTGCTGCGAGTTCCTGCTGGGCACCAAGTCCGTTCCCGTTTACCAGGCGCTGTTCATCCTGGTGATCGTCATCGGCGCAACCCTGGAGCTGGAGCTGGTGTGGAACATTGCCGACACCCTCAACGGCTTCATGGCCATCCCCAACCTGATCGCCCTGCTGGGCCTGTCCGGTGTTGTGGTGAAGCTGACAAAGAATTATTTCGACAAGGAAAAGCTGGCAAAGTAAATAAAACAAGACCGGGACACAGAGATGCGTCCCGGTCAGTGTGTCAATAAACCTTCTGGCGCGGTAGCGCCTAAGGCTCCCTCTGATGAGGGAGCTGTCAGCGAAGCTGACTGAGGGAGAGAAAAAGTTTCAATTATCACAATTTATCTTAGATTTTCAAAACTTTTCGGTTCTCTCCCCCAGTCACGGCTCCCGCCGTGACAGCCCCCTCTCAGAGGGGGCCTGCGCGCTAACATACCTATTTCTACAGTCTGACCGGGACACAGAGATGCGTCCCGGTTTTTTGTGTGTCGGGAACCGCCCCTTGCGAAGTGGGGTTACAAAAGACTTGCAAAAATGCGTCCCATATGCTATGATGTTTTTATCTATTTTTAACAAAAAGGGTGGTATCTATGCAGGATATTGGTATGCAGTTTCACATTCATTGCGTGGAAGGGGACGTGGGCCGGTATGTGTTCCTGCCCGGTGATCCGGGCCGGTGCGAATCCATCGCGGCCCATTTTGACAATCCCGTCCATATCGGCATGAACCGGGAATACAATATCTACACCGGAACGCTCCTGGGGGAAAAGGTTTCCGTCTGCTCCACCGGCATCGGCGGCCCCTCCGCTTCCATCGCCATGGAGGAGCTGACCGCCATCGGCGCGGATACCTTTATCCGCATCGGCACCTGCGGCGGCATCGCCATGGATGTGCTGCCCGGTGACGTGGTGGTTGCCAGCGGCGCCATCCGCTATGAGCATACCTCCCTGGAATATGCCCCCATCGAATTCCCGGCGGTGCCCGACTTTGACGTTACCGCCGCCCTGAAGGCCGCAGGCGAGGCCCTGGGCTACCGCACCCATGTGGGCGTTGTCCAGTGCAAGGATGCCTTCTACGGCCAGCACAGCCCGGAGCGCTCTCCCGTTTACTATGATCTTCTGCAGAAATGGGAAAGCTGGAAGCGCCTGGGCGTCAAGGCCAGCGAGATGGAATCCGCCGCCCTGTTTGTGGTGGCTTCCGCCCTGGGCGTCCGCTGCGGCAGCTGTTTCCATGCGGTATGGAACCAGGAGCGGGAAAAGGCCGGTCTTGCCATGCCCATGACCGAGGACACCTCCGGCGCCATCAAGGTTGGCATCGAAGCCATGAAGCGCATCATCGCCGCCGACCAGGCAAAGAAATAATCCTGTAGGGGCGGATTTTGAATCCGCCCTGATTCTTTTAGGGATGCTTCCTGAAAAATAGAAGGGCGGATTGGAAATCCGCCCCTACGATGGTATTTTTTTACTGCTCCAGATACTGCACAAAGCCCAGCGTCATGTAATCCAGGTACACATGCTTGTCCGGGGTCTTGCCCATGGTGACCCGGTGGCAGTGGACTTCCCAGACCGGCTGTCCCTGGAGTGTGGACTTTTTGATCTCAAAGACGTGGTTCCAGCTGCGGCCCTCCATGTACTGAGGCTCCCGGATGAACCGGATCAGCTCCAGACGGCGGAAGTTGAAGGTGGGGAAGGCGTTCTTGATGCAGGCCTCGAACAGCATGTCGGCATCCCGGACGCTGCCCTGCTCGAAGGTGCTGCGGATCATGGCTCTGTAATCTTGCATGGTAGAACCTCCTTAGAGTTTGGTATAGGCTTTTTCCAAAAACTTCTGGGGATTGACAATGACGCGCTTGTGGGTGCCCCGGCCGATCTCACCGGCTTCGTCAAAGGCTCTGACTTCGAAGGTGATGACCTTGCCCTCCACAGCGGTTACCTGTGCCTCTGCCCGGACTTCCAGGCCCACAGGGGTGGCAGAGATGTGCTCAATGTTCAGGGCGGTGCCCACGGTGGTCTGATTTTCGCTGAGGGCCCCGGCAATGGCCTCGCAGGCGGCGCCCTCCATCAGGGCCACCATGCAGGGGGTGGCGTATACCAGCAGATCGCCGGAGCCGACCTCCTTTGCCGTATCCTCCCGCTCCGCCAGGGTAGAAACTTCGCCCTTCATGCCAACGGTGATTTCCATACGTATCACAACCTTTCTATAATAAAACTATATCGAAAAATCCGGTACTTGTCAATAAACAATCTGTCTATGCACAGCTCTGATGCGAAGAATCAGTTTACATAATTTGTCATCCTGAGCGAGCAAAGCGAGTCGAAGGATCTACGCACTGTCAGGGTGCGTACAGATTTGTTTGTGCGCAGATCCTTCGACTCCACTGCGTTCCGCTCAGGATGACAGATGGCAGCCCCACCCCGGAAATAAATCTGTAATTACAGCTGTCTTGTCAATGAAACCTCTTGAAAAGAAACGGCAAATGCGCTATAATCTATCCAAATACATATACGAGGTGACTTTATATGGTTATCAACGACAAACTGAATCTGACCATGCTCTGCGACTTCTATGAGCTGACCATGAGCCAGGGCTATTTCTCCACCGGTTATAAAGACCGGATCGCCTATTTTGACCTGTTCTTCCGGCGCTGCCCCGACGGCGGCGGCTTCGCCATTGCGGCCGGCCTGGAGCAGATCGTCCAGTATATCCAGGATCTGCATTTCTCCCAGGAGGATATCGCATATCTCCGGGGCCGGGAGCTGTTCAGCGAGGAATTCCTCAGCTATCTGGCAGACTTCCGTTTCACCGGCGACATCTGGGCCGTTCCCGAGGGCACGCCCATGTTCCCCAACGAGCCCATCATCACCGTCCGGGCTCCCGCCATTGAGGCTCAGCTGATCGAGACCTATCTGCTGCTGTGCGTCAACCACCAGAGCCTCATTGCCACCAAGGCCAACCGGGTTGTCCGGGCTGCCGAGGGCCGCACCGTTCTGGAATTCGGCTCCCGCCGTGCCCAGGGCGCGGACGCTGCCATTCTGGGTGCCCGTGCTGCCTACATCGGCGGCTGCCACGGCACTGCCTGCACCATTTCCGACCAGCTCTTCGGCGTGAAGGCCGGCGGCACCATGGCCCATGCCTGGGTGCAGATGTTCGACAGCGAATACGAAGCCTTCAAGGCCTATGTGGAAATGTATCCCAACAATGCAACATTGCTGGTGGATACCTACAACACCCTGAAGTCCGGTGTGCCCAATGCCATCCGGGTCTTCAATGAAGTGCTGAAGCCCAGAGGCATCACCAAATGCGGCATCCGCCTGGACTCCGGCGACATGGCCTACCTGACCCAGAAGGCCCGTCAGATGCTGGACGAGGCAGGCTGGACGGGGTGCCAGATCTCCGTGTCCAACTCCCTGGACGAGTACATCATCCGGGATCTGCTGCGCCAGGATGCCAAGATCGACCTGTTCGGCGTTGGCGAGCGGCTGATCACTGCCCGCAGTGAGCCTGTCTTCGGCGGCGTTTACAAGCTGGTGGCCGTGGAAGGCGCCGACGGCTCCGTGAACCCCAAGATCAAGATCTCCGAGAACGTTGCCAAGATCACCAACCCCCACTACAAGAAGCTCTACCGCTTCTTCGGCAACGACACCGGCAAGGCCATTGCCGACTATCTGGCAATTTACGACGAGGTCATCGACGACAGCCAGGACATGGAGATCTTCGACCCCGAAGCCACCTGGAAGCGCAAGAATGTCTATAACTTCACCGCCAAGGAACTGCAGGTGCCCATCTTTAAAAATGGTGAGCTGGTTTACGAATTGCCCACCCTGGAGCAGATCCGGGCCTACTGCGCCCAGCAGGTGGATACCCTGTGGGATGAGATCAAGCGCTTTGACAATCCCCAGACCTATTATGTCGACCTGAGCCAGAAGCTCTGGGACATCAAGTACGGCCTGCTGAAGAAGAATGCAAAGTAAACACCGAAGAACCACACCCGCCGCCCAGGTCGCCCTGGGCGGCGTGCTGGCAGCAGCGGCACTGGTCATCCTGAATATGGGAACGCTGATCCCTGTTGCCACCTATGTGTGCCCCATGCTGTGCATCACCCTTCTGGAGCTGGTGCGCAGGCTTTGCGGCAGCCGGATGGCCTGGGCCTGGTACGGCTGTGTGGCCATCCTGTCAGCCCTCATGGCCCCGGACAAGGAGGCTGCGGCTGTCTTTATCTTCCTGGGCTATTATCCCATCGTCAGGCCATGGATCGAGGGCCGCAGGGGGAAATGGCTCATCAAGGCCCTGCTGTTCAACGGAGCGACCCTGCTCATGTACTGGGTGCTGATGCACCTTCTGGGCATGGAGCGGATCGTGCAGGAGTTTTACGACCTGGGCATTGCCATGACAGCCCTGCTGCTGATCCTGGGAAATGTGACCTTTTTCCTGCTGGACATACTGCTGGCAGGGAAGCGGCTGCGCAGAAGATAAGGGCGAATCTGAGAAACCATCGTAGGGGGCGTCGGGGACGCCGCCCCCTACGGTATTGCCTGCGCTGTCATTACCGTGTCTGTTCGGTGCCTTGCGGCGGTTTTCAGACCCAGCTCTGGAAGCTTCTTATGTAAAACTGGGAGGAAATCATGGAATCTGTCTGGCATCTGTACATCCTGCGCTGCGCCGATGACACCCTGTACACCGGCATTACCACCGATGTGGAGAAGCGGCTGGAGGCCCACAGCAGCGGCACCGGCGCAAAATATACCCGCGGCCGCGGCCCGCTGACCCTGGTCTACCGGGAAGCCTGCGGCACCCATTCCGATGCCCTGAAGCGGGAAATCGCCGTCAAACGCCTGACCAGAGCGCAAAAGCTGCTGCTGATCGGCTCCGAAAGCAGATAAAATTTGGAAATGTGCTTATCGGGTTAACGCAGCAAGTTGGAAAATGGCAGCGCAAAAATGCACTACGGTAGGGCGGCTTGCCCTCAAGCCGCCGCAAGCTGCACCATTTTTCTGTTTTGCGGCGGGCTGAGGGCAGCCCGCCCTACTGCTACTTGATACCATGCTGCGTTAAGTCGACAAGCATATTTGGAAAAAGCCCCCTTGACAAAATCCAAAAATGGGTTTACACTATGATTAGCTGAAGCTAACTGACAACGGAAAGAGGAGGAGACACATGAAGACCCTGAAGGATGCCAAAATCGGCACCAGCGTAGTGGTGGTGAAGCTCCATGGTGAGGGCGCCGTCCGCCGCCGGATCATGGACATGGGCATTACCAAGAATGTGGAGATTTTCATTCGGAAAGTAGCCCCCCTGGGTGACCCCATTGAGATCAACGTCCGCGGCTATGAGCTGAGCCTGCGTAAGGCCGATGCGGAAATGATTGAAATCTACTGAGAAAATTTTATTTTGCTCTGGGGTTAGCCCCTGCTAATTTTGAAAGAGAGGACAATGCATGAGTATTAAAATCGCCCTTGCCGGCAATCCCAACTCCGGCAAGACCACCTTGTTCAACAATCTGACCGGCTCCAATCAGTATGTTGGCAACTGGCCCGGTGTTACCGTGGAGAAGAAGGAGGGCCGCCTGAAGGGCAGCGAGGATGTGATCATCCAGGATCTGCCCGGCATTTATTCCCTGTCGCCCTACTCCCCGGAGGAGCTGGTGACCCGTACTTACCTGGTCAACGAGCACCCCGATGCCATTTTGAACATTGTAGACGGCACCAATATTGAGCGGAACCTGTACCTGACCACCCAGCTGATCGAGCTGGGCCATCCAGTGGTTGTGGCAGTGAACATGATCGACCTGGTTCGTAAAAACGGCGATTCCATCGACCTGGAAAAGCTCAGCAAGGCGCTGGGCTGTATCTGCGTGGAGATCAGCGCCCTGAAGGGGGAGGGCTGCATGGAGGCCGCGGAAAAGGCGGTGGCCCTGGCCCGGAACCACACCCACGGCGAAATGCCCCACGTGTTCAACGGCAGCGTGGAGCACGCCCTGGCCCACATTGAGGAGTCCATTGAGGGCAGGGTCAAGAAGCTGTACCTGCGCTGGTATGCCATCAAGCTCTTCGAGCGGGACGAGATGGTTCGTAAGGAAGTCCGCCTGAACACCGATCTGGCTGCCCATCTGGAAAAGCACATTGCCGACTGCGAGCGGGAAATGGACGACGATGCCGAATCGATCATTGCCGACCAGCGCTATACCTACATCGGCACCGTGGTGGGCAAGGCGGTCACAAAGAAGGCGCCCAAGCATTCTCTGTCCCTGTCCGACAAGATCGACCGGATCGTCACCAACCGGGTCCTGGCCATTCCCATTTTTGCGGGCATTATGTATCTGATGTACGCCATCGCCATGGGCAGCTATCCCTTCTCCATCGGCACCATGGGCACCGACTGGGCCAATGATGTGCTGTTCGGGGAGTGGATTCCCAATCTTTTCGACACGGTTCTGACGGCTCTGGGTGTCAGCGGCTGGCTGTACGGGCTGATCATGGACGGCATTCTGGCCGGTGTCGGCGCGGTGCTGGGCTTTGTGCCTCAGATTCTGGTGCTGTCTCTGCTGCTGTCCATCCTGGAGGACGTGGGCTACATGTCCCGTGTGGCCTTCATCATGGACCGTATCCTGCGCAAATTCGGTCTGTCCGGCAAGTCCATCATCCCCATGCTGGTGGCCACCGGCTGCGGCGTGCCCGGCATTCTGGCATCCCGAACCATCGAGCAGGAAAATGACCGGAAGATCACCGTCATGACCACCGGCTTCATTCCCTGCGGCGCGAAGATGCCCATTATCGGCCTGTTCGCCGGTGCAGTCTTCGGCAACTCTCCGCTGGTTGCGGTGTCTGCCTTCTTCATCGGCATTGCCGCTGTGGTGATTTCCGGTGTGATTTTGAAGAAGTTCAAGACCTTCGCCGGCAAGCCTGCCCCCTTTGTCATGGAGCTGCCCACCTACCACATGCCCCTGCCCCGGAACATCCTGCGCACCACCGCAGACCGCGGCATGGATTTTGTCAAGCGTGCCACCACCATCGTGCTGCTCAGCTCCATCGTTCTGTGGTTCCTGCAGAGCTACGGCTTCGTGGACGGCGTCTTCACGGCTGTGGAGGACAGCAACGTGTCCATGCTGGCCTCCATCGGCAAGCTGTTTGCCTGGATCTTCTATCCCCTGGGCTGGATGGGTGACATGGCCTGGAAGGCAACCGTCGCCACCGTTACCGGCCTGATCGCCAAGGAAGAAGTGGTCATGACCTTCGGCACCCTGTATAACTTCGCCGGGGAGCTCAGCGAATCCGGCGACGAGATCTGGGCCCTGATCGCTGCTGACTTCGGCCCCGTCCGGGCTTACAGCTTCATGATCTTCCAGCTGCTGTGCGCCCCCTGCTTCGCCGCCATCGGCGCCATCAAGCGGGAAATGGGCAGCATCAAGTGGACTGCCGGCACCATCGCATACATGTGCGCCTTTGCCTATGCGATCTCCCTGATCGTCTATCAGATCGGCGGTCTGTTCACCGGGGAAGCCACCTTCGGCATCTTCACCATTGCAGCCCTGGCTGCTCTGGCTGCGCTGCTGTATCTGACCTTCCGGAAGAACCAATATACCGAAACCAAGGTGAAGGTCGGCGTATAAACAAAAAGAAAGGAGCTGCTTTATATGACCTATGGAGACATTGCCGTTCTCATTGTTCTGGGCCTGATGGTAGGCTCCATTATCGGCGGGATGATGAAAGATAAGAAAGCAGGCAAAAAAGGCTGCGGCGCCTGCCCTCATTACAGCACCTGCCGCGCCCACATCGGCTGCAGCAACAATCCCGAGAACAGAAAATAACGGAAAAAAGGCACCGGAACTTTCCGGTGCCCTTTTTGTATGTCAGGCAAAATTTGCGGCGGCTGTTGCGAAGTCACTACCCCAGAGCAGGATGCGAAGAAGACCGCACAGGAACAAATGGACAGGGTAGTACCAGTAAAACACCTTTCCCATGGCCTTCCAGCTGCCCCGCTGTCCGTTGTAGCAGCGAAGAAGGGGAATGCTCAGGCAGGTGAACAGCTGCACAATGGCATAGACCCTGTCGATAAAGAAGAAATAAACGATGGCATAGACAGCGCTCCAGACCATCATCCATCCCATCTGGGCCCGGAAATTGCCCCGGTTGGTGCCGATGAACGCAACAGCCATGGCGGCAATGCAGCTCCAGTCGCAGGGGAAGGTGATAAGGCACACAAAGCCGATCATCAGAATCTGCTGCCACTGCTTAAGAAGGTTCCTGTCCAGCACCCACAGCAGAACCAGTCCCCAGGCCAGTGACCAGACCACGCCGGTTTGGTTGAACACGGATGTCCGGAAGGGGACAAAGGGGATGCCAAAGCAGAAGTTATAGGCAAAATGGGAAACCACAGCCAGCAGGAACAGCCGAAGGGCATACCGCTTTACGCTGCGGGTATGGTGGTATCCTTCCGCAATGAAAAACCACATGATGGGAGCCGTCAGACGGCCCAGGATATGGGCAAGTATCACGAACCACCGGGTATCGTATCCGGGAAACACCGTCCAGACCAGATGATCCAGCGTCATGGCGGCGATGGCGACGGCTTTTATCTGATTGGAGGTTAGATTCTTTTTCATATTGGCACCTTCTTTCCATGGAACCATTATATCATTTCCGGACGAAAAAACAAGCAAATAGAATGTAGGGCGGAGGCATGCCTCCGCCGGGCACCATCCATCCTGCGCATCGGCAGCAAACCGCGCAGAAGTCGTAAGTGTCCGGCGGGGTCATGACCCCGCCCTACGGTTTATGAAATTCGTTGTATTGTGTCAGAGCTCCTCACTGACTGCCAGCAGGAGAATACCCACGATGACAACGGCAATGAAGGCGTAGGTCTTCCAGGAAAGCTTTTCCTTCAGGAAGATCCGGGACAGCAGCAAAGAGACGATGCATACAGAGGAGATGATGGGCGCTGCAATGGCGCCGTTGCCGCTCAGGGCGTACACGTAGGTAAACTGACCGGCGGTTTCGAAAACTGCAGCCAGGATCTTGTCCTTATGCTGGGGAACAGGGCCGAATTTGACCTTCTTGGCCTTCATGAACAGGAACAGGCCCAGGGCAAACAGGGCAAAGGTCAGCTCGTAGCTGGTGTTGGCAACGTCCTCGATGGTCTCCTCGGTCACACCGATCAGGGGCGTGGTGGCAAAGTCGTCCAGATAGAAGATGTCAACGAAGGAGCCGAAGGCATCCAGCAGGGCATACACGAAGGGCATGCAGAAGGCAATGATGGCCAGCTTCTTGCCCAGGTTCTTTTTTCTCTGGGTCTCGCCGCTGTTTTCCAGGAAGCCCACACCCAGAACGCCGATGACAATGATGATGATGGCGATCACGGACAGGGGAGACAGGGTCTCCTTCAGGAAAATAACACACAGCAGGCTGCAGACAGCGCCGGAGGTGTTCTCAATGGGGTCGGAAATGGATTCTTCCAGGAACCGCATTCCGAAATAGGAAAAGGCCATGGAGATGATGTACAGCAGGGATACCGGCAGGTAGATCAGCAGGTTCATGGGATTGTAGCCGATATCCTGAGTCAGCAGGGTGAAGATGGCGTGGGCGCCCATCACAACGCCGACCCAGACGCAGATCTTCAGGTGGGAGTATTTTTCGTTGGGCAGAGCTCCCTTCTTATAAAACAGCTCTGCGGTGCCCCACAAAAGGGTGGTTGCAATGGAAAAGAACAGCCAGGACATAAATTGTTTCCTCCTTTAAAGTGCTACAAGCCCTGCATCAACCATTTTCTGCAGACTCATGAGAATACCGAGTTTTGCGTGATACCAGGTCAGGCCGCCCTGGAAGTAGACGGCGTAGGGGGGACGGATGGGGCCGTCGGCGGAAAGCTCAATGGAGCTGCCCTGAACGAAGGCACCGGCTGCCATGATGACCCGATCCTTGTAGCCGGGCATTTCCGAAGGCCAGGGCGTTGCAAAGCTGTCCACAGGCGCAGCCGCCTGAATGCCCTTGCAGAAGGCGATCATGCCTTCCTCGCTGCCCAGCTCCACAGCCTGAATGATGTCGTGGCGGCTCTCGGTGGCGTTGGGAACACAGCGGAAGCCCAGGGGCTCATACAGGTTTGCGGCAAAAATCGCGCCCTTTTCCGCACCGGCAGTAACGGTGGGAGCCAGGAAGAAGCCCTGATACAGGCTGGTCATCAGACCCAGGTTGGCACCGACCTCCTGTCCCAGGCCGGGAGCGGAGAGCCGGTAAGCGCAGCGGTCAACACAGGCCCTGGTACCGGCGATATAGCCGCCGATGGGAGCCAGACCGCCGCCGGGATTCTTGATGAGAGAGCCGACCGTCATGTCAGCACCCACATCAGAAGGCTCGATGGCCTCCACGAATTCACCGTAGCAGTTATCCACCATCACGATCAGATCAGGCTTGATGGACTTACAGAAGGCGATCAGCTCGCCGATCTGGGTAACGGAGAAGGTGGGGCGGGTGGCATAGCCCTTGGAGCGCTGGATGGTGACCATCTTGGTCTTGGGGTTGATGGCCTTGCGGATGCCCTCATAGTCAAAGGTGCCGTCGCTCAGCAGGTCTACCTGATTGTAGGTCACACCGTATTCTGCCAGGGAGCAGGGGGAGGGCCGGATGCCGATGACCTCCTGCAGGGTGTCGTAGGGCAGGCCCACGGGGGACAGCAGCTCATCGCCGGGCAGCAGATTGGCGCTGAGGGCGATGGTCAGGGCATGGGTGCCGCAGGTGATCTGGGGACGAACCAGGGCGGCCTCCGTGTGGAAAACGTCCGCATAGACCCGCTCCAGGTTGTCGCGGCCGAAATCATCGTAGCCATAGCCGGTGGTACCCACGAAGCAGGCGGCAGAGACCCTGTTTTTCTGCATGGCCCGCAGGACTTTTGCCTGGTTGTGCTCGGCGATCTTGTCGATGGCATCGAACCGCTCCTTCAGCTGTTCCAGAGCCTTTTCACCGTAGGCATAGACCGCAGGGGAGATGCCCATGGTCTGATACAGTTCCAGTAATTCTTCCATGTTCGTTAATCCTCTTTTTTTACATTATTCAGTAATTCATTGGCCAGGTCATTGAGAACCTCCGGCCGGGAAACGATCAGGCCCGTTTCCGCTTCGCCCAAAATCAGCAGGGTATCTCCCGGTTTGATCCCGAACAGCTCCCGGGCTTCCTTGGGGATCACGATCTGACCCCGGTCGCCAACCTTTGCGGTGCCGAATACCCGCTGCTGCTTGTTCTTGCCGAGAATGTGTTTGCCTCCAGGCATTTCATCCCTTCCTTTAAATCATATTTTTCATACTTTTCACACGGACGGATTATACAAAATTCCGCCCCGGTTGTCAAGTCCGGGACGGAAAAATGTTGGTATTATTCCATAAGAATCTGCAGCGCTTTTTGGTACTTTTGCTTCCACCAGTTCAGCTTTTCCGGGGGAAGTCCGGCACCGACGCAGCGGGTCTGGTCGCTGTTGTGGGCGATGTCCGCCAGCTTTACCTTTTTTGCAATGGGATTGGCCCTGATTCTGCGGATATAGTCAAAATAATCCTCGCAGTTGGATTCTGCGCTGTCATCATGGGTCAGCAGGGCGACAATTTCCACCACTTCCTCCGGAAATTCCTTCCGAAGATCATCCAGCGTCAGCTGGGTATCCTCCACGATATCGTGCAGCAGCGCGGCGCAGCAGGAGATCTCATCATCCATGGCCTCCGCCAGATGCAGCGGGTGGAAGATAAAGGGGATGCCGTTGTAGTCCAGCTGCCCATGGTGGGCGTTGTAGGCATAGCACAGGGCCTTGTTGGTCAGTTCGGTGTAAATCATGGGAAAGTCCTCAGTCATCCCGGCGGCGTCTTCCGCCGAAGATCAGGATCAGCCGCAGCAGCTGGGCCAGCGCGGTTGCGGTGGCAGCCACATAGGTCAGGGCAGCGGCAGAGAGGGTCTTCCGGGCACCCCGCTGTTCTTCTTCCGTCAGGATATTGGCGCTTTCAATAGCCTCCATGGCACGGCGGCTGGCATTGAATTCCACAGGCAGGGTCACCAGCTGGAACACCAGGGAAAGACCGAAGGCAGCGATACCCAGATACACCAGCGTATCGGAAAAGGTGCCCAGCGTGGAGAACAGGATGCCTGCCAGAATCAGGGGCATGGCAATTTTGGAGCCGAAATTGGTCAGCGGGATAATGGCGGCCCTGAGCTTGATGGGAGCGTAACCCACAGCATACTGCACCGCATGGCCCGCCTCATGGCAGGCAACGCCGATGGCGGCGGTGGAGGTGCTGGAATAGACGCTGTCGGACAGACGGATCACATTGGTTCTGGGGTCAAAGTGATCTGTCAGATTGCCGCTGACCCGGTCGATGCGCACGCCCCGGACACCGTTTGCCATCAGCACCCGCTGGGCTGCCTCCGCACCGGTAAGCCGCCGCTGGGAAAACTGTCGGGAATACTTCTGAAAGGTGGAATTGACATTGTGGCTGGCCCACAGGGACAGCAGAACACAGGGTAGGACAAGATACAGATATGTCCAGTCAAAGCCGTAATAATAGCCGTAGGGATAATACATAAAAACCTCCTTGGTTGAAATGCTGAATGCTAAATGATAAGTGCTAAATGTGCGAGAAATGGGGAATAATTCAGCATTTATCATTCTGCATTTTGCATTTTAGATAATTTCAGGTTCCATGGCTTCGTGGAGCTGCTGTGTGATCGCGCCCCGGAAGATGGAATCGGCCTGGTGGTGCAGAGTCTGCAGGACGCCGGCTGCCAGATTCAGCTGCAGCTGGCCGGTCATGAACAGATCCTGGTCAAAGATAAATTTGACTTCCTTATCCTCTCTGACACCCCGCTTCACCAGTCCGGGACCTGCGTGAATCTTGGCCCGGCAGCCGCCCCGGATGGTCAGTTCACAGTCCACCGTGCAGCGGGTGGCGGCGGTTTCGGACACATCCTCCTCTGCCAGAGGCCCCAGATAACAGGGCCGGATCAGCCGGGAGAAGGGAACGCCTTCCAGACCCAGGGCAGAGCGGGAGATGAAATTCAGGTATCTGAGTCCCACCCGTTCAAAATGGGCAGGCTTATACACCTGGATAAAGGCAGCCAGGGGTTTGTCCAGATGGGCAGCAAAATCCTCCCAGCAGGTATAGCTTGTGCAGGTCAGGGAAATAAATTGATTGGTAAGGTTTACGCGCCAGGCACCGTCCGGTGTGGAAAACTGGTAATTGATAACGGGCTTCTGGTTCTGAACCGACATATTTCCCGGAATGCCGGTTATCTTGGGCGCAGGCAGCTCCTGACGGCGCAGGAACAGGGGGAATTCAGAACGGATGGCCTCCTGAAATTCCACGGGGTCAGCTGCTCCCACAGCCAGAATTTCCGGGAAACGGAGCTGGCAGATCACCTCAGCCAGGGGATGCGCGCCGTAACGGCAGCGGCTTTCCTTTGAAAACATAGACACTCCTCATTTTCTGCAGTTCTTTGCAATTCATTATAGTCAATTTCCGCCAAAATGGCAAGGGCGGGAGAAAGGCGGCCTTTGAAGTTTTTGTAAAATTTTCCGCAGCAAAGAAACGGTAAGAAACGGGGAAACGGAATTATTCACAAAATGTTTATACCCCTTTTTCTACCGGCATGGTATACTTACCATACTATGAATTTATACAGAAAAGAAGGGATGTTATGAAAGACCCCGACAAGCGCAAATACCTGTATCTGATGTTGTCGATCTTCGGCGCCATCAGTTTGAGCATTGTGGTATTTTTTGCCCTTTACCGGTTCAAAGGCCTGGGCGACTGGGTACATACCCTGACGGATATTATGGCGCCCTTTATTTACGGCAGTGTGGTGGCTTACCTGCTGCGGCCTGCCTGCAATTTCTATGAGGGACTCCTGAAAACGCATCTGCCCCGAAAGATGCGCAAGACTGCCAATGCCATTGCCGTGGGCCTGAGTCTGTTCACCGGCATCCTGGTGGTATATGCGCTGATCATCATGATCGCACCCCAGCTGTACAACAGCATTTTGTCTCTGTGGACTTCGCTGCCGGATAAGGTCAGCCAGTTTATGACCTGGGCCAGGGGCATCTTCGGCGAGGATGAAGAGCTGCTGCAGCTGTTCAATACCAGCTACAATGCCCTTTACGCGGAGCTGGAGACCTGGGCGCAGAATACCCTGATGCCCTACATTACCAACATCGTCAGCGGTGTGGGCTCCAGTGTTTATAAGGTATTCCTGTTCCTTTACAATCTGCTGATCGGCCTGATCGTGGCCTGCTATCTGCTGTCCAGCCGGAAAAAGTTCGCCCGCCAGAGCGTGCTGATGGTTCGAAGCGTCCTGAAGCCCAGATGGGCAGACCTGTTCCTCAGCGAGGTGGCCTTCATTGACCGGATGTTCGGCGGCTTCATCGACGGCAAGATCGTGGACTCTGCCATCATCGGTGTGCTGTGCTACATTGGCTGTGTGGTTTTCAAATTCCCCAATGCGCTGCTGGTGTCTGCCATTGTGGGTATGACCAACGTGATCCCCTTCTTCGGCCCCTTTATCGGTGCGGTTCCTTCGATTTTGCTGATTTTGATCGAAGATCCCCTCAAGGCCATCTGGTTTGGCCTGTTCGTTCTGGCGCTGCAGCAGCTGGACGGCAATGTGATCGGCCCCGCCATTCTGGGAGACCGAACCGGTCTTTCCAGCTTCTGGGTGCTGTTCGCCATCATTTTGTGCGGCGGCCTGTGGGGCGTGGTGGGCATGGTCATCTGCGTGCCCATGTTCGCGGTCATTTATGACATCGTAAAGAAGCTGGTTCGCCGGGGCCTGGATAAGAAGGGCCAGAATCAGCTGTGGGATCAATACAAGGCCGATTATCCGGATGAAGTATCCAAATAGCGTTTTCCAGGGACTGCCGTTTCCAACGGCGGTCCTTTCCCTTTTGTAAGATTGCAGTAGAAATTGCAGCAAAGCTGTGCTATACTGATATCAGTCTATGCCAAGGAGGAGAAAGATGGAGATTCTGTATTTCCTGGAAGGCATCCGCACGCCGGAGCTGGATGCGTTCATGCTGCTGGTCACCCGGCTGGGTGAGGAGACCGCGTTTCTGGTGGCGGCGCTGATCGTCTTCTGGTGCGTGGACAAGAAAAAGGGATATTATGTCATGTCGGTGGGGTTTATCGGCACCATGGTCAATCAGTTTCTGAAGCTGTTCTGCGCCGTGCCCCGGCCCTGGGTGCTGGACCCGGAATTTACCATCGTGGAGCAGGCCAGGGAAGCAGCCACCGGCTATTCCTTCCCCAGCGGCCACAGCCAGAGCGCGGTGGGCACCTTCGGCTCCCTTGCCGCCGTTACGAAAAATAAATGGCTCCGGGGGATCTGGATCGGCATCTGTGTTCTGGTGCCCCTGTCCCGGATGTATCTGGGTGTCCATACGCCGATGGATGTGCTGGTGGGTTCCCTGTGCGCGCTGCTGCTGGTGCTTGTCATGAAGCCCCTGGTGCAGCGTGAGCAGGCGCAGGGAATGAAGGATGTGATCGGCCTGATGCTGGTCCTGTCGGTGGGACTTGCACTCTATGTGCACCTGTGGCCCTTCCCGGCAGATATGGACGCACACAACCTGACCTCCGGCATGAAGAATGCCTATACCATGCTGGGCTGCATCACCGGTGTGGCGGTGGTATATCCTCTGGAAATGAAATATGTGAGATTTGAAACAAAAGCCATCTGGTGGGCGCAGCTTCTGAAGGTGCTGCTGGGCCTTGGGGCGGTGCTGCTGGTGAAGGAAGGCCTGCGTGCACCCCTGGAGCTGGTGCTGAGCACCTATCCTGCCCGGGCGGTGCGGTATTTCCTCATCGTGGTGACGGCGGGGGTGCTGTGGCCCATGACCTTCCGGTGGTTTTCAAAATTGGGAGTTAAGAAATGAATTACGCAACCATTAAAAACTGTGACATTGCCAACGGCCCCGGAGTCCGGGTGAGCCTGTTTGTTTCCGGCTGCACCCACCGTTGCCCCGGGTGCTTCAACGAAGTTGCCTGGGATTTTGACTACGGCGAGCCCTTTACGGAGGAAGTCATGGATTCCATCGTGGACATGCTGCGGCCTGCATACATCCGGGGACTGACGCTTCTGGGCGGCGAGCCCTTCGAGCCCCGGAACCAGGGTGCGGTGGTGGAGCTGCTGCGAAAGATCAAGCAGCAGCTTCCGGAAAAGAGCATCTGGGCCTTCTCCGGTTATCTGTTCGACAAGGATATTCTCTCCGGCCGTCTGGGAGACACCAGGGAGTATCTGAGCTATCTGGACGTTCTGGTGGATGGCCCCTTCATCGAGGCGAAGAAGAATCTGTCGCTGCGGTTCCGGGGATCGGAAAACCAGCGCCTTATCGATGTACCAGCCTCGCTGGCATCCGGGAGCGTGGTGCTCTGGGAAGACTGGCAGGGAGAAAAGAAAGGAATGAAGTAAATGGCATCCGTTCGTGTGAAGCTTTTGAAAGAGGGGGCAAAGCTGCCTTCCTACGGCTCAGCCATGGCAGCGGGCGCTGACCTGTATGCCTGCCTGGAGCAGCCGGTGACCATTGCGCCCGGAAAAACGGCCTTTGTGCCCACGGGAATTGCCCTGGAGGTGCCGGCGGGCTGTGCCGGACTGATCTATGCCCGCAGCGGCCTGGCCTGTAAGCAGGGTCTGGCACCTGCCAACAAGGTGGGCGTGGTGGACAGCGACTACCGGGGCGAGATCATCGTGGCCCTGCACAATCATGGCGAAACTGCGAAGACCCTGGATAATGGCGAGCGCATCGCCCAGTTTGTGATCACCCCTGTGCTGACACCGGCTTACGAAATTGCGCAGGAACTGTCGGACACCGCAAGAAACACCGGAGGCTTTGGCTCCACCGGAAAATAATTGGCAGATTTGTTAAAATCCGCGTAAGCTTTTTGTAAAAATTACTTCGATTTTGTCACTGTACTTTTATCTGAAAATTTCTTATAATGGTAACATGCCGAAAACGGTACATAAATTTGAATAATAAAAGAACATAAGAGATATTTAGGAGTTACATATGGAGATTTTAACTGCCATTATCCAGCTTCTCGGCGGCCTGGCCATGTTCCTGTACGGTATCGAACTGATGGGCGACGGCCTGAAGAACAGTTCCGGCGCTGCGCTGAAGCGGGTACTGGAAAAAGTTACCGGCAATGTCTGGATGGGCGTGCTGACCGGTACTTTGGTCACGGCTGTGATCCAGAGTTCCACGGCTACGATTGTCCTGACGGTTGCACTGATCGGTGCAGGCGTGCTGAACCTGAAGCAGGCTGTTTCCATCGTTATGGGCGCAAATATCGGTACTACCGTTACTGCCCAGATCATCCGCCTGGGTTCCATTGAATCGGACGGCAGCTTCCTGCTGTGGCTGTTTGATACGGATACCCTGGCTCCCATCGCTCTGGTGGCCGGCATCATTCTGCTGATGTTCATCAAGAGTAAGAATTCCAAAACCATCGGCGATATCTGCATTGGCTTCGGTATCCTGTTTGTGGGTCTGAGTCTGATGACCGACGGCGTTAAGCCTCTGATCGGCACCGATGCCTTTATGGCCTTTGTGGACTTCCTGGGCAATCCTCTGTTCGGTATCCTGTTCGGCCTGGTTCTGACGGTCATTGTGCAGAGCTCCTCCGCTACCGTTGGTATGCTGCAGACGGTTGCCTCGGTTCCCGGCTCCGGCATTACCTTCTCCATGGCCTATCCCGTGATCATGGGCATCAATCTGGGTACCTGTGTCACCACTGCCATGGTCTGCTCCATCGGCTCTTCCAAGGATGCCAAGCGTACCGGCGTGGTGCACATTGCCTTTAACACCATTGGTACCGTTCTGTTTATGATCGTTATGACCATCATGGAGCGTATGGCGGTTTTCGGAGCGGAATTCTGGTCTGCAGCTGTTGACAGCGGCGGAATCGCCAATTTCCAGACTGTTTTCAATCTGATCACCGCAGTGGTGCTGGTTCCCTTTGCCGGCGCACTGGTGAAGCTGTCCATGCTGATCGTGCGAGAGGATGCGCCCAGCGAGGACAAGCATCCCGAGCTGCATACCTTGGATGAGAAGCTGTTCAATTCTCCCACGGTTGCTGTTGGCGTTACGGTCAATGCGGTGGCTGCTATGGGCAAGATCGCCAAGGGTAACTTTGAGAAGGCCTGCAGCGTGCTGCGCAAGTATGATCCCGTTCTGGTCAGCCAGATCAATGAGGATGAAGAATATCTGGATCAGTTCAAGGACACTGCCGACCGTTTCCTGGTGGGTCTGAGCAAGGCTGTGGAAACCGAGTGGGATGACCGCCAGATGGATATGCTGATCCAGACGGTGCCTGCCTTTGAGCGGATCGGTGACTATGCCACCAATCTGGTGGAGCTGGCAGACCGGCTGCAGGCGGAAAGCACCTCCTTCTCCGATACGGCAAAGAAGGAACTGGGCATTATCTGCTCTGCGGTCAATGAGATCCTGAACATCACGGTGGATGCCTTTGAACAGGATGACAATGAAGCAGCCAAGGCCATCGAGCCTCTGGAAGAGACCATCGATGACATGGTTATGATCCTGAAGGATCGTCACACCAAGCGTCTGAAGACCGGCGCCTGCTCCATTGGCAGCGGCCTGGTGTTTATGGAAGCCTTGACGTATCTGGAGCGTGTTTCCGACCACTGCTCTTCCGTGGCAGTTGTCATGCTGGCCCGGAACAACGAGACCATCCTGCAGAATCATTACGATTACCTGCGGGAGATCCATTCCGGCAATGATGTGGCTTACCTGTCCGAGCGGGAACGCCGCCGTGAGCAGTACATCAAGCCCCTGAAGGAAGTTCAGTAAATGCAATGAAAAAGACCTGCCGATCCGGCAGGTCTTTTCAGCGTGTCAAAAAACCTCTGGCGCGGGAGCGCCCAAGGCTGCCTGCGGGCAGCCCGGTCAGCGGCTCTGACAGCCCACCGGGCTGTCATTCACTTCCGCTGACTGCGCTTCGCTTACCCTTGTGTAAAGGGAGCTGT
>JAFQHF010000053.1 GCA_017398105.1 Oscillospiraceae bacterium | reverse complement strand
CTGTTCCTGATGATCGGCGGTATTTCCAACATGGGTGTCATTGACGCTCTGGCACAGCTGCTGGCAAAGCTGGGCGCCGGCAGCCCCTTCCTGATGTACACCATCATCGTCTGGGCTTCCGTGCTGATCTCCGCTTTCATCGACAACATTCCTTACGTTGCCACCATGATCCCCGTCATCGCCGGTATTGCCGTTGAGATGGGCATCGACTCCACCGCTCTGTACTTCGGTCTGCTGTCCGGTGCTACCTTGGGCGGCAACTGCACCCCCATCGGCGCTTCCGCCAACATCGCCGGTATCGGCATTCTGCGCAAGGAAGGCTATGAGGTCTCCAATGGCGACTTCTTCAAGATCGGCATTCCCTTCACTCTGTCCGCCATCGTTCCCGCTTACATCCTGATCTGGGTCCTGTTTGGCGGCATGTAATGGCATCCATTCCATAAACAACGGGCGCTGCACAATGCAGCGCCCTTTTTATACACACAAATTCCGTCGTAGGGGAGGGATTCATCCCTCCCTGAACCTTCCGGCATCTTCCCATCCCCGATATGTGGGGATTCTGCCGGATTTTCTTTGGTTAAAGAAAACCACCAGCTGTGCTGGTGGTTCCAAAAAGCTTTAGCTATGCCCAGAAAAAATTATCCGAGCGAAGCGAGGAACCACTACTTAAAATCGATAGAAGAAAGATGTAAAGGTTTAGGAAAATGAGAAAAAGAGGTGCCCTACCACTATTTCGAATAGTAGCAGGGCACCTCACGCGAGCGATATAAATTCGACGAGCCTATAGGCTCAGCTAGTAATAGGCCCTAAGGGGGCCTGTGCAAACCACCGGCACGGCCGGTGGTTATGATTCCTGGTTCGCTGCCAGCGTGTCGTTACATTGAGGGAGGGATGAATCCCTCCCCTACATTTTTATTTTTTCTCCCTGTGCTCAGCTCAGCAGCATCCCCAGCAGCTTATCATCGGTAAAGGCCGGGTGGTCATAGGCGGCATCCAGAATGGCATCTACATTGTCTGCATCGTTTTCGATCTCCTTGGACAGCAGCTGGGCCGTGCGGAAAATATCTCCGCCCAGGTGGCGCACCAGCAGGCAGACAATGAGAATGAATTTTACCCGGCTGTACAGGTCGTAGTCGGAAACCGCCTGCAGCCAGTAGCGTTCCGTCAGATACCGGGCCAGGGCCGGTGTATGGCTGTCCCAGGGGCCGGGATGGGGGTGCTTCAGCAGTGCTTCCCACTCCGGAGTCAGGATTTCCAGATCCAGAAAGAAATCCGTCAGGGCCTGCAGATCGCCGGGCTTGCGCAGCTGGCAAACGGTCTGCCAGGCGGCGTCCGCATCAAAGGGCAGTATTTCGCCGCTGTCCAGCTCGCTCTGGGCCTGACAGCCGTACAGCAGAGCCAGAGCCAGCCGCTGACCCATGGGACGGGATTCGTCAGACAGAAGCTGCAGCATGGTCTTCCGGGTGGCCTTCAGAACAGCCATGGCCTCTTCATCGTAGTCTGCTTCGGTACTGCCTTCCCGGAAGAAAGTCACAGGCTCGGAAAGCGGGGCGCTGAGAATGAATTTTGCAGCCTCCGGGCAGCTCAGCTCCAGACCAAGCTCCACAAAATCCCCATAATCATGGGTAAGCCGGGGGAATTCCCGGCAGGTTTTGCACAGGGCGGCTTCTCCCAGTTCAGCCTGGATGCGGCACAGACCATCATCGCGCCACATGGGACAGCGTCCTTCTGTGATGGTCATAACCGTCTGGCCGTCTTCGTCCCGAAGAACTTCCCGGAGCCGGTCTCCCAGAGGGCCGGGGAGGGCCCGGTAACAGGCGGCAGAAGGTTCGTCCACCTGCACCGCCCATTCCTTGCAGCAGCTGTCGGGGCAGGCGGATGCGATGCACCGGAACCGGTCGAAATAGTCGGGTTTTGTAATGTGCATGGGAAATTCCTCCAAGAGAAAATCAGGATCAACGAATGCAGGGCGGGGTCATGACCCCGTCCTACAATAATTTACAGTATTACTTATTGGGCCGGATGGTGTTCATGATGGAGGCAGCATCCTGCAGGGCCTGCTTGCTGGAGCTGACAGCCATCTGCAGCTGGGTCAGCTGGCTCATGACCTGGTCGGCCATATCGGTGATGTCGGCGGCGATGGTATCCACCTTTTCGGAAGCCTCGGTCAGCACGCCGTTGGCCTGGAAGTACACCAGCTCAGCCCGCTCCCGGGCTTCCCGCTCGATGCGCTCTGCCCGGCGGTAGGTTTCCAGCTCCTCGGCAGCACAGGGGGACAGACCCTCCTGGGGAGCGGGGGCGGTCTGCTTTTCTTCCATCTGCTGCTCCAGCTCCGTGCAGCGGGCCAGGGCGGCTTCCAGCTGGGCTGCCAGATCCTCGCACCGGGCCTGCAGGGAATCCACCAGCTCCTGGCGGTCATCCCGGGCGCAGCAGTCGATCTGACGGCGCAGCTCCTCATTTTCAGAGGTCAGCATGTTGATCTGATTGTTGTGCTTAGTGTGGACATATTCCAGATAATGGGCAACATCCTCCCGGTTGAAGCCGTTGAAGGCGCTGCGGAAATTCTGGGGAACGGACATGGGCGGGCCCTCCTTGAAACAAAAAAGATAAGCATATTTTCTGGATTATACCACAGAAATTCCGGGAAAACAACCGCTTTCGCCGGGGTAAGACAGGAAGAAAGAAAAAATATTTTCTAACAGCCCCTTTACAAAGCGGGAAAAGCCTGCTATAATACATAGGCTAAAAGAAAGCTATGCACCGGTGGCTCAATGGATAGAGCATCGGATTCCGGTTCCGAGGGTTGGGGGTTCGAGTCCCTTCCGG
Organism: Oscillospiraceae bacterium; assembly: GCA_017398105.1. Next base: position 3,045 of record JAFQHF010000053.1, on the reverse strand, counting down.
TGTACCAAAAACGCAGATACCCATTTGGGTATCTGCGTTTTTGCTTCTCTGAGGAAGGGGCTCGAACCATTCAATACAAATATCCAGTGGACATTTGTTCGGCGGGTAGGGCCCCGCCGACACCTTACGATTTGCCTTCGGCAAATCGGCAGCGAGTCCCTTCCGGTGTACCAAAGAAGAATAATCCGAACCTTATCTCAGTAGGAGAAGGGTTCGGATTATTTTTGCTTTTGGGAGGACAACATGGATAAGATTATCTCTTGCGAGTTCAATATCGACACTGCCTGTGTCGAGGTCAAATATCAAGAAGGGGGCATGATCTCCATCGACTGCACCAGAGTCGAAAACGAGGTTGCCCGGAATATGTACGAAGCCAGTGAACTCGATTGGCTGGTGTATAATGCCCCGGTGGACTATGTGAATTTGCTGTTACATGGGGATATTCGGGAGCATTTGAAGAATGTGACGGATTATCATCCGTTGGATAACTGATATGGCTGCAGTGCTGCTGATTTCAGCAGCACCGTTTTTTGTTGGTATGGAAACCACCGGCTATGCCGGTGGAGGTGTCCTGTAAAAAAGCTTTAGCTTCAAGCATTGAGCGAAGCGAGTTGCTAATAAACAAGCTAACAAGTTAGTACAAGTTTGAAAAGAAGCGTAAGTGCCCGTTTACGGGCGGCGGAGCAGTGGATGCAAGCGAAAGAATTTCAGTGCATCTTTAGATGCTTGCCGGTAAAATGCCCTTCTAGGGCTTAATCAAGCCACCGGCTTAGCCGGTGGTCATGACTGCTATATGCGTGAATGGACATAAGATTAATGCACACTATTTTTCAAAAACTTTACAGACTCAAACGAACATTTTACCAAACCTTGCTTTCGGATTTTACATAGGGACAGTATGATGGAACCATAAGGTTCAAACCTGAAAATTCAAAATCAAGGAGAAATCTACATATGAAAAAACTGATTTGCATTGCACTGTCTGCTGCTTTGGCACTGTGTCTGGCTGCCTGCGGTGGTGGATCTGAGGAAATCGAAATTGATGCCGCACTGTCTGGTACTGTGTCCACTGATGGTTCCACCTCCATGGAAAAGGTTATTGGTGGTCTGGGTGAAATGTTCATGGAAATGAACTCCGGCATTACCTTTACCTACAACTCCGCCGGCTCCGGCAGCGGCATCAAGGCTGTGCAGGAAGGCCGCTGCGATATCGGTCTGGCATCCCGGAATCTGAAGGCTGAGGAAGCTGAGTCCGGTCTGACCGAAACGGTTCTGGCTTATGACGGCATTGCTGTCATCGTCAATCCCGAAAACCCTGTTTCTGATCTGGATGTGGAAACCATTGCAAAGATCTATACCGGTGAGATCACCAACTGGTCCGAAGTTGGCGGTGCTGATGCTGAGATCGTGCTGATCGGCCGTGAGGCTGGTTCCGGTACCCGCAGCGGCTTTGAGGAAATCGCAGACATTGAGGATAAGTGCCAGTACCGTCAGGAGCTGACCTCCACCGGCGATGTGATCACCGCTGTTTCCCAGAACCCCGGTGCCATTGGCTATGCTTCCGTGGCTTCTGTCAAGGACACCGTCAAGGCATTGACCGTTGCAGGTGTCGCTCCCAACAATGAAACCATCCTGGATGGCAGCTATGTGATCCAGCGCCCCTTTGTTCTGGTCACCAAGACCGACGCCCAGCTGAGTGCAGCAGCACAGGCATTCTTTGATTATGCTCTGAGTGCTGATGCCCACGAGATCATCACTGCCGCAGGTGTTGTTCCTGCTAATTAAAAACTGTAGGGCGGAGGCATGCCTCCGCCGGGTACCTCTGAGACTGAGTGTTTAGATAGAGCACTCAATGGACGATACTGCCCGGCGGGGTCATGACCCCGCCCTACATTTGGAAAGGTCGATAGAATGAAGAAAAAACGAAATATATGGGAGTCGGTTATCCATGGCATCTTTTTGATCCTTGGCCTTGTGACCATCGGCTGTGTCCTGCTGATTACGGTCTATCTGGTAATTTCCGGTATTCCTGCCATTCGGGAAATCGGTTTGGTGGACTTTCTCTTTGGAGATACCTGGGCCTCCACCGCGGCTGAGCCGAAATACGGTATTCTGCCCTTTATCCTCACCAGTATCTATGGCACTGCAGGAGCGATCCTGCTGGGTGTTCCCATTGGTTTTCTGACCGCTGTTTATCTTGCAAAGATGGCTCCGAAAAAGGTCAAGGAGGTCATGGGCCAGGCGGTATCCATGCTGGCAGGCATTCCCTCCGTGGTTTATGGTCTGGTGGGCATGATGGTGCTGGTACCCGGCATCCGGAAGATCTTCGACGTCCCGGATGGCGCAAGCCTGCTGGCATCCATCATCGTGCTTGCCATTATGATCCTGCCCTCCATCATCAAAATGTCTGTCACCGCTCTGGAAGCTGTTCCCAAGGAATACGAGGATGCTTCCCTTGCTCTGGGTGCTACGCCGGAAGAAACCTGGTTCCGGGTATCCGTTCCCGCAGCCAAAAGCGGAATTGCCGCTGCTGTGGTTCTGGGTGTGGGCAGAGCCATTGGCGAAGCTATGGCGGTTATGATGGTGGCAGGAAATGCCTCCAATATGCCGGACAGTCTGTTCCAGTCCGTTCGCTTCCTCACCACTGCTGTGGCAAGTGAAATGTCCTATTCCAGCGGTTTGCAGCGGCAGGCCCTGTTCTCCATTGCGTTGGTACTGTTCCTGTTTATTATGCTCATCAACGCCGTGCTGAATTTCTTCCTGAAAGGAGAGAAGAGCAAATGAGAAACACAAACAAAATCTCCCGAAGCCGAAATCTGTTCCTGTGGACGGTTCGGGGCGGTATGTATGCTGCCACCGCTCTGACGGGTTTGCTGACTCTTTTTATTGTGGGTTATGTGCTGATTCAGGGTATTCCCAACTTGAGTTGGGAATTTCTCAGCACAAAGCCCAGTTATTTGAGTGGCAACATCGGTATTCTGCCGGACATCCTGAACACGGTGTATATCGTCATTGCTACACTTTTGATCGTCATTCCACTGGGCG
>JAFQHF010000120.1 GCA_017398105.1 Oscillospiraceae bacterium | reverse complement strand
TTGGGCTTGAGGTACTTGAACTTGGTGATCAGCTTTGCCATAGGCTATCCGCTTATCCTTTCTGCCAAGCGAGAGCATCCTCGAAGGAGAAGCCACCATTGAGCCGCTTGACTTCCTTAACGCATTCACCGCGCAGGCGTTCGAGGGACACGGGATCAATATCCTGTGTCGCTGCAATGAGGTTCTGCACGATGGCGATCTCCACCGCCAGTTTGAACATCATTCTGTTCTGTCGGGTGTCGCTGCTGTCCACGATTGCTTTGAGGGTAGAGGTCACCACGTTCGGCAGGTATCCTCTTGCGTTCTCGGTACTGAGATATCCGGCGTAAAACAGGATAGCCTTTTCGATGAATTCCGTTCGGCTGCGGCAGTTGTCTTGCTTGTATAAACGGTCTACGATTTCCAGCGTGGACGGCTTATACCAGGTCTGCATACGCACCTTTACCTCTTTTTCTCGTTTTTGTTCGTTATCCAATGGGCAAACCATCCTTTCTGTATTTGGCACCTTGCTTGGCACCGTGTTTTTTCCTTACAGTACGGGCTTTTCGGGATTTTTTGGCACCAATGGTAGCCCACGAGCCCCATTTTTCGGCACCGTAAAATAATCGGGCGGAAAACCCTCAAAAACCCTTGTGCGGTCGGCATTGCCGTCCGCTGTGAGCCGAGTCGAGTGCCAACAAAGGCACCGACTCTTTCACCTGCTTGATTTTCGACCCTCGAAAATCGAGAGAAACGCCCGCAAAATCGCTCTGCTTTACCTTGTGCGAAACACGCCCGAAACGGGGCTTGTTCGGTGGTCTGTGGGTGTCTGCTCCACCTCGGTGGGAAACTCGCCACACAGGGCGACACGGTGGCTCACAGGGGCGACATCCTCGCTCTGCTACATCCGCATCACCGGGGCTTCGTCCTCATCCTCGTCGGGAGCTTCATCCTCGGTTTCTTCGGGTGGGACGATCTCCTTGCCTGCGAGGGCTTCTTCGAATTTTTCTTTTCTGTCGTATGAGCTGCGGTAGGAGCCACGGTTGGCACGGTACGCAGCAGTCGACAGATCCTTGAGCGAATACGTCCACCACGCATTGTCGCTGCTTTGGCAGGCACTGGCTGTGCCTGCATCCAAATCGAAATCCGCGGCGATTTTGATGCGGTGGTCGTTGGGCATTCGGTCGCAGAGTTCTTCATACTGTGCGGCACTGATATGCTCCACCTCGCCGAAGGCTTCGGCAAACATTTTCGGGTTGGAACTGAGTTCGCCCCGATCATACAGGCGGTACCTGTATGCCGTGGACAGCAGAGAGTCGAACAGCTCGCTTGTGAAGTATCGGTCGCTGCCGTTCTCATGAACGTGGAAGACACCGAATTTGCGACGGGTTTCTCGTTCGGCATTCTCGGCTGCTTCGATCTGTTCGATCTCCGCTTCGATAGCGAGCTGTTCCTCCTGAGGGACATATTGCTCATAGAGGAAGTCGAACTGTTTACCCAACTCATCCTTTAGGGTTGTACCGTCGAAGTTGAGATGATCTTCCAAGGCGCGGAGT
>JAFQHF010000004.1 GCA_017398105.1 Oscillospiraceae bacterium | reverse complement strand
TGAGCTGGTATTGGGAAAAGTTCCTGTCAAAACAAAACTGGATGAGTTGGGGGCAAAGGTCATGACTACCGAAAACAAGCAGAAAGCGAAGAAGGGCCTGAAGATCGTGGGGATCATCGCCGGGACGGTTCTGGCAATCGACGCAGTTTCCATGATTGTCTATTTCCTAATCTGGGGCTTTCCGAAATAACAGTAAAGGGCCTCTGGTGTGATCACGCACCAGAGGCCACTTTTATTCTCCAAGTACAAGCGTACGAAGAACAGGAATCCGTTTGATAATTGCCACAAGGGGAGGAAGCAAAACGGCTGCGGCGATAGGCAGCAGAAGATACATAGACCAAACAGGCAGGTGAAGAAGTTTATCCATTACCCATGCACCGAGGGCAAGCAGGGGATAGTGTAAAACATAAAATCCAAAGCTACGGCTTGCCATATAGCGGGTGAATTTGGTTCCCTTGTCCATCCACCGTTTACCCGCACCCAAAACCGCCAGACAGGCAAACCAGGCGTAGGCGTTTGTCAGGAAAGACTTCAAATTGGACATGGAGGAATAATTCTCCTCCCAGTATGTAATTGTGTAGACAACCGCGAGAATACCGGTGACTGACAGCAGTACAGGCGCCCATTTTGCCAGCAGTTCCTGAATATGCTCATGAGAGAAGATGCAGTATCCTACGAGAAACGCAAAGATGTAGATCCCATTTCGGTAGATCTCAATTACCGGGGTATTCAGGATCTGGGCACTGCCCCAGAGAGCAAACACCAGCAAGCACAGAACAACTATATTTGCCTTTCCGCCAAGCTGCCACAATGTATCTTTTCTGTCGATTTTGCGGATCAGAACCAACACCAGATCAGCCAAAAACAATTCATGGAGAAACCACAGAACACCGATGCCGGATAAACTCCAAATCAGGTATTTGGCAAAGCCGGGAATTGCGTTACTGTTGGTGCCGAACATATCCGCATACTGCCCGGTGACCCATCCGGAAGTCCAGCCAATAATTAAAATGATGGCGATGGAGGGAACAAGCTGTCTGCGGACTTTGGATTTCAGAAATTCTTTATTTGTCTGCTTTTGCAGAGAATATCGGGCGCAGATACCGGAAATCACAAACAGCGTCACCATGAACCAGGGATACAGCACATACAGCACCGCATCCAGCACCGGGATACCAGGGATGTCCACATTGGTGATAACTCCCACGCTGTTGAAAAGATAAAACACATGGTAAAGGATCACCAGCAGAACGATAGAATATCGCAGATTGTCAAGAAATGGCTTTCTCATTTTGCTTCACCCCGTAATTTCCTGTTGATATAATCGGTTTTTGCCTTGATGGAAAAGTAAATGCACACCCAAACAAGTGCATAGCCAACAAAGAAAATCGCCGTAAAAATGCCGATCCCAGTCCAATCTCTGGGAATCCAGCTATTGAGCAGATACATCAACAAATAGTCAAGATACAGTACACCGGCGTGGATCGCGATAGCAGAGGCCAGGGGGAGCCGTTCCATCTGATAGATAATGGTGATACCTGCGGCGATAAACGCCATCAGTGTCACGGTCAGGATACCCATGCAGACCTCACTAGGAGTAAAGCTGGCAGCTTCCCCGGTTGCACCGATGATGCCATAAACGATGGCAAGAATCACAGGGCCGCCCGAAGCTGCCATCAGCCCTCTTTTGACAAATTCAAACACATATTTCTTCATCGGTCATACCTCCTTTTGATTTCAGCAAAACAACGCCGGGACACATATTCTGTGTAGCCGCATTTGAACACCGCATCTACCGCGCCGCTGAAGGATGCGGCAAATCTTTCAATATGCTTTTCATTTGCAAGGGAACTTTTGTTGATACGGATAAATGTTGAGGGAAGCAGTTCTTCCAGTTCATACAGCCGCTGCTTCAACCGGTAGCGTTTGTTCCGGGCATCGATGGCATAGGTCTTTCCGTCCAATACCGTGATGCATTCGATATCGTCAAAGGAAAGCTGCTTCATTTCGTCATCAGAATAAGCGATAATGCGGTCTGAACCGGTATGCTGCATGACCAATGCTTCGATTTGCTCGGTCAGCGAAGAGCGTTCGTGGACCGTTACGGCCACTTCTTCCTCTTTGGTCTTGTCTATGATGAGTTTGAATTTCATCGGCACACCTCCAGTGCCCCAATCATAGCACAAAAAGATACGGATGTGTTGCAAAATGCGCTCATCGGTCATTTTGAGGGTCTAAGCGGTAGTAATAACACAGTACGAACTTTTTTCGGAGGTAGGATTTCGGATTGACAGGAGAAATCATAAGTGCTATATTTTTCTTATGAAGTGTCTGCACGAGCAGACCGGAAAGGAGCTTAAAAGTATGATTGTTCGCGAGGTCGAGACCTTCTAACTGAATATGGGCGTCTATAAAGATGGGGGTTCAGACCTCCTGATTTGGTGCGCCGTTTTTAAGTGACTTTCGGATATATGGTAACCGCAGGATGCAGCCATGGACGAGAGCTGCTTTGCTGCGGTATTTTTGCGCCCATTTTCAGTTTTAAACCTTAACAAAACAAAATTCAGAGGAATGACAAACATGAATATTATCAATTTTTTCGAGAATGAACATCAGGCAATGCTGATGGAAAAGATCAGCCAATGTGATTGGAGCGCCGCCCGGTTTCTGGTGGAACTGCTGCAAAAAGGTACTTTCCGAGAAACTCTGGGCGGCTGGGGCGAGCTGTATCTGCTGATGGATGGCGAGAATCTGGTGTCCTTCGCTACTTCCAGTGGTCAGGATGCGGTCCGGGACGAAAGCCTGACGCCTTGGATCGGTTTTGTATACACAGCGCCGGAGTATCGGGGCCACCGCCATGCGGGGAAGATTCTGACACATGCGGAAGTACAGGCCGCAAACCGTGGTTACAGTAAGATCTATATTGCCACCGATCATGTGGGTCTTTATGAAAAGTATGGCTATGTCTATCAGGAAAACCGCATCGACTGCTGGGGCAGCGATCAGCGGGTGCTGTATAAGAATTTGGAGGTTAAAATGAGAAGCATCAAATCTATGGAAGAAAAGTATCTGCTTCCCTCGCTGGAGCTGGTGGAAACCGTTTTTACTGAGCACTCCGATGCGGAAGAAGGAAAACTGGTCCGCCGCTTGGTAGAGGAGATCCGCAGCAAGCGGTTTTACCTGCCGGAACTGGAGCTGATCATGGTGGATGAAAATGATGAGGTTATCGGTTATGTGAATTTCGCCCGGTTCCACCTGGAGGGGCGCTACGAAAACGAACTGCTGCTCCTGTCCCCGGTGGCTGTGAAAACGCAGCTTCAGCGCCAACATATTTCCAAGGAGCTGATCGAATACGGCTTTGAAAGGGCAAAGGAAATGGGCTACAAAGCAGTCATCGTGGAGGGCAATCCCATGAATTACCGCAGCCGTGGCTTCGTTACCTCCGCTGACTACGGCATCACTGCTCATGAATCCGTGGGCCTACCCGCCCCGGAGTGCCTGATGGTTAAAGAACTGGTTCCCGGCGGTCTGGATGGGATCAAGGGAGTGGTTTCTTATGCTGACTACGATTGCCTTCGTTGAAACAAAGCGGCTGATTCTTCGCCGCTTCCGGGAGAGCGATTTACAGGATTTGCATGAATATCTGTCTGATCCCGAAGTGGTAGCCTTTGAGCCATACAAACCGCAGACCCTGGAAGAAGTCCGTGGGAATCTGGCATGGCGGATATCCACAGAGGAAATGATCGCCGTGGAGCTGAAAGAAACAGGCAAGCTGATCGGAAATGTGTATCTGGGCAAAAGGGATTTTGATTCTATAGAAATCGGGTTCGTTTTCAACGGCAAATATCAGCATCATGGTTATGCCGCGGAAAGCTGTGAGAAACTGATCGATCTTGCCTTTGCTGCCGGTGTACACAGAATCTATGCCGAATGTGATCCCGAAAATCAAAGCTCCTGGCGGCTGCTGGAACGGCTTGGTTTTTCCAGGGAAGCGCACCTGCGGCAAAATGTGTACTTCTGGAAGGATGCAGAAGGTAATCCGATTTGGAAGGATACCTATGTTTATGCACGCTTGAATTCATGAAAAAATATGGAAGTTATGCATGGAAGTAAGAATGAACACCCTGACTCCTGAACTGTTTCTTGCCCTGTACCAGTCCGTTGGTTGGGAACCGCCGTGTATCGAGCAGGTAAGAACCGCACTAAAAAATACCATTGCAACCTTCACCTGTTACGATGGGGACCGGCCTGTGGGAATGGTCAGAGTGATCGGTGATGGTGGGATGTCTTTCTACATCAAGGATTTCGCAGTAGTCCCTGCCTATCAGGGGAAAGGCATCGGAAAACAGCTCATGATGGCATTGGAGCAATTTGTAAAAGAATGTAAGCCCTTGGATTGGGCGGTCAGTCTGGAACTGATCAGCTCCAAAGAAGCAGTCAATTTCTATAAGAAATACGGATATGAAGAACGCCCCTGCGATTGGGACGGCCCGGGAATGTTCAAAATGATTCGGTAAGCAGCCGATCCACGCCACAAAAAACGCTTGAATTTACGAACACTTGTGCTATAATTGTGTTATCGAAAATTTAATTTGACGGAGGATACAAAAAATGAGACTTGACGGTTTCGGTTTGTTTGTGGACGATATGCCCACCATGGTTCGATTTTACCGTGATGTTCTGGGATTTGAAATCAAAGAGGGCGAAGATGCAATCAATGTTTACCTGATCAAGGATGGTACCCTCTTTATGCTGTACGAGCGGAAGAATTTTGAGAAAATGACCAGCCGGAAGTATGAGTATCTGAAAGGCTTAAATGGTCATTTTGAGATTGCGCTGTATGTGGATACCTTCGAGGAAGTGGATGCTCAATATGAAAACGCAATTGCTAAGGGTGCCCAGTCCGTACTGGAGCCTGTCACGGAGCCTTGGGGTCAGCGAACCTGCTATATCGCAGACCCGGAAGGGAATCTGATCGAGATTGGCTCCTTCAATCGTCCCTTTGAGAGCAAAACCGATTTTAATGGGGTGGCATGATGCGAAGAATCCTTGTAACCGG
>JAFQHF010000003.1 GCA_017398105.1 Oscillospiraceae bacterium | reverse complement strand
CTTTCATGTAGCTCCTTTCCTGGGTTGTTGGCACTTTCCAGTATAAAGGATTCGAAAGAAAAAGTAATGGCTTTTTCTATTGAGCCGAGATTGGTTATTTTAGCTGGCCCCTAATTGGCGATTTCCGCCGGGCCCGAACATAATATAAATACCAAAAGATTGGAGGTGGAAGTGATGGATGAACAAATTGGAAAGCGGCTGCGGGAAATGCGGCAGAACGCAAAGCTGTCCCAGGCACGGGTTGCAGCAGTTGTGGGTTCCCGGCAGTCGGCGGTTGCTCGGTTTGAAAGCGGCGAAGCCCATGTTCCATCGACAGTGATGGTTCGGTATGCGGATTATTTCGATGTATCACTGGATTACATTTTCGGACGGACAGACAATCCTCAGGGCAAACTCTATGAGAATAAGCCAAAGATTGAAAAAGCTTATCCCGAAATGGAAAAGTTCATTGAGATGTGCTTTGATCCCGGTTCACCTATGAATGAGCGGCTGAAGGAATCTCTGCTTCGCTTGATGAAGGAGGGAGCAGAATGAAAGCGGTCATCTATGCCCGGTATTCCTCCGACAGTCAGCGGGAAGAATCCATAGAAGGTCAGATCCGGGAATGCACCGCCTTTGCCGAGAAGAACGGCATCACCGTTCTGCGGCACTACGTTGATCGGGCCTACTCTGCTAAGACAGACAACTGCCCGGAATTTCAGAACATGATAAAGGACAGCGGTAAGAAGCTGTTCGATATGGTCATTGTCTGGAAGCTGGATCGCTTTGCCAGAAACCGTTATGACAGCGCAAGGCATAAGACAACGCTGAAGAAAAACGGTGTTAAGGTCGTATCCGCTACAGAGGTAATCTCCGAGGGTGCAGAGGGCATCATTCTGGAATCCGTTCTGGAAGGATATGCGGAATATTATTCCGCCGACCTTTCTGAGAAAGTCATCCGCGGTATGACAGATAATGCGTTAAAGTGCAAGTATAACGGCGGTACTCTCCCCATTGGATACATCATTGATGAAGAACAGCACTTCCAAATTGATCCGCTGACTGCTCCCTTTGTGCTGGATGCGTTTAAGAAATACGACAAGGGCGCAACCATGACGGAGCTGCGGGATTGGCTGAATGAAAGTGGTGTCAGAAATTCGAGAGGTCAGCCGCTGAACTATGGTAGTGTCCAGTCCATGCTGAAAAATCGCCGCTATATTGGTGAGTTCAAATATCGGGACATCATCGTACCGGACGGCATTCCAGTCATCGTTCCCCAAGAATTGTTTGACCGGGTACAGAAGAAAATGGAGCAGAACAAAAAAGCCCCGGCTCGAAATAAAGCCGAGGAAGAATATCTGCTGACTACCAAGCTGTTCTGTGGTTATTGCGGAGCCTATCTCTGTGGAGAAAGCGGCAAAAGCAGAAACGGAACTGTCCATCATTATTACAAGTGTGTGTCTGTAAAGAAGAAACGCACCGACTGCAAAAAGAAAGCAGTACGGAAGCAATGGATGGAAGATCTGGTGGTTACCGAGGTTATGAAAGTGGTCATGGATGACAAGGCCATCGAAGCAATCGCATCTCAGGTGATGGATTTGCAGGACAGGGAGAATACCACCTTGCCGGTCCTGGAAAGCAGTCTCCGGGAAGTAGAAACCGGAATCCAGAATATCCTGAACGCGATCCAAATGGGCATCCTCACCAAGTCTACCAAGAGCCGACAGGAAGAACTAGAAAATTCCAAAGAAGATTTGGAAATCAAAATCGCCAACGAGAAAATTGCAAAGCCAAGAATCAGCCCGGAGTTCGTCAGCTTCTGGCTGCATAAGTTCCGCAAGCTGGACATTACCAGGCAGGATCACCGGAAGTGGCTCATCAATGTTTTTTGTCAATGCTATCTACCTGTATGATGATAAAATGATCATCACCTTTAACTACAAGGACGGCACGAAAACCATCACGCTCGATGATGTGAAGCGGACAATTAAGAAAGATAATACCGGTTCGGATTTGGATTGCCATGGTGCACCAAAAAAGAGCACCCTACGGGGGCAATGCCATTAAGATAATCCGAATAAATGTAGGGCGGGGTCATGACCCCGCCGGGCAGTATCGAAACCTGAGCGGTAACGACCAAATACTCAGGCACTGTGAATGCCCGGCGGAGGCGTGCCTCCGCCCTACAGGGTTTTATTTTAATGACATTGCCCACAGGGGGTGCTTTTTTATTTGCGGACTGCCCGGATCACCATGCCCAGGGCAAAACCCAGGATGGCGGGCACCAGCCAGCCCAGGTTCAGGCTGTACAGGGGCAGCCAGGCTTCCGCGAAGGCTATCAGCCCTTCCAGATGCAGCGTGCTCTGCAGAGCGGCGGGCAGGGTCTTGACCAGGTCGAAGACCGCAGCCAGGCAGGTAAAGGCGGTGACGCAGACATACACCACCCGGTCGTGGTCGAACAGCTTTCCGCACAGGGCCAGAACGATCAGGGTAATGGCGGGCGGATACAGGAACATCAGCACCGGCAGGGAGTAGCTGATGATGTTGGACAGGCCAAAGTTGGAGATGAAGAAGGAAAACGCCGTAAATCCAATGGCCCAGACCTGATAGCCGGGCCCCTTGGGGAACATCCGCAGGAAGGCATCAGAACAGCTGGTCACCAGACCGATGGAGGTCTTCAGACAGGCAAAGGTGATGGTGAAGGCCAGCACCAGACTGCCCGCGCGGCCCAGGTAATGACCGGAGATCTGGGCCAGGGCGATGCCGCCGTTGTCGGAGGTCTCAAACAGGCCTCTGGACTGGGCACCCATGAGGATGGTGGCGATGTAGATCAGGGCCATCAGCACCCCCGTAAAAATACCGGAGCCCAGTACATCCTTTGCAATGGCGGAATCCTCCGTGACTCCCATGCCGCGGATGATGTCAATGACCACGATGCCGAAGGCAAGACCCGCGATGGCATCCATGGTGCCGTAGCCCTCAATAAAGGCGGAGAAGAAGGCACCGCTTTCGTAGGCTGCTGCCGGCTCCACAGCGGAAACCACCGCGCCGGGATCTGCCAGGGCCGCAGCCACCAGAATGGTCAGGAAGATCAGAAACAGCGGATTGATGATCTTGCCGATCCACACGGTAATGCCCGCAGGCCGCAGGGAAAAGAACAGAACCAGGGCGAAGAAAATGCCGGAGAAGACCAGCAGTGCCGCACCCTCGGATATGCCGGAGCCCAGCATGGGCAAGATGCCGGTGGTGAAGGAGGTGGTGGCGCAGCGGGGAATGGCGAAGAAGGGGCCGATGGTCAGATACAGCAGGCAGGTGAAGAAATATCCGTATCCCCTGCCCACTTTACTGGCCAGAGCCTGCAGGCCGTCGGAATGGGTATTGCCGATGGCAGCCACGCCCAGGATGGGGATGCCTACTGCGGTGACGATGAAGCCCAGCATGGCAGGAACCAGATTCCGCCCTGCGATCTGTCCCAGATGCACCGGGAAGATCAGATTGCCCGCGCCGAAGAACATGCCGAACAGCGTTCCGGCCACCAGGAGCTTTTGTTTCAATGTCAGTCTCTTTTCCATAAGGATACCTCTTTTCTCCGGGAAGGATTTCTGAACATCCCTGCAGGGCAAGCCGTCCCGATGTCCCCATTCTATCACCCCCCTTGCATTCTGAGAAACGCCAGTTTATAATGGGGGTATTAGAAAATGTAATAGATATGGAATAGGGAGGAAATATGGACAGCAAGAAACTGGAAATTCTCATGACGGCGGCGGATCTGGGCAGCTTCAGCAAAGCCTCGGAGGTGGTGGGCTACACCCAGTCCGGGCTGACCCATATGATGGATGCCCTGGAACGGGAGGTGGGCTTTCCCCTGCTGCGCCGCAGCCACAGCGGAATTGCCCTGACGGAGGAAGGAAAGCGGCTGATGCCTGCCATCCGGGAATTCCTTCAGGCCAATGCCAATCTGGAAAATCAGATCCGCACCATTGCCGAATCTCAGACCGAGGTCATCCGGATTGCCGCCTATGCCAGCATCGCAATGCACTGGATGCCGGAGATCCTGTACCGGTTCCGCAGGTTGTGCCCGGAGGTAAATGTGGATCTTCGGATGGTGGACCATGCCCTGGAGCCCTTCGAGCTGCTGGAAAGCGGGCAGACCGATGTGATCTTTGCCAGCCGCCAGAACTACAGCTTCTGCGACTGGACGCCCCTTTATAATGAGAAAATGTTCGCCATCCTGCCCAAGGACTATCCCATGGAGGGCCGCGGCACCTTTCCGCTGACGGAATTTGCCGGTCAGGAATTTCTGATGCCCTATGGCCGGTTCGATATCGACGTGAAGGCAGCGCTGGAGCCGGTGGGGGTGAAGCTGAATGCCAGAACCGCCCGGGTGGACGACGAGACGGTGATCCGGATGGTGGGCCGGGGTCTGGGCGTATCCATGATGACGGAGCTGATGATCCGGGGCCGCACCGACGATGTGCTCTGCGTCCCTGTGAGCCCGCCCGCCATCCGGGAATTGGGCATGGGCACCCACATCCGAAAGCCGGAGACGGAAAGCATCCGAAGACTGAAGGACTGCATGCTCCGCTTTTTGCAGGACAAGCACCTGACATGACAGAAAAACAAGAAGCGCCGAAAGGTATCGTTTTTGATATATGTACTGGCGCGGGAGCGCCCAAGGCTGCCTGCGGGCAGCCCGGTCAGCGGCTCTGACAGCCCACCGGGCTGTCATTCACTTCCGCTGACTGCGCTTCGCTTACCCTTGTGTAAAGGGAGCTGTCAGATTACGCTGCAAGCGTGATCTGACTGAGGG
>JAFQHF010000090.1 GCA_017398105.1 Oscillospiraceae bacterium | reverse complement strand
TGCTCCTGCTGGGGCTTCTCCAAATGACGCTGCCATGCTTCTTTTTCCACGCCGAAAATGCCGCCCTGTGCGGCGTGTTCGGTGATCTCGTCGGCGTTCAAAACTGCGCCCTCGGTGTTGTCCTCATAGATACGGTAGATCTCCACGCCCTCATTTTCAAAGAGCCGGCGGGCGGCTTCTTCCTGCAAGGGCAGCATCCCGTCCCATTTATAGCCGTATTCGTTCATTTCCTGTACGGTGATTGTGGGGTCGGGCATGGGCAGCTCGGCTTGCTGCATACGCTGCACAACGCCGTCCTGCAGGACATATCCCTGTGCTGTCAGCGCGTCAAGCGTTCCCTGCGATACCTCGCCGGAAATCTGCATATCGGCGTTCACCAGCATTTGCAGGGTGGCTTGTACCTCGTCGCGGATCGCCTGCTGCTGTTCGGGGTCAAGGCTTTCCAATACAGGGCGTTCCTCCTGCGCCGCTTCCCGCTGCTGCTGAAGCTCACGGAAATGCCCATCAATCTCGGTAATCAGTTCGCTTGCGGTGGCGCGGATGGTTTCAAGGGAAGCCTTTAATTCTTTGATGTCCTTGTCGCTGCTCCATCCGGCAACATAGCCGAAAGAGTAGTCAGAGGTATCAAGCCCGAAGTGCTGGCATACGGTGTAGGCAATGCTTTCCGCTTCTACCTCACGGGTGCGGCGGCTGGGGCGTTCCTGCTGCTGCTCTGGGGGCGCGTTCAGATCAATGTCATGCAGCTTGGCGTGGGCAATCTCATGGATAAGGGTCTTAACCGTTTGCAGCTCGCTTTCGCCCTTGTTAAGTGCAATGCGCTTTTCTGCGTTGTGGTAATATCCGTGTGCGCCGCTTTCAATCCGTTCAAAGCCAACGGGAACAGGAGAAGTCTGCTCCAAAGCCTTGAAAAAGTCCTCGTACTGCTCGACGCTGCCCGTCAGAGAATCCACGGCAATGTCCGGGATCTCCTTGCCGTCTGTCTGGCTCACATCAAAGACGCTTACCACCTTAAAGGCAGGGACGGTGATTTCTTTCTGCTCGG
This sequence comes from Oscillospiraceae bacterium, assembly GCA_017398105.1. The sequence continues at coordinate 884 of JAFQHF010000090.1, read as the reverse complement.
TGACGGGCTTGCCGTCCTCACCGATAATGGGCTTGCCGTCCGGGTCAAGTTTTTCCTGTTCTTTTTTGATTTTATAAGGCGCAGGGGCAAGGATTTTAATGCCTTTTTCGCCGCGCTTTACATGGCGTTCAAACTCGTCACGCCATTTGTTAAAGCCAGCTACAAGGGAAGCATCGGGCTTCTGCATCACGATCAGCAGCGTATTGTTAAGGCTGTAATCGTGGAACTTGGACATGGCTTTCAAGTAATCCTGGTATCGCTCACTATTGAAAAGGTCTTTTACGCCAGCTTCAAGCTGCGCCGTAATCTCTTTGACCTTTCCCGCTGTGTCGGTAGCAATCAGCTCAATGGGGCGAATGGGGATCGGCTGCTGCGGCTCGGTGACGGCTGCGGCCTGCTGGGAAACAGCGGCAGCGTCCATAAAAACCGTGTCCGGCTGGTCGGGGGTAATGCGGTGTTCTTTCGGAATATCGTGGTCTGCATACCATACGGCAAAGTCGTTTTTGTTGTTGTAGATATAGCCGTAGTCGGTGAAAGTGCCGCCGTCCTCCCGTGCCGCGTCGCGCCCAAAGGCTTTGTAATCAAAATACTTTTTCGCAGCTTCCGGCAATTCCAGCTCGTCCAGCTCGTCAACCACATAATGCCCGTAGTCCTCGGAATTGTGGACGGTAGGATAAAGCCAGTAGCAGTCAAGATTGTGGGTAAGGTTGACCGCGTCGGCAATGCTTGCCGCGTGGTCGCCGTGGATCATGGCTGCGGCAAATTTCTCCCGTTCCTCTTGGCTGCGCTGGGCAAGCAGGGCGGCAAGGTAGTTCAGCTCGTCCAGACTTTCGCCGGGACGGAAACGGTCAGTCAAGCCGTCAATGGGCGATTCGTAGGCGGCA
>JAFQHF010000119.1 GCA_017398105.1 Oscillospiraceae bacterium | reverse complement strand
CTCTGCGTCGCTTTAAGCGTAGCTGCGCCAAGGAGGGCGTCATCGCTGAAGTCAAGAAGCGCGAGCATTACGTCAGCCCCAGCCTGAAGCGTAAGCAGAAGTCTGAAGCTGCCCGTAAGAACAAGAGAAAGTTCTACTAATAGTCCCTCTTGCATTGTGCTCAGAACCGCTCTGGATGTTTCCAGAGCGGTTTTTGCGTATTTATGCGCCCTGTGTAAAAAATGGAAATTTTGTAAAATGCTGTCCGATTTCCGACTGTTCTGCGTCTTATAATAATAGAAAGGCCTTTCGAAACCTAAGGAGGAACCCACATGGAAGATGAAGAAATTCTGGAGTTGTATTTCGCCAGAAATGAGCAGGCAGTGGCGGAGACGGACAAAAAATACGGCGGCTACTGCTTCACACTGGCCAACGCGATTCTGAATAACCCCCAGGACGCAGAGGAGACAGTCAGTGATACATATTTAAAAACCTGGAACGCCATCCCGCCGACACGGCCCGGCATCTTTAAAATGTTCCTCGCGAAAATTACACGGAATCTTGCCTTTTCCCGATGGCGCAGCTGCAGCGCTGCAAAGCGGGGCGGCGGGGAGCTGGATCTGGTGCTGGAGGAACTGGGAAGCTGTATTGCTGCACCTGGGAACGTGGATGATGGGATAAACGCCAAAGAACTGGCGAAAGCGATCCGGATATTCCTGAACACGCTTCCTGCCCGGGAGCAGGATATTTTCCTGCGGCGGTACTTCTTCGTGGAGGAAAGCAGCACGATTGCCGGACGATATGGTATGAAACCGGCCACAGTGCTGCGCACGCTCTCCCGTACCCGTGAAAAGCTGAGAATGTATCTGAAACAGGAGGGCTATGCAGTATGACAAAAGAAGATCTGTTCCTCGCCATTGGTGAGGTGGAAGAAAGCCGTCTGCTTCGAAGTGAATGGGTCATGCAGGCAAGCTCCGATGTTTCCCGGAAGGAGAAACCAGAAATGAAGAAAAAGAGAGTATGTGCCAGCCGAATTGTCCGTAATGTGCTGATTGCAGCTGTTATTGTGAGTATGCTGGGCGTGACGGCCTATGCGGTAGGCGGATATATCATTTTTGAGAGCCCGCAGGAAATGATCGCAGCGGTCTTTGGGGACAAAACAGGCTACGACCATAAGGATGTGACCACAGTTACAGACCCCGAAAAGCCCGGCTCTGTTTATGAGGAGCCTGCATATGATCGGGTTCCGGCAGATGAAGAAATTGTGGAGTCCGAAGTAGCTCCCTTAGTCAGTCCGGTGGGCCAGTCTATCAGCTGGAATGGATATACCCTGCGAGTAGATGCCAATATGTATGACCAGGTAACCAAATGCGGTGTGCTGACCTATGCCTTGGAGAATCCTGAGGGAATAGGGGAATATGAAGTACAGAACAATGGCAGGGTCTGGTTTGCAGAGGGAGAAATCGTTTATTTCAGCCAGTATGGATACAGCTATATTATTCAGGATCAGTCTAATGATAAGAAGTTGACAGCGACCTACTATTACCAGCTTCGGGATCGGGAAAGTACAGACCTTGAAATAGGTTTCACTCAGTGGGCAACAATCACCCACGAGGAATACGAGCAAAAGCTTGCGGATTTGAAAGAGCAGATCAGACAAGAGATTCCTGAAGAAGAAGCTATTGCACTGAAGAAGCAGCAGCTGGGAGAATATTGGGGATGGTATGTGGAAACTTTTACCAGAGAAGAAATTATTGAATCCGGGTATACTGATATGGCACATGAAAAGATGGAAGAAATCGCCACATGCCCTGACAAAATCACCATTCCGGAAAACGCTTTGGGAGAAATGACAAATATCACTCTGGCGGACTGTGACATTACAATTTCTTCAATTGCCATGTACATTGATATTACGGATATGACAAACTATCCACGGGAATCCATTGGCGTAGTAATTATTCGCTTTAAAGACGGAACAGAATATGTGGTTGTGGATGACAGAACAGAGAACTATATGTTTGCTGTGGGAAGTAGTGAACGAAATGATACAACCTACATGTTCAACCGTATCATCGATGTGAACGAAGTTGCATCTGTGATCCTGGACGGAAATATTGAACTGACTGTAGACTGAACGTAGTCATCATCCCCCTCCCGATTTCGGGAGGGGGATTTACATTGCCAGCTCCTGATACAGTCCTATCATTTCAGCGACACCCAGCTGTGCTGCCTCCGATATCAAATCATCCAGGTCCTCCCGGGTGCGCCAGAGGGTGAATCTTGCAGAATCCGCATCTGTTTCCGTATGATAATGGCAGTGCAGTGGTTTGTCGGAGAAGCCGTCTTCCTCACAGCCGCAGGGAAGAGGGGTTGTCTGCGCCCCCTTGCTGGTGAGGGTAATGATTTCGCCATCCAGGGCCAGTTCCAGCCAGATTTCCCGGCCTTTCCATGCTTTGAGATATTCTTCTGCCGGTACAGAAGGCGGAACCGGAGGCAAAAAGACGGGACAGCTGATGTCTTGCCCGTAACATGCCGACACGATCACAGGGCAGGGGAGGGACTCAGACAGCAGCCTGGTAAGCTCTGCAACCTCGGGAACGCCCGAACGCTGCAGATCCAGCACAAGGGCGCAGCAGGAAAGTCTCTGAATACACCCTTCCAGCTGCCGAAGGATCATGTCCGGATCATGACCGGAAAATGGGGTCTGATCCGTGAGGATCAGTGCAGATTCCGGCGGAAGAGAAAAGGGAAGATTGGAAAGTCCCGGATTCCAGGAGGAAAAGGTACAGCCCATCCAGGCAGTTTTTTGCGGATAGCTGCTGTTTTTCCGGATTTCTGCCTCCGTAACGGCAAGAAAGGGTACAATCGCCATGGACAAATCCTCCTTCCCATGGTATAATCACACCGTATCTTATGAAATTTCGGAGGACAATATGCCCTTTTCCTTTCTGCCAAAAATCCTGGCGGACAAAACAACGGACATTACCCCGGAGCTGCTGCGTGCCCGGAAGATCCGTCTGCTGATGCTGGATTTTGATAATACCATTGTTCCCTATACCACCACCGTGCCTACGGAGGAAATGAACCGGTGGCTGCAGACCATGAATGCCCAGCCGGATATTCGCCTGTGCATCGTGTCCAACAGCCACAATGACCGGGTGCCGAAATTCTGCAGGGAAAACGGTCTGGACTGCATCACCCACGCGAAAAAACCCTTCCCCAAGGGCATCAACGAGTGTCTCGCCAAATATGAGATCCCGGCGTATCAGGCGGCTCTGATCGGTGATCAGATTTACACCGATACCCTTGGCGCCAACGGTGCCGGTGTGACATCCATTCTGGTGAAGGCCATTGACAATCATAATTTCTGGCTGAAGGCACGGCATGTGCTGGAATTGCCCTTTATTTTTGCTGCAAGAAACAGGAGGATCTGACCTATGAAAAACATTGAAAAGTATCTGTCTTTGCTGAATGACGAGGTGGACGGCCTGCTGCTGACCTCTCCCTACAGCCGCTACTACGGCGCAGAATTCCACATCTCCGAGGGTGTGGCCGTTGTCAGCAGAAAGGGCTGCCGTTACTTCACCGACAGCCGCTATATCGAGTCCGCCGAGGCAGGTATCAAATATTTTGAGGTTCTGCCCATCAACCAGTTCACCGGCTTCAACAAGCGCATCAACGATGCCATTGCTGATTTTGACATTCACACCCTGGGCTATGAGGAAGCCTACCTGACCGTGGGCGAGCTGATGGGCTATGAGAAGAACCTGAATGCCAAGCTGGTTCCCTTCAACAAGGAGATCAACGGCTTCCGCGGCACCAAGGAAGACTGGGAGCTGGAGCTGATGAAGAAGGCTCAGGAAATCACCGACAAGGCTTTCTCTGAGATCATCACCCGCATCAAGCCCGGTATGACCGAGCTGGAGCTGCAGGCTGAGCTGATCTACTGCCTGTACAAGAACGGCGCCATGGGCCTGTCCTTTGATCCCATTGTGGTGTCCGGTCCCAATTCCAGCATGCCCCACGGTGTTGCCGGTGAGCGTGTGATCCAGGCCGGCGATTTTGTCACCATGGACTTCGGCGTTCTGTACAAGGGCTACTGCTCTGACATGACCCGTACCGTGGCTGTGGGTTACGCTACCGAGGAAATGAAGGACGTTTACAACACCGTCCTGAAGGCACAGGAAGCTGCCATCGCTGCTACGAAGGCCGGTGTCATCGGCCGGGACATCGATGCCGTTGCCCGTAAGGTTATCACCGATGCCGGTTACGGCGAATACTTCGGCCATGGCTACGGACACAGCCTGGGCCTGGAGATCCACGAAGCACCCAACCCCAACCCCGGCAATGCCAATCCCATGCCCGCAGGCGCCGTCTGCTCTGCAGAGCCCGGCATCTACCTGCCCGGCAAATTCGGCGTGCGCATCGAAGACGTGACCATTATCACCGAAGATGGCGTTATTGACATTACCAAGAGCCCCAAGCATCTGATTATTGTTTAAGTTTTTTTACAATACCCCTTGCATTCTGGTGAAATTTGCGGTAAAATATATGAGCTAAAGCTATGTATATCAATCACCTCCCGAAAGGGAAGGTAGTCTTAGGAGGATAAATACAATGATTTCTGCAGGCGATATTCGCAATGGTATCACTTTTGAGATGGACGGCAAGGTTATGCAGGTCATCGAGTTCCAGCATGTTAAGCCCGGTAAGGGTGCTGCTTTCGTCCGTGTGAAGATGCGCAACGTCATCACCGGCGGCGTGACCGAAACTTCCCTGAACCCCTCTGCCAAGTTCCCCACCGCTTTCATTGAGAGAAAGAAGATGGAGTACTCCTACAACGACGGCGCTCTGTACTACTTCATGGATCAGGAGACCTATGAGTTGGAGCCCATCGATGCTTCCAACCTGGACGACTCCTTCAAGTTCGTCAAGGAGAACGACATCTGCACCGTTATGAGCTACAAGGGCAAGGTCTTCGGCGTTGAAGTCCCCAACTTTGTT
>JAFQHF010000118.1 GCA_017398105.1 Oscillospiraceae bacterium | reverse complement strand
TCGACCAGATGACATGATGCTGCTCCTTCATCGGGCATCCTCTCGCTCTTTGGGCTTAGGTCGGATGGGCAGGCCCTGTTCATCGTAATTCTTGGGATCAGCGTTGGGAACCTGCCAGCCAAACATGGAACCGGCAACCATGGCAGCGGCCTGTGCTTTGGTGACACCAATCGTTGCGTTTAAGGCATCCACACTTTCTTTGGGATCGCAATCCACGGGATAGTTGGCAGTAGGAACATATCCTTTTTCGCCTTTCAGGATCACGACGATTGCACCGCTGGATTCCAGATGGGCAAAGCACTTTTCGGGAAGGGAGTTTCTTAAGGGGATGATCCCGGTACACCCATGGCTTTCATATCTCTCCGCAAACTCACAGATATGATAAAGATTCGTCCAGGGGGCGCTTCCTGTTTCAAAATGGTAGTCATCAATATAGCGGCAGGTAAGCAGGCGAACCTCTCCTCCGGGAGTGTAGTAGCGGATCTTATCGCCGTCCGAGATGCGGAACAGTTCTTTATAATCCGGTGTGATGAACCGGATGCCTCTTTCAGCCTGCTTCATGTGCCGGTCCAGCCACTGCCGCAGATAGCAATAACAGATAATGTTGTCTGTTCCCTTATCGGGGTTCAGTCGGAACATGTAGGAATAATGATCCGTATCCGCACGGAAACCGTATTCCCGGTCATTTCCGAAACTGGATTCTGGGGTTCGGTTGCAAAGGGAAAGCAAGGCACCACGATTCTTAAATACAGCTCCGTATTTAGCATCTTCCCGCAGGGCTTGTATCACTTCCTCAAACTCATGCTCAAAATCCGGAGATTTCAAATCCGCACGATGGTCATCCCAACTGGTGTTGAAGTGTTTGTTGTCGCTGCCAAAATTGGCACTCAGATGACCGATGCAGCCGGATTGCATGATGAGCTGCTGGGACTGGGTATAGCTGTACATACGCTCCGTTTCAGTCATGGGGCGCAGTGTCATTTCTGCTTCCATTATCGTTCTAACCCCCTGTCTTTTTCTTTTCGGGATGCCAAGGGTGGAATGGCTCCAATAGATGCAAGATAGTCCACTTCCTGGGATGCTCTCTCGCAAAGGTCTTTCAGAGCATCATACTTGTTGGTGCAGTAATGTCCCCAGAAGTAGTTGTCACCGTTCTTGCACTGCCATGTTGCGCACATTCCGGTTTTGGGATGCTCACCCAGTACAAACTCGGAGTCTTTGACTTTGATACTCTGAGTAATGACGTAACCGGCACAAACTCTCTGCTCCATTACCGTTCCTCCTTGCTCTTTGCGGATTTCTGCTTCTGCTCCTGCTGGTATCGTTCCAACCCCATTGCGGCCCATTTGGGGAGCTGCTCCGGCTGCAATGTCCCCATAATATCCTGCCGCTCATAGCGGTTAGTCTTTCTGGTATACAGGTCTACACAATAACAGGCAGAGCCACGGCTGTTGGGGGATGCTCCAAAACCTCCGGTACAGAGCTTTATCTGATTGGTGCATCTCCGGTACTCCTGCCGCAGCACATCCTGTTTGATGACCACGATTTTTCCGTTCAGGTTATCGTCAGAGGAAATGGGTGTGCAGTCTGCTTTGGTCAGCGGTGTAGTATCAATGCCCTGGAACTTAGGTGTAAACAGCGCTCTGCGGGTTTTCTCAGCCTGTTCCGAAAGCCGGTCTGCGTAAATCTTAGCGATTTCACAGAAGTCATCACTGACCCAAAGATCGCTGTACAGACCAAGAATTTCATTCTTTTCACAGTACGCACACATATACCGCTCGTCACCGGGAGCATTAACATTCTCACCGATGACGATTTCTTTATCTCCAATGTGAAAGGCATGGATGATCTCATAATCACCAGCCATTCGTTTTTCCATAAATTGTCCTCCTAATATACTCGTTCACAGATGACCAGGAACCGCTGCTTTCCTCCGCTGGCATAGGGATGGCAAGTTAGAAGGGTAAGCAGTTCCCGGCCTTCCTGTATATGAATGGCATCCACATCATTGGGAGCTATGATCTTCGTTTCCACCACCACATAGGTCAGAGTTTCCCACAGATTCCGGATGGTCACAATATCGCCCTTTGCCAGATCCGGCACATAGCGGAAATGCGCTGCTCCATTCCATCCTCTGTGACCGGCAATGACGCAGTTGGTGTTCTCTCCACCGATGGGCAGGCTGGTAAGGGACATATGGGATGCACCATGGGCCAGATGGGTGTCGGTGGCTCCCAGATAGACCGGCATTTCCAGATTGATCTTACGGGCAGTAAGGACTGCAAACACTTCATCCTCCAGTCCATAATCCAGAAGATTGAAACTGGGCTGTTCATAGTCATCCGGGCTGTCGAAGCTGACCTGCTTTTCAGCATAGAGGGTTTCATTGTAAGCGCACATCTCATCCCAAAGCTGCTGGTAAGGTATGGTTTCTTCGGTAGGGTCGGTGCTTTGGGTTTCTTTTATGGGGGTATCCACTTGGGTAAGAAAAGACTGTGCAGCCTGTCCTGCCTGCCGATCAAGAAGAAATCCGTTGAGAACGGGAAACAACAGTAGGCACAATCCTAACTGGAATACACACATCATCAGCACAAAGATGACCTTTCTGAACATCTTACCGCCTCCGGGAGAACCAGATGACACCGCCCAGAATGGCAATCAGGCATACAATGGTGAAGCCGGTGAGAATACCGTTTACATACTTTTCTTCCCAGGTAGAGCCAGCAGCTTCCTCCACAGTGATTTCTGCTGTGATCTGCTCTGCTTCCTCATAGGGAATTCGGGTGCCACGAACCAGCAGCCGGTGGGTGTTCACTCCGAAGGGAGTGCAGGTAACCAGAGTGCAGTAATCTTCTCCGGTAGTAATACCCAGATGGGTGGTGTCATGGGGCAGCACAACATTGATGGCATCCACCTGATAGGCCAGGATCTCGTCCAAAATTTCCAGATAAAACACATCGCCCTCTTTCACAAGATCGAGGTCAGAGAACATTTTCTGGTTTGCCATACCGGAATGGGCAGTCAGAACGGTGTGGGTACTCTCACCGCCTACGGGAAGGGATGTGCCAAGCAGATGTCCGATGCCGATTTCAAGGGTATCCGCATCAGTGCCATGGTAGATGGGTAGGGTCACAGCAATATTGGGAATCTCCACATAACCCATGATACCGTTTCCGGTGAGATTCAAAAGGGTTCCGTAGTTCTCGGAAGCTCCAGTGAGGGCTTCATTGCTGAATGCGTCATCCGACTGCACTCCGGATACTAAGGTTTCGTTATAAGCAATGGCTTTTTCTCTGGCGGCAATGATTTCTGTTTTGTCGGCCTGTGCTACCTGTTCCTGGTAGGCGGTGTGAATTTCCGACTGGTGCCGCTGGTGATAGCGGTTGGCGATGAGAGGATAGAGAGTCAATCCCAGAGCCAGCAGAAACAGCAGCCCAGCCAGGGAAATAATCAGAACTTTCTTTTTCATAGATCCTCCTTGGATGGGAAAATCCCAGAGGGAAAGTTCCCTCTGGGATTAAGAATGAATTACTGCTTGGACTTCTTACGGCAGGCGATGAAGATGATGAAAGCTGCGCCAGCCATCAGCATGATGCCGCCCACAGTGAACATCCAGGTGCCGTTATCACCGGTCTGGGGCAGGTCGAAACCGGAAGTGTTGATAACGGTCAGAGGTGCTTCTGCGTTGGCAGAGTCATCGTCCACCAGCATGGTCACGGCATTGGTATCCACGATAGCGGTGGCAGTCATATAGTTGTGGGCAAGCTGGGGCTGGGGAATGTTGGCCAGAGTCAGATCCAGACCGCCGTTGTAGGCATAGCGGGGATCGTTCTGCAGAACACCCAGCACATCCTCAGAGTAAATGTCACAGGGACGGGAAGCATCGTCGGATGCAGTGATGGTCACATGAATGTCCTCATTCAGCAGGGTGTAGCCATTGGCAGTCTCGATTTCGGTGATCACATACTCGTCATCCTCACAGCCCTTCAGCATGATGTGGCCGTAAGCGCTGCCCATGGTGACGGGGCTGAAAATGGTGCCGTCTGCTTCATCAGTAACATGACCGGTAACGTAATAAACACCCTCGGTCTCGTTCAGCTTGGCAGTAACCCAGTAGCCGTCAGTCTCATTGTAGATCATGAATTTCACATGGTCATACATACCGGTTTCCTCGGCGGTTTCAGCATCGGTGTCGGAGAACAGCTTGGTCAGATCAATGCCGAAGCTGTAGACATGACAGTCGTCGATCAGAGTGTCATAGAAATCGGAGCTGGTACGCTTCCAGGTCAGGACAACCTTGTTGTCGTTGCCATTCTGACCGTAGACGAAAGTGGTGTCGGAGTTGATGGTTGCGGTGTAGGTGATGCGCATGGTGTAGTTGGAGTAACCGGCATACAGCTTGCCGTTGATGTTCTCGGTATCGCCGTTGATTTCAGCCAGACCTGCGGCGGTGACATCGATGGTCATGTGACGGTCATCATCGGAGTAGCTGACGGTAAACTTGCCATCGTCCTGCACCCAAGAGGCAACCTTATCGGTGCAGTTCTTGTCTGTGAAGAACTCGATCTTAACGTCCTTCAGATCCTTGTTGTAGGACAGACCTTCGCAGATGGAATCGTAGAAATTGTAGGTGGTCAGAGCGGTAGCCTTGGAGGTGATGGTGGGCAGGCCGGACAGAATCTGGTATTCCATCACGTCACCGGCAGAACCGGTAGCATTGTGGGCGAAACCATCAGTGATAACAGTGGAGCCGTTGTTCTTGCCGGTGTCCTTGCTTGCCTCACGGACTTCCTTGGTCAGTTCGGGGATGCCAGTCTCATTCTTGGGGTAAACGGTCACATCGTAATTCCACTCATGGCCACCTTCGGGAGAGGTAGAGTTCTCATCGCCGGAAACAGTGGTCATGGGCAGGGATACGAAGAAAGGAGCGGTGGTGCTGGTGATGGATTCGCTGGTCTTGGTTTCCAGAACCAGCCACAGGCCGGTATCCAGACCCTCAACCTTTGCCTTGCCGTATTCGTTGGTCAGATCCATGGCAACAGCGCCGTTGCTGGAAGCGATATAGCTTTCCAGAGCGTTCTTGACGGTGGTGGCATTTTCAGCAACGGCATCTGCCAGAGCCTTGTTCAGCACATCGGAGGTGTAGTAATAGTTGTTGGAGTCCAGCTTATCGGTGGCATCTGCGTTCTCATAGCGGTTTGCACCATTCTCCAGACCGATGGCCTTCAGCAGATCAGCAGAAGCAGTCTTATCAAAGCCATACAGAACCTGGGTCATGTTGTATTCGGGATGATCGTCGTTGGTGGACTCGGTGAAGGTCACGATGTCGGCAACCCGCAGCAGGGTAAATTCCACACCCTTCAGAGCGTAGCCATAGGCAGTCTGACCGTTGCCCAGGGTACTGCCGTTGCTGCCGCCCAGGACGGATTCCACATAGCTTTCCTGCCAGCCGGTGGAGGTGAAGGATTCATTGTTCCAGACGCCATCCTTCACGGCGTTGGTCCAGTCGTACTTGAAGATGGTCAGAGAACAGTCATTTTCGTGGTTGATGGTGGCATCTGCAACTTCGGCAGCGGATACGGACAGAGCGGAAGAGAAGCACATGATCAGTGCCAGACACAGGGTGACAGCCTTCATAAACTTGGTTTTCATGATGATGTTTCCTTTCAAAATCAGTTGTTGTTTTCAGATGGTGAGAAATTGGGGCATGAAAAAAGCCAGGGGCGATCCCTGGCATGGTAGTGGAAGTGTTTCATTATTTACGTTCCTTTCGGTAGGAATCGATTAACAGGATGGAGCATACGCAGATGCACAGCAGTTGGGATATACGGAAAAATGCCGCAGCGGAAGAACCGGTCTGCGGCAGAGTAAAGATTTCACAGTTCACTACCCGAAGAGAGACAGTCAGTTCCTCACCGGGGAGCTTACCTTCAAAGGCAGGTTTGGAAAGGAGCGTGTAACCCTCCGGTGCTTCCAGTTCCGTTACCCGGTAATAAAGTCCTGGATGCAGGTTGGGCCATTCCAGAAGTCCATCCTTACCGGAAGTCAGGCAACCGTCCTCAATATTGGGATTGGAGCATTTTCCTTCGCCCAGTGTTTCGGAGTATTCAATGGGCCACCAAAGGGGGCCGTCCTCGCTCCATTCAAGCAGGAACTTGGCACCGGCAAGGGGTTCTCCACGGGAATCTACCTTCTCAATAGTGATCTGACCATGACGCATGGCATTGGTGAAGCTGACCTGTGCTGTTTCACCTGCTTTAACTGTAATGGTTTGGGGATTCTCACTGGTGCAGTAGTAGAAGCTGCCCTCCGGGATCAACTCCTGAACGGTGTAGACACCGGGAAGAATATTGTCCACTTTGATTTCACCATTTTCATCAGAAGTAAAAGGAGAACCATCTATTTCCGCACCGGATGAATCTATGACCTTGAACAGCCAGCCTGCTACACTTCCCTCCCCATTCACAGTTTTCACAATCTGCAGCTGACCATAGTGGGTATTGGAAAAAGTAACGGATACATCTTCATGGGGTTTGATTTCAAATTGACGAACGGTTTTATCTACCAGCCAGTATTCGTCCTCAAACCGCCCATACTCGTCACCGGTTTCTTTTGCCCAGTAAATTCCGGGGTCCATATAGTAACCGGCCCGGCCATCCTCATTGGTGATCACCGTATACAATTCCTGCGTGCAGGCTTCTTCTGCATAAACTGTGATATGCCAACCCTCTACGGATTCATCGGTATTTGTCTGCTTGTAGAACCAGCCCAAACCCTGTTCCCGATTCAGCCATTCATCCACAGTATCCTCACCGGCGACAACGGTCACATCATGGAAGCCCAGTTCAAAGTTCCAATAAAGGTCGTCGGTTTGCAGCTCGATAACGGTATATCGGCCCACAGGAAGATTCTCGGTGCAGGCGTAACCACTTTCGTCAGTGGTGTATTCACCGACCACATCATAGTTGCTGTCCTGGACACGGAACGTCCAGCCGCCTAGATGGTTGCCTGTGTTGGTGGTTTTCCGGAACGCAATGCGTCCGTAGTGGGTGTTGGTGAAGGTTACAGTAGCGGTCTGGTTGACAGCGATGGACACTTTCTTAACCTCGGTATCAAACTCCCAGTAAGGATCATCCGTAGGAATCTCCTTTGCGTACAGGGTGCCGGGTTTCAGATCGCTGATAGTGATGGTGCCGTCTGCTCCGGTGACGAAGGGGGAACCATCAATAGGCTGGGTACAGTCTGAGTCGAAGTATAGACCGATTTGCCAGCCTGCCAGATTTTCTCCGGTGTTGGTTTCCTTCACCAGCTTCACGCTGCCTGTATTCAGAACATTGTGGAAGCTGACTGTTGCCGTCTTGCCAACAGAAATCGTGACCTCCTGCGGATTGGTGCTGGCACAGGTATACAGGGCAGCGATGTTGCTGTCCGTATGACCGTTTTCCTTGACATAGTAAGTTCCGGGAAACAATCCGGTGACGGAAATATTGCCGGTGGAATCCGTAGTGTGCGGTCCGGAAACCATGGTTGTACAAGCACTGTTGCTATAAATACCAAACTGCCAACCGGAAAGATTCTTATTATCCTCCGTCGTTTTGGTAAGACTCAGATTTCCGATATTCAGCTTGTTCGTAAAGCTGACCGCTGCCGTGCCACCTGCGGAAATGGTGACTTTCTGGGGATTTGTACCGGAACAATAATACAACGCATCGATGCTGCTGTCGGTATGCCCCAATTCTTTCACATAGTAAGTTCCGGCAGTCAGCCCGCTGACAGAAATTTTGCCGCTTGAATTGGTGGTATGGGGACCGGACACCAGCGATGTGCAAGTGCTGTTGCTGTAAATACCGAACTGCCATCCTGACAGGTTCTCGCCATCTTCCGTTGCTTTCGTTAAATCCAGACTGCCCAAATCCGGTGGGTCCAGTTTGAAATAGGCATAGGCAGTTCCCGTGGATGCAGATGCCAAGGAAATGGTCGTCTGATAACTGGAACCTGACATATACCATAAATTGAACGAGGAATTATAAGCAGATGGCAGAGAGCGGGTAGCTTTGAATACAGTGGATTCAGAGATGGTCCCGATCTGGGTAATATAGAGAGTATTACCACTCTTGTAGAACTCTGCGCCATTTCCGTCTGTAAAGCTCCAGTTGGAAAGAACACCATTACTGTCTGTCACAGAGGTTTCATCCCCTGTCAGAGTAATGGTTGGTACGTTGCTGCTGGAACTCCCCGTAAAACTGGGTCTCTTCATTGCCGCCTGAATATTGGCAACTAACTGATTGTAATTTGGTGCAAAGTCAGAAATAGCTGCTGCACCTGCATTATAGAAAATATCTCCGTCAGTTCCGCTCTCATTGGTAGCATTGAGGGCAAAAGTATCGGGATCTCTTAAACCGCAAACGATCTCATAGATTAGAAACTGGGTCGCAACACGAAGCGGAACATTTGGGTTATTATCCCTGGTTGTCGTTGTAACACTGATGGAGTCATCCCAGATCTGATCGCTGTACAGCAGAATTAGGCCAATCGCTTCTCTGCGGTTTTCCGGTAACGAATACCATGCATTGGCTCCGGTGGTGCTGCCGCTTCCGCTTACTGTAATGCCCCGGTCAACTGAGTTTCCGGAGGTGCTGGCCGCATAACTGCGATAAGGTTCAATACAATACAGCGGATCATCTGCATAGGGAACATTTCCATATCTGGCAAAATGCCAGCCCAGATTCTTGATATATGCTGTTTTTGTGCTTCCTGTGCCATTCGGTTTATAGGTAACAGCAATCTGTGAATTCAGGCGACTGGTGTAGTCACCATTGTCGCTGTAGTCAAATAGCAGTATTCCTGTCTGTGTAGTGGCTGCCGAAGCATTTACACATGGCAGCATCCCTAAAACCAATACCAGCATAAGCAGTGCCGCCAAATATCGTTTGATTTTTGATGCCATAGTCTTTCCTTTCATAAAAAATAGCCCCTGCCGTAGTTCAGCAGGGGCCGCAGGGTGTTAAAAGATTTTTTCGCACCAGTACCATATCTTCTTTTCGGAATGTACAGCTAGTTTGGAGGGGGTGAGGTGTGGAGAGGGGGAACCGCAGATTTTCCCAGTTTCAGCTATCCGAAAAAAGACAGACTACCCCCTTGAAAGTAAGCTGTTACCGTTGCATACTGCGCTGCCGTTTTTGATACAGTTCCAATGCTTTCACAATCGTATCTTCAATTTTCTGTGCAGGCGTCCCCGGCGCAAAATACTTGCTGATACGATCTCTGGGAATTTTGAATTGATCTTTTTGATTTGGTTTTTCTTCCTGCATGATGGAGAAGATAACATCCATGTTCAGCCTGCCCTCCTGTGAGAACTTTCGCATTTTGATAGCTTGTGCATGGGAGGGTGTACGATCTTCTGTCATCATGGTTTCGTGTAGGTCGTACTGTTCCTGTTCTGTCAAATAGGACAGCTCCACAGCAGGCCGCAGGGCAATTTGCAGCTTGTCTTTTTCTTTCAGAACGGAGTTGTCCACCATTTCCAGAATTTCCGGAATAAGATAGGTCAGACGGATATAACGGAACACTTGATCTCTGCTTTCTCCGTATTCTTTACCTAGCTCTGTGGCAGCATCAAACTTTGTCGCCACTGGCGATGAAGTTAAATCAGTCCGTAGACCTTGCCGTTTCATGGCATCCAGCTTCATCTTATAGGCAAATGCCTTTTCTGAAGGCAGGATTTCTTCACGGTGAAGATTGGAGTCCACCATGATGATAACCGCCTGATCGTCTGTCATTTCCTGCACAATACAGCGAATGAAGGGACGGTCAGCCATGATGCAGGCTTCCTTTCGCCTGTGGCCTGCTACCATTTCATATCTGCCGTCCGATTTAGGCCGAATCAGACAGGGTTCCAGAACACCATACTGGCCTACACTCTCCACAAGGCGCACCATGGCACCATCCATACGGATTTTGAATGGATGGTTGGGGAAATCGTCGATAAGGTCAATGGGAATATCCTCAACCCTCGGTTGTGCAGCAACTTCCCGTTCCTCTTGGGTTGAAAACAGATCATCTAGTGATGTTAGCAGACCTGCTGCGCTGTTTTTCGCCAATGTCCATTACCTCCTTGGTCAGACTCCGGTAGGCTTCTGCCGC
>JAFQHF010000052.1 GCA_017398105.1 Oscillospiraceae bacterium | reverse complement strand
GGCGGGGTCATGACCCCGCCGACCCGCTATCGAGGATTGCCGCGGATGGTATGATTGCATTTGTTACATTTTGCACCGTTTTTTGCCTGGGCAGTTTCGCAGCCTGCTCGGCGGGGTCATGACCCCGCCCTACAGTAGCATGCGTTAATTGTAGGACAAACGATAATTTAGCATTTTAATGTTGATTCATTATAGCGTAAAAAAGAAGGTTTTGCAACTGTGTTTACAATAAATTCAGGAATCATAGTTGTTGGTGAAGCCGCCGGTTCCGTCGGGTTCCAGAACGGTGACAAGGGCCTTCTCGGTGACGCCGTCGGCAAATTTGACGCTGAACCACAATTGCAGGGATTCGGTATTCTCCAGAGGAACGCCCTGGAAGCAGATAGGATGGTCTTTCATGGAGAATTCGCCGTAGGGCGTGGACTGGACATTATCCAGAATGCTGCAGGTGAATTCCTCCAGAGCAGCGGAGCCTTTGCTCTTTCGGTACAGAATAAAATCACAGCCGGTCAGTGCAGGGCCCGGGATGGGCTGGTGGGGATACAGGATTTCGTAGATCGGAGGATACTGGAAGGATACCTCAAAGTCGGTAAGGGTCAGAACTTCCCTGCTGTAAGCTGATTTTCCGTGGGTGATGGAAAAGAACACAGTAAAGTTATTTTGCAGAAACCGGATAGTTTCATCCTCCAGCAGCTGCTGCTCCTGGGTGCCGTTTTCGTGTTCCGTAAGGAAGCAAAGCTCATAGCCGTTGACCGGCTCTGTTTCCAGATCCGCACTCAGGCGGGCACCGTCCCAGGAGCACAGGATGCGGAAGGATTCCGCTGTGCTGTGGTGCAGAACCAGATAACCGGTATCGCCGCTGTTCCAAGTGGTGGGTATGGCGGAAAAATGGATGCCTGCCCTGGGCGGTTCTTCGCCGGAGCTCGAGATGGGCTCCACATCGAATGCGTAGCTGGCAAGCAGGGTGCCGGACGGCGACTGACCCTTCAGCTGTTCTTCCAGCTCATAGACACGGGCAGAAAGGTTGCCCAGGTCCTGGGCGGTGGACTGCAGATAGTTTTCGATCCGGGAGGTCTGACTGTAGAAAAACAGGAAGATCAGCAAGGATGCGGCTATGGCGAACATGTAGTGGAAGGCAGTCAGCTTGGGCGCCGGGGGCTGCTGGTACTTCTTTACCAGTTCTTCCACCATCCGCAGCTGGGAATCGGAAAGCGTATCCGGAAGGTCTTCCGATTCCTCCACGCCCAGCAGCCAGCCGATGCTGACGCCGAACAGACGGCTTAAGGAGATCAGCTTATCGATCTCCGGGATGGCGGCATCGGATTCCCATTTGGAAATGGCCTGGCGGGAAACATCCAGCCGGGTGGCAAGCCCGACCTGGGAGATGCCCAGCTTTTTTCGTTCTTCAGCAATGCGCTGCCCGATGGTCTGGTTGGTCATAGGGATTCCCTCCTTGGTATATTCTGACCCTTAGTATAGCGGAAAATGGGGAAGCAGGCAACCATCCGGCGGCTTACAGTCTGTCAACCGCGGGTTGACAGGGGAATTTTGTCTGGTATACTTTAAATTTATAAGGAAAGGAAGTGTTTGCTTGCGTTACGATTGCCATATGCATATGGTGCTGGACGGGGTGGAGTGGAGATCGGCCATCCGGCGGCACAGTGAGGGTCTGGAACAAAACTGGATCAGAAAGCAGCTGGAGACCTACCGGGATCTGGGCTTTGCATACCTCAGGGACGGCGGCGACCGCTGGGGTGTGGGAAAGCGCGCCCGGGAACTGGCCGGAGAATTTGGGATCACCTACCGGACACCTCTGGCACCGCTGTGCAGGGCAGGACATTATGGGGCCTTTATCGGAAAGACCTATGATTCCTTCCGGGAATATGCGGATCTGGTGGTGCAGCAGCGCCGGGAGGGTGCGGATTTCATCAAGATCATGATCTCCGGGCTGATGGATTTTGACCGGTTTGGGGTGCTGACAGATCAGGGGTATCCCCCGTCGGATATCCGGGAGCTGGTGCACATTGCCCATGAGGAGGGCTTTTCCGTTATGGCGCACGCCAACGGAGCCCGGACGGTGGAGGCGGCAGCGGCAGCCGGGGTGGATTCCGTGGAGCATGGGGCGTATCTTGATCAGGATGCCCTGCATGCCATGAAGGAAATGGGCACGATCTGGGTGCCGACTTTGTCTACCGTGGGAAATCTCCGGGGCAGGGGCCGGTTTGAAGAAAGCGCCGTCCGGGCGATCCTGGACAGCGCCATGGAGAATGTATCGGCATTTGCCGGGATGGGCGGCCTGCTGGCTCCGGGAACCGATGCGGGAGCCTGGGCGGTACCCCATGGGAGCCTGACGGAATTTGCGCTGTTCCGGGAAGCCCTGGGTGATCAGGCGGAGCCTGTGATGGAGCGGGGCGCAAAGGAAATCATGCGAAAATTTTAACCACCAGGGAACGGCTGCGGCTGTTCCCTGTTCTTTGCCGGTAAATGATCGTTTAGCACTGCATTAACTGTAGGGCGGGGTCATGACCCCGCCCTACAATTCGTTGTGCGTTAAACGATAATTTACAGCCCGGATCATCTGTTCATAAAATTGTCGATTTTTGTTTACGATTACGTTATGCGATGTTCAAAACCGAAACGTATTCTAATACCAGAAAGCGTTGCGGAAGCCGTGAGCCGCAGCTCTTTCAAACTCCGTAGATCCTCTTTTCTACCTCTCTTCTTTCCAAACCCTTTCGCGGGAAGCCCCGGTGTCTGGTCACAGCCGCCGGGGCTTTTCCGTTCAGCCCATAACTGCCAGCAGGGCCATCAGTCCGATTCCCGGCAGTCCCAGGGTTCCGGCAATGAGGACTGTAACGGCATTGACGGGAAAAAGAATACCGGTGATGCCGGAAGCGGCATTCAGCAGCCAAAGGCAGGCAAAGCCGCAGCAGGAATGCAGCGCCAGGCGCGCAGCACGGTGAAGCGGCAGCAGCAGTGCCCGCACCAGTGCCGCAGTCAAAAAAGCCGGGATTCCAAGTGTTACCAAAGCTTCCAATGTTTACCTCCGGATAATCCGCTGCTGCCTGGGCATACTACCTTCGGACAGCAAAGAAGCAGGAACCAAACGTGACGACGATTGCAGCCCCTGCATTCTGCGTATGTCAAGTGTATCGCCGAAAAGCGCAGCGGTGTGATGCGAACAGCAGGAGAGAAAGGAACGTCTCGCCTGCTTACATAATGCCACATTTCCGGCGCAATCAAACGAAAGTATGGATGGATAAATTATCGTTTGTCGGCGTGTCGCCGCCGACAATGCGTGCTCGGTGCGGCAGGAATCGTAACTGCCCAAACCCGCTCGGTTCGTTACTGCTGTTAATTATCGTTTGTTGTATTGCCTTATGTAGGGCGGGGTCATGACCCCGCCGAGCAGGTTGCGAAACTGCCTAGGCAAAAAACGGTGCAAAATGTAACAAATGCAATCATACCATCCGCGGCAATCCTCGATAGCGGGTCGGCGGGGTCGTGACCCCGCCCTACAGATATTGATG
>JAFQHF010000051.1 GCA_017398105.1 Oscillospiraceae bacterium | reverse complement strand
TTTTCTGCCGGGGCGTGTACCTGGCAGAAAATACTTCTCAGGCTGCAAGTGTGGAATTTGTTCGCCATAGGCGAACAAATTATGCGCGCAGCAGACTGCAAAAAAACTGGCGGAAAAGCCCGAAGGGGTTTTTCGACAAGCAAAGGAGGGGCACTGCCCCTCCTTTGAACCATTATTTCTTATACAGCATCCGGATGGAATTGAGCACGCACAGCATGGCCACGCCGGAATCGGCAAAGACTGCCAGCCACATGGAAGCATGGCCGAACAGGCCCAGGATCATGACGATCAGCTTCACAGCCAGGGCAAACACCACATTCTGCCAGGCGATCTTATTGGTTTCCGCCGCGATCTTCAGTGCCTGGGGCACAGCCTCCACATCGGAGGTCATGAATACCACATCCGCGGCCTCAATGGCTGCATCCGCGCCGCTGCCCATGGCTGCGCCTACGTCCGCACCGGCCAGAACCGGTGCATCGTTGATGCCGTCGCCTACAAACATGGCCGCGCCCTTCTCCTGCCGGATCGCCTGAAGGTGTTCCAGCTTCTGCTGGGGCAGCAGACCTGCGTGGATTTCCTTGATACCCACCTTGCCGGCCACTGCCTTTGCGGTGATCTCACCATCGCCGGTGAGCATGACAGGCTCAATACCCATGTCCCGCAGCTGACGCACAGCAACTTCCGCACCGGGCTTCAGGGTATCGTCGATCACCAGACAGCCCTGATACAGTCCGTTCAGGGCAACATAGACGATGGTTCCCGGCTCCTGCAGTTCCTGGAATACGATGCCCCGCTCCCGCAGGAGTTTTGCGTTGCCGCAGAGCACATCATTGCCCTGCAGGGTCGCATGGATGCCCTTGCCGGGCAGCTCCAGCAGCTTTTCCGGCTGGAACAGTTCGATCCGCTTATCCTTTTTCGCGGCCGCAACGATGCTGGCGGCGATGGGATGGGTGGACTGCTGCTCGCAGCTGGCGCAGACCTGCAGCAGAGGCATACCGCCGATGACGGTCTGCACCTTGAAATCACCCTGGGTCAGGGTGCCGGTCTTGTCCATGACAACGGCTTTGACCTTTGCCATGGCTTCCATGGACTGACCGCCTTTAAAGAGGATGCCCTTCTTGCTGCCTGCGCCGATACCGGCGAAGAAGGCCAGAGGCACGCTGAGCACCAGCGCGCAGGGACAGCTCATGACCAGGAAGGACAGTGCCGTATAGACCCAGTAGTTCCAGTTTCCGGTGGCAATGGAGGGCAGGATCGCCGTGGCCGCGGCGATACCCACTACAACGGGGGTATAGATCCGGGCAAAGCGGGTGATGAACCGGTCGATTTTGGGCTTGCTGGCGGCGGCGTTTTCTACGCTGTCCAGAATCCGGGTGACCATGGACTCTTCCAGAGGCTTTTCCACCCGGATGGTCAGCTGCCCGACGGTGTTGACGCAGCCGGAGGTGACGCTGTCGCCTGTCTTCACCCGGACCGGCACCGGCTCGCCGGTAATGGGCGCTGTGTCGATCCGGCTTTCACCGCTGACCACGGTGCCGTCCAGCGGAATCCGGTCGCCGGGGCGAACCAGCAGCAGGTCGCCCACAATGGCATCAGCAGCAGGGATTTCCTGGATCTGATCTCCGTCCAGCAGATGGACTACCTCAGGCCGCAGATCCACCGCCTCCATGATCTGGCTGCGGCTGCGCTCCACAGCCCGGTGCTCAAAATATTCACCAACCCGGTAGAACAGCATAACGCCTGCCGCCTCCGGGAATTCTCCGATCAGGAAGGCACCGATGGTCGCCAGGGACATGAGGAAGTTTTCGTCCATGACATGACCTTTGGTCATATTTTTCACAGCTGTTTTCAGCACATCCCGGCCCAGAATGATGTAGGAAACCACAAAGCCGATCATGGCACCCAGATTCAAGCCGATGGTCTGAACCAGAAGGGCAGCCACGAAGGCCGCAATGCCCAGGATCAGCTGCGCTTTCTCGCCATTGGCGTGCGCATGATGATGCTCATGTGTATGTTCGTCGTGATCGTGATGATCATGCCCGCATCCGCACTCGTGGTCATGGTCATGATGATCGTGCCCGCATCCGCACTCGTGGTCATGATCGTGATGATCATGACCGCACTTGCATTCGTGGTCATGGTCATGATGATCGTGTCCGCATCCGCATTCGTGGTCATGATCGTGATGATCGTGCCCGCATCCGCACTCGTAGTCATGGTCGTGATGATGATCATGCCCGCACTTGCACTCGTGGTCATGGTCATGATGATGGTCATGCCCGCACTTGCATTCGTGGTCATGGTCATGATGATCGTGCCCGCAACCGCATTCGTGGTCATGGTCATGATGATCGTGCCCGCAACCGCATTCATGGTCATGTTCATGGTGATGGTGGGAATGGCTGCAGTGCTCCCGGTGAGGACGGGCGCTGTCTCTGGGATAGATCTCCACTTCGGATTCTACCGTCCGGGCGAGCTTCGTCAGTTCGGGGATCAGGGCATCCGGGTCTTCGGCCGTCAGCCGCAGCTGCTTTGTGGAAAAGGTAATGGTAGCTTCGTGCACCTTTTCGTGGGCATTGAATTTGCTTTCGATCTTTGCCGCACAGTTGGCGCAGTCCAGGTTTTCGATGATGTAGACCTTTTTGACCATAGGTTTTCCTCCAGTCTTTGTTTCAACATATGAGCAAACATTCAAATGTTAGTTTCAGTATACTCCTGCCGCTGCCGGTTGTCAATAGGAAGCGGTAAGAAATTCTTTGAACAGGTCAAAAAATGCCGAAGACCGTGAGGTAAAAGATTCTGAAGTACTAAATGATCGTTTAGCTAACAGATACCATACGCCATTGTAGGGCGGGGACATGTCCCCGCCGAACCGGCATCGATCATTGCCGTGGATGGTATGATTGTATTTATTACATTTTGCGCCGTTTTTTACCTGGGCAGTTTCGCAACCTGCTCGGCGGGGTCATGACCCCGCCCTACAGATAATGGTGCGCTAAACGATAATTTACAAGTATATCGCCCCACAGAAAAACGCCGCAGTCACTGTGACTGCGGCGTTTTGGATGTACGATTACAGATACTGCTTCATGGCCTCGCTGGCTTCAGCGGGGTCTTCGGAGATGGTGATGGTGATCTCCATGCTGTTGTCAGCAGCGAACTTGGCGCACCATGCGATAAACTCCTCACCGGCTGCCTTGTCGTTGCCGATGGTCTTGTACAGATTGTCGATAAAGACGTTGGTAATATCAAAGTTGCCGGCATGCAGGCCGCTCAGGAAACCCTTCAGCATCTCGGGAGAGCTGATGCCATACTCCTTGGAGTCAACCAGACGAACCTTATAGGTAACATCATAAGTCAGTTTTCTGCCGTACTCAATGCAGACAACGTCGCCGTGGGCTTCTGCCACTGCTGCGTGGATCGCATCGATCAGCTTCTTGGTCTTGCCGGAGCCCTTCAGGCCCATAATAACATGAATCATCGGAATGTCCTCCTTTGCTTGCAGCGATTTTTGCTGTATGGTAATTCTATCAGCAATCCCATAAATTTGCAACTACTATTTTGTGAAATTTACAGGAGATTTTCCTTACGCCTCGTAGCCGGGCTTGCCCAGCAGCTGGAACATATTGCGCTTGTACAGCTCTACGCCCGGCTGATTGAAGGGATTGACGCCCAGAATATAGGCGGAAACACCGCAGCACAGCTCCAGGAAGTAGAATAATTCGCCCACCTTCCGGTCATTCAGCTCTCCGCAGTCCATGGTAATGACGGGAACACCGCCGTCCACATGGGCGGATACGGTGCCCAGGAAGGCCCTTTCGTCCACAAAGTCCAGGGTCTTGCCCTCCAGATAATTCAGTCCGTCCAGATTCTTCCAGTCGCTGCCGATGGTGTATTTGCTTTCCGGGGCGTCAAAGCGAACCATGGTTTCGAACAGATTGCGCTCTCCCTGCTGGATCAGCTGCCCCAGAGAATGCAGGTCGGCGGTCAGCTCGGCAGTTGCGGGGAAGATGCCCTTTCCGTCCTTGCCCTCGGATTCCCCGAACAGCTGCTGCCACCAGGAGCCAAACAGTTTAAAGCCCGGTTCAAAGGATTCGAAGATTTCAATGGCCTTGCCGCTGCGGTACAGCAGATTCCGCACCGCCGCATACAGCCAAACGGGATTTTCAAAGGAACGGACATCGTAGCTTTCCTTTGCATCCGCGGCACCGTTCAGCAACTCCATAATATCAATGCCCGCCACTGCCATGGGCAGCAGTCCCACGGGGGACAGTACGGAGAACCGTCCGCCGGCACCGCCGGGGATATAGAAGGCCTCCCAGCCGCCCTCCACTGCCATCTGCCGCAGGGCACCCTTGGCAGGATCGGTGATGGCGTAGATCCGTTTGCTGGCCTTGTCCGTGCCGTATTTGCGCTCCAGCATCCAGCGCAGCCCCCGGAAGGCGATGGCAGGCTCCGTGGTGGTGCCGGATTTGGAAATGACGATCAGAGAAAAATCCTTGTCGGCCAGCAGCCCCATCAGCTCATTCCAGTGCCGGGTGCTCAGTCCGTTGCCTGCGAAGAAAATCTGGGGATCGCCCTTTTCCTTTCCGATGTTCCGGTTGGGGCCCTGCAGCAGCTCAATGGCGGCCCGGGGACCCAGATAGCTTCCGCCGATGCCGACAACAACGCACACATCGGAATCGCTGCGGATCTTTTTTGCCGCTTTGAGAATACGGGTGATCTCCTTGGTGGGCTCCCGGACAGGCAGATCCAGCCAGTCCCGGAATTCGCTTCCTTCCCCGGTGCCGTCTGCCAGGGCGGCATGGGCATCGGCGACCTCCTGCTCCATAGCCAGCAGGTCTGCCAGGGACAGCTGACCCCAAATATTGGAAATGTCGACATTGATCATACCTGTGGGACACATCCTTTCCTGAAAGTGGTGCAAGTATATTACTTATATGCTACCGCAAAACAAATAGAAACGCAAGGACAATTTGAAAAACTTTTATAACAGTCATCAGCCGTTCCAACACAAAAAACGGACACCGGTGTGTCCGTTTTTCGGGTAAAGGGTCGTTTAGCGGTGTGGCGCCGCAGACAATGCGTGCTCGGTTTACTGCTTGCCGTTACTGCCCAGATCCGCTTGGTTCGCTGTTGCGGCAAATGATTGTATATTTTACGAAACAGGAAAAACATCGTAGGGGCGGATTTTCAATCCGCCCGCAGCATTGCGGCAACTGTGCAGCATGCTATGTGCAAAATCTTCCTCTGTGCAGTCTTTTTATCCGGTATTTTACCGGTAGATCAGGGCGGATTGAAAATCCGCCCCTACGGAATATGGTTTGCTTTTTAGAACGGGAAACGATCCGTTACCGCAGCAGCGTGACAATATCTGCCAGAGAATCCGCTTTGGCATACAGCAGTGCCCGGGTTTCTTCTGAGGGCTGATCCAGGTCGGGGATCATCACCGGCAGGCAGCCGGCCCGGTATGCCGACAAAATACCCGTGGGAGAATCCTCCAGGGCCAGGCATTCTCCCGGCTCCAGACCCAGCTGGGCGGCTCCGTACAGATAGATATCCGGTGCGGGCTTTCCGTTGGGAATCTGGTGGCCGCTGCAGAGCTTTTGGAACCGGTGCAGCAGATTTACCGCCGACAGGTGCTTTTGAATGGACTCCATGGGGGAGGAGCTGGTGATGGCGGCGGCAATGCCCTTTTCTTCCAGGTGATCCAGCAGTTCCTGAATTCCGGGCTTTGGTGCGATGCCGTGCTTTTCCACATAGGCTTCCATCAGCTCGATTCGCCTGCTGCGCATCGCGGTATAGTCCACGCCGGGGCCGAAGCAGCGTTCCAGATAGGGCTGCCCCAGCTTTTTTCCCAGGCTGCGCATACCAAGAGACTGCTCCACCGTCATGGGATAGCCCAGGGAATGGGCAGCTTCCCGCCAGAACCGGGTATAAAGAATCTCCGAATCCAGCACCAGACCGTCCATATCGAATAAAATGCCACGAATGGGGCGCTCAGCGCCCCATTCCGGATGATACATGGTAATTGCCATCAGTAGCTCAGACCGAAGTTCAGTTCGTAGTAGTTGCCGGCAGCATCACGGTAAGCGTAAGCCTTGCCGTTCTCGTCCTTCAGCTCGTCAGGCATGTACTGATCCTTGTCGTAGCCGGGAACGTCGTTGGGGGAGACGCAGACACCGTTCTCGTTGACGGCCAGGACTTCATCGCCCTTGGGCAGGGTGATGGGCAGCTTGCCGGTGGGATTGTAGCGGCCGAAGATCACGTCCAGAGTGGCGGCGGGGTAGGTCTCAAAACCTGCCAGCAGTGCATCCACATTGCGCTCCACGTTGCCAACCAGCCATGCCAGGGGGAAGTTGATGTTGGAGATGACCTTGCCGCCCTTGGCGTGGACAGTAGCGGCGATCTGGGCGATCTTGTGGGTGCCGGTCAGGGTGGTCTCCAGGTGGGTCTCCTTCATGGGACGGCAGTTATCGTCCACGTTGGGAACGACCTTGCCCTCGCAGATATCCAGTTCCAGGTAGCCTGCGGTGGCGGTGAAGTAGTCACCGGAGGAGGGATTGACGAACAGGATGGCGATGTCAGCCTCGTTGTAGTCGTCCACCAGGACGGCATCCTGGGCAACCATTTCTCTCAGAGCGGCGGTAGCCAGCTCACCCTGCTTGGCGTCCTTCTTGAAAGCTTCCACATAGACTTTCTTGCCCTCAGCCTTCAGGGGCAGGGTGCCGTCGTTCTTCAGCAGAACAACGGACTGACGGTGTGCCAGCTCGGCGTCAGCCCAGTACTGGGAACCGGAGACGATCTCCTTTGCCTTCTTGGCATCCCGGTAGGTGTTCTCGAACATGCCCAGCTCGAACATTTCGGTCAGGGTGCGGGTCACGGCACGGTCGATGGCTTCATCATTCAGGGTGACCATCTCGGGGGTGATGCCCTCGGGCAGCTCGTGAGTCTCGTAGTAGCCGTTGGTGGCACGGTCGTAAGCCTCACGGCCGAAGGCATTGTCGTACAGGCCGGAGATCACGTCCACGCCGGAATTGTTCACGGCGAAGCCGATGCGCTCGGGCTCGTCCAGCATCTCAACGCCCCACTTCATGTTGTGGACGATGCCGGTGTCGGAGTTGATATAGCCCTTGAAGCCCATCTGACCGCGCAGAATGTCGTGGATGAAGACCCGGTTGTAGGCAAAGCCGTAGGGATCGAAGCGAACGTCGTTGCCCTCACAGTCCTGCTGGACAGCGGACTTGGCAGCGGCGGGCTTGGAGTAGTAGGGCATGATGGAGGAAGTATTCTTGGCAACAGCGCTCTTGAAGCCGGGCATGTGATACTTCTGCAGGGAGCCGGGAGTTGCATAGACGTTCCACTGGCCTGCTGCGTAGTGGGGGTCGAAGCCGTTTTCGCGGGGGCCGCCGCCGGGGAAGTGCTTGGTGGTGACAGCAACGCCGTCCTTGGTAACGCCGTTCTCGGAGCCCTGGATTCTGGGGATGATGTGCTCAGCAATCTCACAGATCACTGCGGGATCTTCACCGAAGGTGCCGTAGGAACGCTGCCAGCGGGGATCACTCATGCAGTCCACCATGTACATATAGCCCTTGCGCAGGTTGCAGGCTTCCCAGCTCTGACGGGTAGCCTCGGCCCACTTGTCGGCCACTTCAATGCCGCTGCCCTTGACGGCGGCTGCGATACCCAGGGTGCCGGGCCAGGTGGGGAACACGCCGCCGGCATCGTTCATGCCGAAGACGATCTCACCGTTCTCGTTACGGGAGTTGGAGGCAGCCTGAACGGGAACAAAACGCTCGCACTCCTCGGCAATGGCCTGCAGCTGGTTCAGGTAGTCTGCCAGGTCATCGGGCTGTGCATTCTCGCGCAGGATGGTATGGCGTGCAAACCAATCCTTGATCAGTGTGGTGGTGCCGGGCAGGTGCTGCTCGCCGAAGATGGTCTTCTGATTGACCTCAGCCTCGTCCACGCAGCCGGATTCATCGGCCACAGCCACATGGCCCTGCAGTCTGGCGGAGGGGTACTTGGGGCCCATGCGCCAGTCGGAGATGAACAGCTGGCCAATCTTCTCGTCCACGGTCATCTGCTTGACATAAGCAGCGGCACGCTGGGCGGAGGGCAGACGCCAGTCGTTGACTTCGGAGACAACGCCGGAGCCGTCGATGTCCTTAAAATACAGACCGTCAGCTTCAATAATGGGACGGGCAACGGTAGTAATATCGGGGCCGTTGGGATTCTGATAGAGCTTAAAATGCTCACTTGCTTTTTTTGCCATAATTCTTCCTCCATAATTCAGACGTTCCCGGATGGAAACGATACAAAGTAATTATGACAGATTCCCTACAGAATTGCTATAGCGCACTTTCACCGAAAAGTGAAAAAATTTTTTGTGAAACGTGATACGCCGAGATGCCGTTGGTGATATTGCCAATAAATGATCGTTTAGCATCTTGCTATCTGTAGGGCGGGGTCATGACCCCGCCCTACAGTTCCATTGTACACAACGCGATCATTTACTGAAGTAACGATACCGAGCGTGGTGCTCCGCGCAGCGAATCTGTAATACAGATGATTGCCGGGGGCAATCATACCACAATTCATGTCAGGGAAGTAACGACAAGTGATGCACCGAACACGCATTGGCCGTCGGCCCACGCCGACAAGCGATAATTTATCCGCCAAAGGAATATCCTATGCTCCAAATGGGTAGGATGATTCCAAATCCCCAACCAGGGTGCCGGGGGCTGCGGTGAAGGCGGACAGAACTTCTACGGTGATGGCGTACCTCCGGGCGAATTCCACGCTGCGGTCATGGAGCACCTGGGCACCGTTTTCAATCAGGGCCATCATTTTGTCGTAGCTGATCCTGTCAAAACGGACTGCATCCGGAAAGAGACGGGGGTCCCGGTCATAAATGCCGTCCACATCCGTATAGATCTGGCATCTGTCTGCCTTCAGCCAGGCTGCCAGGGCCACGGCCGTGGTGTCGGAGCCGCCTCTGCCCAGGGTGGTGATGTCGCCCTCCGGATCAACACCCTGGAAGCCTGCCACCACCACGATTTTTCCGGCATCCAGCTCCCGGAGAATCCGGTGGGGGATTACTTCCGTGATCTGCGCATTGCCATGTACCCCGTCTGTCCGGATTCCGGCCTGCCAGCCGGTCAGGCTTACCGCACTGCATCCCAGCGCGCCGATGGCCATGGCCATCAGTCCGGCCGACAGCTGTTCTCCGGCGGCCAGGTAGGCATCCATCTCCCGGGCAGCCCGCCGCTTGTTGATTTTTGCTGCCTTTTCGATCAGTGCATCTGTGGTATCGCCCTGGGCGGAAACCACGATCACCACTTTGTGACCCTGCTGAACCAGTTCCACTGCCCGCCGGGCCGCGTTTTGAATGCGCCCGGTATCCTGCAGCGATGTCCCGCCGTACTTCTGCACATAAAGCATACAGCATCCCTCCCGGCCCATCCTATGTCAGGAAGGGGGGAAGGGTGCCGAATGGGGTGGGAAGATGATTGTTGCGGTTCACCCTTTTGCAACGCAAGTATCATAATGGGAAAAGAAAAAGTATTTCCTGTAGGGCGGCTTGCCCTCAAGCTGCCGTATCGGAACAAACTGCCGTTCTGCGGCGGGCTGAGGGCAGCCCGTCCTACCGTGGCATGTTCAAATGGATACCGTGCTTATTTATGGTGATGACCACAATGATCGTTTGTCTGCAGCAAAAAACCTGCCGCCCGGCAGGGGGCGGCAGGTTTGGTATTCTGATGATCCCGGCTCAGCCTGCCAGGATCTCGGCCTTCACAACACCACGGAAGGAAGCAAGCTGGTGCAGCAGCTCCTCAATGGAGATGGTCAGATCCATGGTCTCGGCGGAGATGGTCACCACGGCGGTGCCGTTGGTGGGGACGATGGAGTTGATGGTGATGATATTGGCCTTTGCCTCTGCGAATACCACCAGCAGGCTGGACAGCAGACCGGCCTCGTCATGCAGCAGCAGCTGGAATGTGATGATCCGTCCGGTCATCATATTCTGGAAGGGCAGCACTGCGTCGCGGTACTTGTAAAATGCGCTGCGGCTGATATCCGTCATGCGTGTGGCTTCATTGACGGTGGATGCTTCGCCGGTGGACAGCAGCCGCTTGGCCTCTGCCACCTTCAGGAAAACCTCCGGCAGGGCCGAGGCTTCCACGATATAGTATTTGGGTTTGGTCGCCATATCTGGCCTCCTTTATTTTGCGTTATCTCGTATCTGATCTGTATACGACAGAACAACATTTGTTTTTCTGCTATGTATTGTAGCACATATTTTTCAAAATGCAAGCACTATCTTTGTCTTTACGAAAGGAGTCTTCTTTTGCGGCCCGGAGTTAAAAAGGTTGCCAGTGCCCTGACCTTCCTTCTGGCGGTCTGGTTTTTTGCCAGATATTTGCTTCCGCTGTTTTCCCCGTTTCTGATCGGGGCGGCCCTTGCGCTGGCGGCGGAGCCCATGACCGGATTTCTGACCAAAAAACTCCGGCTGCCCCGGCCGGTCAGCGTCGGGATCGGGGTCAGTATGACCTTCTGCTTTCTGGCCCTGGCGGTGCTGATCCTGTGTGCGTTTCTGATCCGGCAGCTGAAAAGCCTGAGCGGTGTGCTTCCGGATGTGGAGGAGGCGGTTCTTTCCGGCTTCTCTCTGGTGCGCAGCCGGATACTTACCCTGTCTTCCTATGCACCGCAAAGCATCCGCCCGCTGCTGCAGGAAAATGCGGCGGCACTGTTTTCCGACGGTACAGCCCTGCTGGGGCGTGTTTCCGGCTGGCTGCTGGGTCTGGCGGGAAATCTGCTGAGCCATGTGCCCGACAGCGCCCTGCGTCTGGGGACTGCCGTGATCTCTGCCTTTCTGATCTCTGCCAAGCTGCCGCGTCTGCGCCGGTGGCTGCTGCGGCGGATACCTAAGGAACGGCTGCGGACGCTGCTGGATACCCTGCGGCGGATTCGCGGTGTATGTTTCCGGTGGCTGGCTGCCCAGTGCAGGCTTATGGGGGTTACATTCCTTCTGCTGCTGGCGGGATTTATCCTGCTGCGTATCCCCTATGCCCTTGGCTGGGCGCTGGCGGTATGTCTGGTGGACGCGTTTCCGGTGCTGGGTACCGGGACGGTGCTGCTGCCCTGGGGACTGCTCTGCTTTCTGCAGCAGGACAATGCCCGGGCCATCGGGCTGATTTCCCTGTATGCGGCGGTGACGCTGATCCGCTCCTGCCTGGAGCCCAGGCTCCTGGGAAGACACCTGGGCCTGGACCCTCTGGCAACGCTGATGGCCATGTACGCAGGCTTTCAGCTCTGGGGCATCGGCGGAATGCTGCTGGCCCCCATCCTGACAGTGATCGCCCTGCAGATCCTCCCGGAACGCAGAACCGAAGGCGGGGAAGTGTAAATGATCGTTTGTCGGCATAGGAATCAACCAATCGTAGGGGCGGATTTCCAATCCGCCCTCCGGATACCGACAAATGTACGGAGAATTTCACGGTACATGCATCAGCGGGGTTAGGGTGGATTAAAAATCCGCCCCTACAATGGATATTTGTTAATCGTGCGATAAACGGTTATTTGCGGGAGCAATGCCACGGAAAAAGTCCCCGAAGCGGATGGCTTCGGGGACTTGGGATTGTTATACGATTCTTGTCCACTCGGTGATCAGAAGGCCCGGGACGGCCCAGATCAGCTGATAGAGCAGGATGTTGGTGGGGGTCAGCAGCTCGGTACTGCCCAGATATCCCAGCACCAGCATGATGGCGATGCCCAGAACACCGCCTACCAGATGGGTCATGACGCCCAGCTTGGTGGAAAGCCGCAGGGCCTTGGCACCGCTGACGGCATAGGCGGAGGAGACCAGCTCCTCGCGGGTGGTCAGGGCCAGAACGGGCTCATTGGGATCAGCCTGGAAGGCATTCAGCTCCGCAGCGGTTTCCCGGGGCACGAAGACGATGCGCTTGGTGCGGACATTGAACTTGGTGCGCAGGAAATCCTCCGTGAGCATAAAGTCGCCGGGCATTTTCAGCAGGGTCAGCTTCCGGTAGCCGCACAGAGTCACAAGACCTGCGGCGGCGGAGCGCATCTTGGCGTAGGAAATGGCGTAGACTGCGGACAGCTGGCCGTCAATGGCGGCGTAGACTGCCTGATTGACCATGGTTCCTTCGGGGATCTCAACGCCCATATCCTGCAGGAAATTCAGAGTACCCAGCAGTACGGGCTCGCCGCAGACCTCGCCGCCGATGCCGCCGTCACCATAGTTGCGGAAGGATTCCACCTTGTGGGCAACGCCGCCCCGGCTCTTGAGCAGCTGATTGAATACGGGAACCAGACCGCCGCCGGCTGCGCCGATCAGGGATGCGGTGTAGGAGACCACTTCATCGGGGTCCCGGTCGCCGTAGAACTTGACGCCGTTAAGCTTGGTGCTGCCCTGGGGGAACAGGTCTCTGTCCGTCAGGGGGAAGGCGGCCTTGCCGCACAGGTCCTTGACACCCTCCCAGCCGCACAGAACGGTGCCCACCATATGCAGCCGGGTCTCCAGAATGGCCATGGGCCGGGTGGTTGCCACGAAGAAGCTGGCGGGAACCGCCACCAGAAGGGCGGTGGAGAGGATCTGCACGCCCATGGAAATGCCGTGCAGGTAAGCGGTGAAGCCGGCAATGCCGATGCAGGCCACCAGGCTCAGGGCGGCGAAAATGGACTGCACCAGCTCCGGAGAGGAGGTCTTGTTATAGGTATCCATAAAGTCGGAAACCTGGCCGTCCACCCGGATCAGGCCGTCTTTTCCTTCATAATAGTGCTCGACTTTCTTGATGCCGTTGAGGCGGACTGCCTTGCGCATGGTGTCCATCTGGGCCATTTCCGTGTTGCGGCGGTGAAGCCGTGCCCACAGTGCCATGGTCATTTCCAGGCTGAAGGCGGCGCAGCAGGGAACCCGCAGCTCCATCAGGCAGAATACGCCGTCCGTCATACAGGCGGCGAAGGTCAGCGTCAGCAGGGTATTGATGGTGAAACGGCCCTTCAGCAGCTCCTCCAGGCTGTCCAGCATCAGGTGGCTGCCCAGCAGGGCGGAGACCATCATGGCAAGCACCTGGCTGAAGATCACCAGCCGCAGCCGGTTTTCCGGTACCATATCCAGGGCGAACATGGTGGTAACGGCTGCACAGAGCAGGACGATCACGATATTTGCCAGCAATGCCAGCTGCAGCCGGCCGGTTCCGGTTTCGGAAAGCTCATAATACCGCTTTTCGGGACCGGCAACCAGCTGCTTTTTCAGCTCCTTCAGCCGGGAGCGGGGGGTAAAGATAATGGGAGCGGGAATGAATTCCTCCGGAACATCAAAGGCAGGCTCTGCAGCCTGGGACGTTTCCCCGGCAGCCGGCTGGGGAAGGTCGGAAAGATTTTCCAGATGGATGGTATCATCCTGGGTTACGGCCGGGTCTTCTGCGGCAGGCTCAGATGCCTGTGCCTCATCGGCCACGGGGGTAAACATCAGGGTATCCGACAGCAGGTGCTCTCCGGGAAGAACGGCGGTATCGCCTTCCGGTTCCGGCTGGGAAACGGCGTCTTCCTCCAGCAGCGCCTCCAGCTCCGGTTCCTTGACCACCACGGGGGTGATGGTCAGCTCGGGCATCTGCAGAAGCGCGGCCAGCTCCGCATCCGGCTCCACATCGGCGGTTTCCTCCGGGGAAAGGTCATGGAATTCGTTCAGGATCTCGTCCAGATCAAATTCCTGGTTTTCGTTCTTGTTGTCCATATGGGGTTCCTCCTATGGGTTGGGGTTGCGCTGGGTTAACCGAGTCTCTGGCGGACTGCCTCGTACAGCAGGATGGATGCGGCGGCGGAGGCGTTCAGGGAGGTGATCTTTCCCTTCATGGGGATGTGAACCATCACATCGCAGTTTTTGCGCACCAGCTGACTCATACCGTCGCCTTCGTTGCCGATGACGATGGCGGCAGGGCCGGTCAGGTCGGCCTTGTACATGGGGATGGAGCCTTCGGCGGCAGTGCCGAAGATCCAGACACCCTTGTCCTTCAGCTCGGAGATGGCGTTGTTGATGTTGGTAACCCGGGCCACCTTCATATATTCCACGGCACCGGCGGAAGCCTTGGCAACGGTGGCGGTCAGACCCACGCTGCGGCGCTTGGGGATGATGACACCGTGGGCACCGGCGCATTCGGCGCTTCGCATGATGGCACCCAGGTTATGGGGATCGGACAGCTCGTCGCAGATGACGATCAGCGGAGCTTCGCCACGGGCGGCGGCTTCCTCCAGAATGTCGTCGATGGTATAGTACACATGGGCGGCAGCCAGGGCGATGATACCCTGATGGGCACGGGTGGTGGACATGGCATCCAGCTTCCGGCGGTCAACGGGAACCACCACGGCACCGGCTTCCTTTGCCTGGGCAGCCAGACGCTGCAGGCCACGGTCGGTATCACCGGCGGCAATGAAGACCTTGTCGATGGTGCGGCCGCTCTTCAGGGCTTCCTGCAGGGCATTTCTGCCTTCCAGCTGACCCTCCACCTCTTCCACCACAGTGCGCTCGGCAAATCGGTCAGCCCGGCGCGGTGCATTGTCACGTCCCTGGGGACGGCGTTTTTCGTTCATAGACATACTCCTGTTCATCACATAGCAATAGATACTAGCAGTATATCAGCTTTTTTGCAATTTCTCAACTCTTATTTTTGAAATGACCGGTGAAAACGATGGTTTTTTCCGGCAATTCACAGAAAATTTACGCAATGCATGGCTTTCCTTCGTTGCTTACAGGAAAGAAATGTGATATCATGGGTACAATGCGCTAATGCAAAAAGGAGGCGAGCGGATTATGGAACCCAATCGCAAAAATGACCATCATACCCCCAAAAAACCGGAGGGGGATAAGCCCAAAGGCTATGTAACACCGCTGATGATCGCGCTGGTACTGGTGCTGATTTTCAGCTGGGTCATGAATACCGTGGAAAAGAGCCAGTATACGGAAAAGACCATTGCGGATTTTATGACCGCCATGGAGGAAGGCCAGCTGGCAGAAGTGGAAATGCGCTATGACCGCATCCTCTACATGACCAAGGAGGAGGCGGCCAAGGAAGCTTCCCGGCAGAAGGCCTGCTATATCGGCATCCCCAGCGGCACCAATATGTGGGAGCTGGCGGAGGAGCTGAAGGCCATGGGCGTGGAAAAGGTGAATTATCCTCTGGTAGAGGACAATTCCATGATCATGATGATCCTTTCCTATGTCATTATGATCGGCGCCATGTTCATGCTGATGAACACCCTGACCCGCAGAATGGGCGGCGACGGCATGATGGGCGGCTTCGGCAAATCCAAGGCCAAGGTCTATATGGAAAAGCAGACCGGCGTGACCTTCAGGGATGTGGCCGGTCAGGATGAGGCCAAGGAATCCCTGCAGGAGATCATTGATTTCCTTCACAACCCCCATAAGTACACGGCCATCGGCGCAAAGCTGCCCAAGGGCGCGCTGCTGGTGGGCTCTCCCGGCACCGGCAAGACCCTGCTTGCCAAGGCGGTTGCCGGTGAAGCGGATGTGCCCTTCTTCTCCATCTCCGGCTCTGACTTTGTGGAGATGTTCGTGGGCATGGGCGCAAGCCGTGTCCGCGACCTGTTCCAGCAGGCGGCAAAGGTGGCGCCCTGTATCATCTTCATTGATGAGATCGATGCGGTGGGCCGCTCCCGCGACAACCGGTTCGGCTCCAATTCCGAGCAGGAGCAGACCCTGAACCAGCTGCTGAACGAAATCGACGGCTTTGAGCCCTCCAAGGGCATCGTGTGCCTGGCAGCCACCAACCGTCCGGAGATCCTGGACAAGGCCCTGCTGCGTCCCGGCCGGTTTGACCGGCGGATCATTGTGGACCGCCCCAATCTTCAGGGTCGTCTGGATACCCTGAAGGTCCACACCCGGAAGATCAAGCTTTCGGAAGACGTAGACCTGCGCAAGATCGCCCAGGCGACCGCTGGTGCAGTGGGTGCGGATCTTGCCAATCTGGTAAACGAAGCTGCGCTGCGGGCTGTCCGCAAGGGCCGCAAGGCAGTCAATCAGGAAGACCTGCTGGTTTCCTTTGAAACCGTCATTGCCGGTACGGAAAAGAAAAATACCGTGCTGACGGATATGGAAAAGCGGCTGGTGGCTTACCACGAAGTGGGCCACGCCCTGGTGGCGGCTCTGGAGAAGAATGCCCAGCCTGTGTCCAAGATCACCATCGTCCCCCATACCTCCGGCGCGCTGGGCTATACCATGCAGATGCCGGAAGAGGAGAAGTTCCTGTCCACGGCGGACGAGCTGCGCACCGAGCTGCGCACTCTGGTGGGCGGCCGGGCGGCGGAGACAGTTGTGTTCGGCGTTCAGACCACCGGTGCCTCCAATGATATTCAGCGGGCAACCTCCCTGGCCCGGGCCATGGTGACCCAGTACGGCATGAGCGAGAAATTCGGCCTCATGTCCACGGCATCTGTACAGCATCAGTATCTGGACGGACAGGCCTATATGGACTGCTCCCAGGAAATGGCTGCCCAGGTGGACCAGGAGGTCATGCGGATTCTGGGTGAAGCCTTTGCCGATGCCAAGCGGATTCTGACGGAAAACCGGGCACTGCTGGATGAGATCAGTGAATTCCTGTTGGTGAAGGAGACCATCACCGGCGACGAGTTGATGGCCTACGTCAACGCGGACAAAAATAAGCTCCCCGCACCGGAGCAGACCCAGGAAGAAACCACAGAAGAATAAGCAGCAGGCGGGGCCGCAAGGCCCCGCCTCAGCTTGGCGAAAAAGCCCTTCGGGCTTTTCCGCCAGCTTTTTACAGCCTGCTGCGCGCACTTCGTCGATGCATCAGATACACTGTTGCATTTTCTGCAAGCAGAAAATTCCACCTGTATCTGAGCATCTCCTCTCCCCATCAAGCGCAATTTGCTTGATGGGGGCCCCGTAGCCTCTGGCGCACAACTCGCACACTTGCAGTCTGAGATGTATTTTTGTCCACGTACGCGCCGCGGCCAAAAATGTTTTAGATGGGTTTGCCGCTTTGTGGCAAATTCTGCGAAGCCTTTTTTGACAGTCTGAGGCGGGGCCGCAAGGCCCCGCCTGTTTTTTATGGGTTATTCCGGTTTTCCGCAGCTGATGCAGCCATCCTGATCAGAATCCTCGTCGTTGTCCTGAAGGATGTTTTTATGGATCAGGAACTGACCCACACAGCCGATGGCGCCTAGAACAGCAGCCTGGACAAAGTTCCATAGCCAGCTGATATTCTGCGGATCGGCATAAAAATCCAAAAAGGTCAGCACAGCGAAAATCAGGATCGGAAAGGGAAGAACACGCAGCCATTCTTTCATGAAATTTCCTCCGGTATGACAGATTTTTTATCATTATACAATTCCGAAAGCAGAAAGACAAGGGTAAATGGATTGTTAATAAAAAGTTTACTATTAAAAGTTCACAGAAAAACGAGAAAAATATTGCAATATTTGTGCACTTGTGCTATGATAAAAATGACAAAAACCATCTACCCCTTCCGAATTGTAAACAACCCGACAGCATCATGACACGAAAGGAGTGAGCTTCATGAGCAAGCATTATGTGATTGTCATTGGCAGACAGTTTGGCTCCGGCGGACACGAGATCGGCGTCAAACTTGCCGAAAAGCTGGGCATCCCCCTGTATGACAAGGAGATCCTGGCACACATTGCCGAAGAGCAGGGCGTCACGGCAGAACGCCTGCACAAAATGGATGAGGATCTGAAGGGCAACCGCCTGCTGAATATCGGTCTCCAGGCCCAGGGCAGAGGGCTGTTCAATCCCGGCTTCCTGTTTGAGACAGACACCAGTTCCATGATCACCAGAGACCAGGTCTACAACTGGCAGGCAGCCAAGATCAGAGAACTGGCAAAAGCTGGCCCCTGTGTCATCATCGGCCGCTGCGCGGACTATGTGCTGCGGGATGATCCGGGCCTGATTTCCGTATTCATCACGGCACCTTTGATTGCACGTGAAAGCCGGATCTCCAGACTTTATCCCAACCATCCCAGAGAATACTATGAGACGTACATCGAACTGATCCAGAAGACCGACAAGGCCCGGGCAAACTATTACAGCTATCACACGAACCGGGATTGGGGTAATATCGGCAACTATCACCTGTGCCTGGATTCCACAAAGCTGGGGGTTGACGGCACCGTTGATCTGCTGGCAGATTATGTAAAGCATGTTGTGAAGTAAACCGCAAAAAGCACAAAGCGCCCCCGGACAGACCACTGTCCGGGGGCGATCAGCTTGTCGAAAAAGCCCTTCGGGCTTTTCCGCCAGCTTTTTGCAGCCTGCTGCGCGCACTCCTTGTGCGCCTCTGGCGCACAACTCGCACACTTGCAGTCTGAGATGTATTTTTGTCCACGTACACGCCGCGGCCAAA
>JAFQHF010000050.1 GCA_017398105.1 Oscillospiraceae bacterium | reverse complement strand
CACAACTCGCACACTTGCAGCCTGATATGTGTTTTCGCCCACGTACACGCCGCGGTCGAAAACGGTTTTGGACTTTATTTTCTGCTCACGCAGAAAACTCTGCGAGGCTTTTTCTACAGTCTGGGGCGGGGTCATGCCTCCGCCCTACAACGTTTTTTATGACATTGAAATAATTGTTTCTGCGGTCAATGCAGTTACGGTTATTCCAGAACCACGATTTCGAAGGGAATTTCTTCCTCAGTGGGAGCGGGCTGGGTTTCCGGGGCGGGGCGGGTCTGCTCGGTGGCCTCCGGCTCCGGCTGGGTGGGTACGGTCACTTCCTGGCGGGCAGGAATCTGCTCCCAGCCGGCATAGAGGATCAGATCTTCGGTAACGATGTCCTTGCCGAAGTTCCAGGCCTTGGTGCAGCCTTCGTCCAGATACCAGCCCCGGAAGGTATAGCCCTCCCGGATGGGATCGGCGGGCTTTTGGATGGTGCTGCCCTCTTCCACATTGGTCAGGGTCTCCACCTTGCTGCCGCCCATGGGCTCAAAGGCCACGCTGAAGCCGAAATTGTCGGAATCCAGAATGTAGTCTTCCAGCTGCAGCAGGATCTCCCGGCTGTCGCCCTCCTGAACCAGCAGTTCCTTTCTGCCCAGCTCCACATCGGACATGGTGATCTCATTAAAATCGGACAGCGCCCGGATCTGCACCATAGCTTCCGTCAGAGACTTTACGGCAGTCTCCTCCTTGTCGGGAACCATCTCAAAGCCGGAGCTGATACCCTCCAGCTCCAGGGCATACCAGGAGGTGCCGGAATCGTTCAGGGCTGTGCAGAGGGTCTGTTCCGTTTCTGCCTGGTAGGCGGTGTTGATGCTGCCGTCGGCACCGATGGTGATGGTGCCCGGCTGCTGTGCCTGCTGGCTGGCGAAGAAGCCGGTTTCGGGATGATAGCTGATCACCCGGGTGTCATTTCTGCCGGGGGTCTCCTGCCGGATGGTATAGGTCTGCTTGCCGGACAGGACAGGCAGACGGAAGGTATACTCCGGCTCTGCGCCGATCACATTGGTTCTGCCCCGGCAGGATACCTTCAGATCACCGCTGACCACCCAGCCGTTGCGGATCTTGGCAGACTGGGTGCCGTTGCTGATGGTAAAATCGCCGTAGCTGGTGACCATGGAATAGCTGCCGGTTCTGCCGCTGTAATAATCCGTGGTTCCGCCGGTGGCAACAC
This sequence comes from Oscillospiraceae bacterium, assembly GCA_017398105.1. Next base: position 9,781 of record JAFQHF010000050.1, on the reverse strand, counting down.
CGGGGGCCACCAGAATGGGATGCAGCTGCAGCTCCTGGACGGTCTGGGCATCGGTGAAGAAGATCTCATATCCCCAGTCCGATTCCCATTCCGGGCATTCCGCGGAATATTCGCCGCTGTTGTCCACCGTTACATCCACCGGGTAGTAATCCTCACCGGTGAAGGAATTGTCATAGATCTTAAAGGTATAGCCGTAGGAGGTGGTCTCCAGATCGTAGCCCACCACGGAGTGACCGCCGACAATTCCGTAATAGGAGTCGATCAGCAGAATGCCGATCTGGGTGGGTGCGTTGGAGGTACGCATTTTGTTGACAATGACCTTCAGATTCTCGGAGTCCGGGCCATAGTTGGGGGTGACGTAATCAAAGGCAATGTCACCGATCTGACCGATATACTGGCGGAAGAAATAATAGGTGATCATGCTCTCGATATTGCCCACGGTTTCCGGGGTGGTATTGCGGATCAGGTTTGCTTCTGCCAGGGTATTGTAGCGGGTGCCGTTTTCCTCCGGGAAATCGGCAATGTCGATGGCGCCGGCCTTTGCCAGCACCACGGCGGAAGCCATACCGAAGCAGGAGCCGCCCCAGCTGTACCTCTGCTCCTGCAGATAGTTGACCTTTTCCACGGTGGTCATACCCCGAACCAGCGCCTGGAAATCCCGGATGGTCATTTCATAGCCCACCGTGATGTCTCCGCCGTAGGAATAATTGCCGTCAAAATACTGGGGGCTGTTGGTAATGTGCCAGGTATCCCGGCTCAGATCCAGCTGCCGGGAGTCGGTGCTGCCCCAGTGGGCGTAAAGGGTCATGTCGTCAGTGACGGTATCGGTTTCAAAATTCCAGGGAATGGTGCATGCTTCATCCAGATACCAGCCCAGGAACCGGTAGCCCTCCCGGACGGGTTTTTCCGGAACGGACAGCTCTTCACCGGAGCGGACATCCTCAGTCTGATAGACCTTGTTCTCCATGTCCGCGCCCAGGCAGTAGGTCACCTGAAAACCGGGGTTCAGATATCCGTCCAGTACATCCAGAAGGCTCTGCAGCGGGCCGGATTCCTCCTGCACCATTTCGTCGCCGGATTTCTCCAGGATCTTCAGCTCCCACTCGGCTGTTTTCCGCTCCGCCGCCAGCGCGGAGACCGGCAGCAGGGAAATGCACAGGCCAAGCGACAGCAGCAGGGCGATGCTTTTTTTACACAGAGGTTTCATAAGAAAGCTCCCTTCATACTATTTTCACATTTTACATTATAGCGCAGCTTTTTCCGGGATACAAGGAAAATATATAAAATTTTTTACTTTTCCAGGTTTTTTACTCTGTAGGGCAGTTTCTGTGCCTGCGCATTTGGTTCTTTCCGTTTTTTGACAGTCTGAGGGCGGGGGACAAGCCCCCGCCCTGGAAGTTACATTTTGAATTAAAGATCCACGCCCAGGAATTTCTTGGCCAGGATGCCCACGATGAAGGATACCACAGCCACACCCACGCTGATGACCGCCATTTCCAGGAAACGGGACTTAAAGGGCTGATCCTGGGCAACGGAGGTATAGTAGGTAAAGCCCGCGATGATCAGGATCACCACTGCCAGCATACACAGCAGGGCCGGAATGTACTGGGTGGTGGGGAAGATCAGATAGGGCGCGATCAGGGCAACGACGGTGAGAAGATAGGCAATGCCCGTATAGGAGCAGGATTTCAGCGCATCGGTGCGTCCCTCGCTTCTGGCTGCCAGGAATTCCGAGGATGCCATGGAGAAGGTTGCGGAAATGCCCACGATCAGACCGGACAGGGCGATCAGCCGGGTATTCTGCAGAGCAAAGGCAAAGCCTGCCAGAGAGCCGGTCAGCTCCACCAGGGCATCGTTCAGGCCCAGCACCATGCTGCCCACATACTGAAGGCGCTCTTCGTCCAGCATGGCAAGCAGGGCAGCCTCGTGCTCCTCCTCCTGCTGGCGGATGAAAACACTTTCCTCCACCTCTTCAGCAAGCAGGGCGTATTCCTGCTGGGCATTTTCCTCACCCCGCTCCATGAGCTTCACCGCAAAGGTAAAACCCAGAGTCCGGGCCAGGAAAGTGTATTTGAAAACCTTGGCTTTTTCCGGCTTCAGCTCCAGACCGGTGTACTTCTTCCAGACCTGGCAGTGGGCCCGCTCCTCCTGGGAAAGCCGCAGCAGGGTCTGCCTGTTTTCCTCGCCCTTGGCAAAGGCGGTGATTTTTTCATAGATGACGCTTTCCGTCATCTCATTCTGCTGCATTTTCCGGATGATTTCCAGCGCAGCAGGGGACAGGGGCTTTGACATAAAAAAAGACCTCCTTCTGTAAGATATTTCCATTATTATATACCGGTTCCGGTATTCTGACAATATCCTTTTTTTACCGCACACCACTGTAGAAAATGATCGTATCACCGTAGGGGCGGATTTCCAATCCGCCCTTATGGGAACGATATAAAGCCTGCCGTTTTTACCCGTCAGCGTTTTGCAGACGATGGGTTGAGGGAGGATTAAAAATCCTCCCCTACGGTAAGTGGATGATTGTATCACTGTAGGGGCGGATTTCCAATCCGCCCTTATGGGAACGATATGAAGTCTGCCGCATTTACCCGTCAGCGTTTTGCAGACGATGGGTTGAGGGAGGATTAAAAATCCTCCCCTACGGTAAGTGGATGATTGTATCACTGTAGGGGCGGATTTCCAATCCGCCCTTATGGGAACGATATGAAGCCTGCCGCATTTATCCGTCAGCGTTTTGCAGATGATGGGTTGAGGGAGGATTAAAAATCCTCCCCTACGTTTATTTTTTATATTTTTTCATATTTGGTGAGAAAGTCACGGAAGGAAATGTTTTCCTCTGGTATAATCCAATCAAACCTAAGGGAAATACAAAACCAAATCAAAAATCAATGGAGGTAACACTTATGAAATATGTATGCGACGTTTGCGGCTGGGAATATGACGAGGCTGTTGGCTACCCCGAGGGCGGAATCGCGCCCGGCACCAAGTGGGAAGATATCCCCGAGGATTTCGAGTGCCCCCTGTGCTCTGTAGCCAAGGATCTGTTCAGCGAAGCATAAAAACAGCTCTCCTTCTTCCGACTGTACCGGCTCCGTCCTGCCGGTGCAGTCGGGTTCCAAAAGCCTACAAGTTAGCGCAAGCTAACTAAATAATATCACAATTTCTTACCATACTATATAAAAAATGAAAAGGAGAAAACAACTATGTCTATGATCAATAAAGAAATCGGCGCCTTTCAGGCTCAGGGTTATGTAAACAACTCCTTCCGCCCCTTCACCAAGGAGGATGTGCTGGGCAAGTGGGCTGTATTCTTCTTCTATCCCGCGGACTTCACCTTTGTGTGCCCCACGGAGCTGGAGGATCTGGCAAACATCTATCACAAGTTCGTGGATGTAGGCTGCGAGGTCTACTCCGTGTCCACCGACACCCACTTCGTCCACAAGGCCTGGCATGACGCATCCGACCGGATCAAGAAGATCCGCTATCCCATGCTGGCCGACCCCACCCACGCCATCTCCAGGGATTTCGAAGTGCTCATTGAGGAAGACGGCATGGCCGAGCGCGGCACCTTCATCATCAACCCCCAGGGCAAGATCGTATCCTACGAGGTCAGCGCCGGAAATGTGGGCCGCAATGCCGATGAGCTGTTCCGCAAGCTCCAGGCCTGCCAGTTCGTCTACGAGCACGGCGACGAGGTCTGCCCCGCCAAATGGCAGCCCGGCGCCCAGACCCTGAAGCCCAGCCTGGACTTAGTCGGTATGCTGTAAGCAGTACGCCTCTGCGGTACCGGGAAACCGGTACCGCAGCGAATGCAAAATGCTAAATTCTAAATGCTAAATTACGGGAAAGAGATCATTTTTCATTCATTTAGCACTTAGCATTTATCATTTCGCATTTCAAGAAAGGAGAAATCCTTATGAATAACCTCTACGATGTGATCATCATCGGCGGCGGGCCGGCGGGGCTGACGGCTGCCATTTATCTGGCAAGAGCCAAATATCGGACTCTGGTGGTGGAGAAGGAAAATTTTGGCGGGCAGATCACCATTACCCATGAGGTGGTGAATTATCCCGGTGTCTTCAAAACCTCCGGAAAAGAGCTGACCGAGACCATGCGCGCTCAGGCGGAATCCTTCGGCGCGGAATTTATGGTAACCGAAGTGGAAAACCTGGAGCTGTCCGGGGATATCAAAACCGTACAGACTGCCCGGGGCGAACTGAAAGCTTTCGGCGTGCTGCTGGCCACCGGCGCTCATCCCAGAATGGTGGGCTTCAAAGGCGAAGCCGACTTCCGGGGCCGGGGCGTTGCCTACTGCGCCACCTGCGACGGTGAGTTTTTCACCGGTAAGGAGGTCTTTGTGGTGGGCGGCGGCTTCGCAGCCGCGGAGGAAGCGGTGTTTTTGACCAAGTACGCCCGGCATGTGACCATTCTGATCCGCAGGGATGACTTCTCCTGTGCCAGATCCGCAGCAGACGCCGCAAGAAACCATCCCAAAATCACTGTGCTGACCAACACGGAGGTGGAGGAGGTCTCCGGCGACAGCTCCCTGAAGGCCATCCGTTACCGGAACAATAAGACCGGGCAGGTAAGCGAATACCGCGACCCGGCAGGGCAGAACATCGGTGTCTTCGTCTTCGCGGGCTACAGTCCGGCTACCAGCCTGGCGAAGGGTCTTGCGGAACTGAACGAACAGGGCTATGTGGTGACCGACCGCAATATGAAGACAAACATTGACGGACTGTACGCCGCAGGCGATGTGTGCGTGAAAAACCTGCGCCAGGTGGTCACCGCCGTGGCCGACGGTGCCATCGCTGCCACGGAACTGGAAAAGTACGCAGCAAAGCTCCATGAAAAGACCGGCCTGCATCCGGCCATACCGGAACCGGAAGCAAAGAAGGAAGAAGCCCCCGCGCCTGTTCCGGCTTCCGAAAGCAGCAGCCTCTTTGACGCTGCCATGCTCTCCCAGCTGAATACGGTCTTCTCCCGGATGGAAAACCCTCTGGTGCTGAAGCTTTCCCTGGATGAGCGGGAAGTCTCCCGGGAGCTGCAGGCCTACATGGAGGAGCTGGCAGGCCTGACCCACAAGCTGACGGTGGATATCCGGCAGGGCGGGGAAGAGGCTCCCTGTGTAACGGTATGCCGGGCCGACGGAACCGAAACGGGCCTTGCCTTCCACGGAGTTCCCGGCGGACATGAGTTCACCTCCTTCGTTCTGGGCCTGTACAACGCAGCGGGCCCCGGCCAGCCCCTGGATGCCGGGCTGAAAGCCGACATTGCAAAGCTGCCCAGGCATGATATGAAGGTGCTGGTGTCCTTAAGCTGCACCATGTGCCCGGATCTGGTGCTGGCTGCCCAGCGGATCGCGGCGGAAAACGAAAACATTACCGCAGAGGTCTATGACCTGAACCACTTCCCCAAGCTCCGGGACGCATATAATGTGATGAGCGTCCCCTGCCTGGTCATCGACGACGGAAAAACCGTCACCTTCGGCAAGAAGAATGTATACCAGCTGATGGAACTGCTGAAATAACCCGTTTCCCCCGTAGGGCGGGGTCATGACCCCGCCGACCCGCCACCGATATCTGCCGTGCTTGAAATCTTTGCACTCGATACCGTTTGCGTTGTTTTTACCGGGGTGATTTCACAACCTGATCGGCGGGGTCATGACCCCGCCCTACAAAAAATGAGTATAAGGAGGAACCATCTATGAGATTAAAGGATAAAGTTGCAGTCATTACCGGCGGTACCCGGGGCATTGGATATGCCACCGCTGAGGCATTTTTGAGAGAGGGCGCCACCGTCATCGTGGCAGGCTCCAGCAAGGCCAGCGCCGATAAGGCCGTGGCCTCCCTGAAGGAAAAATTCCCCAATTCCACTGTGGCCGGCATCAGTCCCGATCTGAGCAGCCTGGCTGACGTTCGCAGCATCTTCAAGACCGTCTCTGCCACCTACGGATGCATCGACATTCTGGTAAACAACGCCGGTGTATCCGAAAGCACCCCCTTCACCGAGTACACCGAGGAAGCCTTTGACAAGGTAATGGACCTGAATGTGAAGGGCGTGTTCAACGCCACCCGGGCAGCCAGCGAATGCATGGTTGCCAGAGGTCAGGGCGTGATCCTGTCCACCTCTTCCATGGTCAGCATCTACGGCCAGCCCAGCGGCATTGCCTATCCCGCTTCCAAATTCGCCGTCAACGGACTGACTGTATCCCTGGCCCGGGAGCTGGGCCCCAAGGGCATCCGTGTCAACGCCGTGGCCCCCGGCATCACCGAGACCGACATGATGAAGGCCGTTCCCAAAGAGATCATCGAGCCCATGATCCGCCAGATTCCTCTGCGCCGCCTGGGTCAGCCCGAGGACATCGCCAATGCCTTCGTGTTCCTGGCCTCCGACGAAGCCAGCTACATCACCGGCGTGGTTCTCAGCGTGGACGGCATGGCACGAACCTGAAACCATTCCCGAAACCGCCCCGAAAGGGCAATGCCATTAAGATAATCCGAACAACTGTAGGGCGGGGTTACGACCCCGCTCTACAGGGTTTTTATTTTAATGACATTGCCCGAAGGGGGCGGTTTTTTCTTTCTCCTTTACAGCCAGTAAAAAAGAATCTATATTATATAATACCAGCCACAATTTTACCGAATCTTAGCCGGTAATCTGGTATAATTTCAATATTATAAAGAGGAGTCTGTCATGAAACGAGAGAAGCTTACCCCAAAGGATGCCCTGTTCACTGTGGTCACGCTGCTGTTCACCTATATTCTGAATCTTCTGGTTCAGAATGTATACCACAGCCGCACCCTGGTGCCCATGATTTTCGTGCTGGCAGTATTTTTGATTTCTCTGAAGACCCAGGGCTATTTCTGGGGCATTTCCGCTTCCCTGGTCAGTGTGCTGGCCATCAACTACGCCTTTACCTACCCCTATTTTGCCATTGACCTGATCTCTCCGGAGTGCGTTTTCGCAGCGGTAGTGATCCTGATCGTGGCCATCGCCACCTGCACCCTGACCATCAAGATCAAGATCCAGGAAAAGATCAAGGCGGAAATCGAGCTGGAACGGATGCGGGCCAATCTGCTGCGGGCTGTCTCCCATGATCTGAGAACCCCCCTGACCTCTATCAACGGTTCCACTACCACCGTCATCGACAATTACGATATCCTGACCCGGGATCAGAAGCTGAAGCTCCTGAGCGAGGTTCGGGAGGATGCCCGCTGGCTGATCCGGATGGTGGAAAATCTTCTGTCCGTCACCCGCATTGATGGAGGGCGCGTTCAGATCAGCAAAACTCCGGCCGTGCTGGAAGAGCTGATCGACGATGTGCTGATGAAATTCCGCAAGCGCTGTCCCGATCAATCGGTTGATGTGCGGATTCCCGAGGATTTTATCTCCATTCCCATGGATATCATGCTCATTGAGCAGGTTTTGCTGAACATTCTGGAAAACGCCGTCGTACATGCCCAGGGCATGACCCATCTGATTCTGGAGGTGAAGTGTCAGGGAAATCTGGCCCGCTTTTCCGTCACCGACGACGGCTGCGGCATTCCCGCCGACCGGCTGAAGGATCTGTTCACCGGCTATCTGGAGCGGGACAGCTATGTGGGCGACGGAAACCGGCACAATATGGGCATCGGTCTCAGCGTCTGCGCTGCCATTATCAAAGCCCACGGCAGTGAGCTTTTTGCAAAAAACAATCCGGAAGGAGGTGCCACGTTTACCTTCTGTCTGGAAATGGAGGATACCTATGAGTAATAACAAATACAAAATTCTTGTGGTGGAAGATGAAAACAACATCCGATCCTTCATGGAAACCATTCTGGAAACCGGCGGTTATCAGGTGCTCACGGCGGCGACCTGCCAGCAGGGCAACATGATGTTCGCTTCCCATATGCCGGATCTGGTGATTCTGGATCTGGGTCTGCCGGATGGGGATGGTCTGGATCTGATCCAGGTGATCCGCAAAAACAGCAGTGTTCCCATTCTGGTGCTGTCCGCCCGGACGCTGGAAGGGGACAAGGTGGCTGCCCTGGATCTGGGCGCCAACGACTATGTGACCAAGCCCTTCGGCACTGCGGAGCTGATGGCCCGCGTCCGGGCTGCCCTGCGTATCCGTATGCTGGCAGGTGATTCCTCCGACACCGGCGACGGTCTGTACCGGGTGGAGGATCTGACCATCGACTGCGCCCGCCGCATCGTCACCGTCCGGGAAACTGAGGTCAAGCTGACCCAGACGGAATTCAATATTCTGACCCTGCTGGCCCAGCACCGGGGCAAGGTGCTGACCTACGCCGCCATCATCCGGGGCATCTGGGGCAGCATGGACGAAGGCAGCATCAAGAAGCTGCAGGTAAACATGGCCAACATCCGCAAAAAGCTGGGCATCAAGCCCGGCGACAACCGCTACTTCATCAATGAGCTTGGTGTGGGCTATCGGATGCTGGAGGAATAAACGTTTTAGAGGAGGATTCTGGAATCCTCCTCTTTTCTGTAGGGGCGGATTTTCAATCCGCCCTTAAGGGAGCCACTGGAAACCGGCATCGTTTATCCGTAACTATCCGCAGATGAAAGGCTTAGGGAGGATTAAAAATCCTCCCCTACGTTTTGTGGATTGCTGCTTTTTGGATGTCCTTAATTGTACATTTTCCGAAGTTTTACCTTAGTTTTACCTTTCGTTAATTCTTTCTTTACTGTATCTTAGCCGGTTATGATATTTACGAAAGAGTTGTAAAGAATTATAATAGATTCGGTAAAATATTGACAAAGGAAAGGAAAATTTACAATGTTACCTGCAATTATCCTCTTCGCTGCCACCTACGTGCTGATGATCGCTTTCGGCAAGTACCGTCCCTACATCGCCCTGGCTTCCGGCGTGATCTTCATCGCCACCGGTATGCTGCCCGGCAGTCAGATCATCGGTGCCCTGGACTTCAACGTCCTGCTGATGATCGGCGGTACCATGGGTCTGGTGCAGCTGTTCATTGACAGCCGCATGCCCGAACGGATGGCCGACATGATCATGGATGCTGTTCCCAATGTTCAGTGGGCTGCTGTTGCCCTGTCCCTGTTCTCCGGCGTTATCTCCGCCTTCGTTGACAACGTGGCCACCGTTCTGATGGTCGCTCCCGTTGCCATCGAGATCTGCAAGAAGCTGAAGACCAACCCCATCCCCTTCATCATCTCCATCGCCGTTTCCTCCAACCTGCAGGGTGCTGCTACCCTGGTCGGTGACACCACCGCCATCATGCTGGGCTCCGCTCTGGATATGAGCTTCCTGGACTTCATTTTCTACGATGGCAAGCCCGGTATGTTCTTCATGGTTGAGCTGGGTGCCTGCCTGTCCGCCTGCATCGTTTACTTCACCTTCCGCAAGGAGAAGGGCGCCATCCCCAAGTCCGGCCAGCTGACCGAGGTCACCGACTACGTTCCCACCATTCTGCTGTTCGGTGCCATCGTCCTGCTGATCGTTGTCTCCTTCCTGCCCTTCGAAATGCCCGCAGAGACCAACGGCCTGATCTGCACCGCTCTGCTGATCATCGGCCTGATCTACAACTACGCAAAGAAGAAGAACCTGGATGCCATCATGGGACCCCTGAAGGCCATTGACCTGGAGACCCTGGGCCTGCTGGTCGGTCTGTTCCTGATGATCGGCGGTATTTCCAACATGGGTGTCATTGACGCTCTGGCACAGCTGCTGGCAAAGCTGGGCGCCGGCAGCCCCTTCCTGATGTACACCATCATCGTCTGGGCTTCCGTGCTGATCTCCGCTTTCATC
>JAFQHF010000117.1 GCA_017398105.1 Oscillospiraceae bacterium | reverse complement strand
GCAGTTATTTTTCACGATTTTCAGCGCACGGGTAGGACACAGAGAAACACAGCGCTGGCAGTTAACGCACTTGGTCTCATCGCTGAGCATCAGCCCCCGCTCCGGATCAAAGGTATGTACCTCATTGGCACACTGCCGCTCACAGACCCGGCAGGCAATGCATCGACTGTCGTTTCTGACGACCTCAAATTCAGGGTTAATAAATTCCACGCCCATTAGAATGTACCCTCCTTTACCTTTACGATCACCGGCTCGCCACCGGCAGGTGCCCAGATATTTTCGGCATCCGGTTCCATGACCCGAATGGCCGCTTCCTCACTGGCGATGAACACCTTGTCATCCTTCTCGCCAACCACCATGGAGCGCAGCTTCAAGCGATCATTTAGAGCCATCAGACCTCCGTTAAAACCAAACACGATGGAGAAAGGACCTGTGATCAGCAGACTGGGGAAAACAGTACGCAGGAAAGTCTCCTTCTCTTTGATCTCCGGCGATTTCTTTTCGATAGTGCTCCAGAAGGAGGCGGAAACGACAGCCGCAGCCTCTTCCAGGGTCAGACCTTGGCGGCGAATCAGATAGTCCATAATATAAGTAATGACTTCCGTGTCAGTTTGCAGATTACATTTATAGCCAAACATTTCGATAAATCTGCGGTTTGCATCATAAGAGGAGATCTCGCCGTTGTGGACGATAGAGTAATCCAGCAGTGTAAAAGGATGGGCACCACCCCACCAACCGGGGGTGTTGGTCGGATAACGGCCATGCGCTGTCCAGGAATAGCCTTCGTATTCATCCAGTCTATAGAACTCGCCCACATCCTCCGGAAAGCCTACGGCTTTAAAGGTACCCATATTCTTGCCACTGGAAAATACATAAGCACCGGGCATTTCTGTGTTGATCTTCATCACCGTTCTGGCAACGAATTCTTTTTCATCCAGCTGGTAAGCGGAGAGTTGACTGCGCAGAGGGGCTACAAAATAACGCCAGATGATCGGTTCGTCTGTGATAGCCGGGATCTTGCGGGTAGGTATGATTTCAGACTTCACGATTTCAAAGCGCTCCTTCAAAAAAGCCTCGCAGTTTTTCCGGGTAGCACGCTCATCATAGAACATGTGCAGCGCGTAAAAATCCTTATACTCCGGATAAATACCGTAAGCCGCAAATCCACCGCCCAAACCGTTAGACCGGTCATGCATCGGCTTCATTGCATCAATAATCTTTCGGCCGGTCATTCGTTTGCCATCCTTTGATATGACAGCAGCGATGGCACACCCGGAGGGAATCCGCACTTGACCTTCTGGTTTCATTTTCCTCATCCTCTCAGCTTTGAAATTAGAATAAAAAATGAGCAAAGGCATTCACAGAGGCAAAAAATACCTCTGATGAACGCCTTTGCTCATCGCGTGTATTATATTCCTTCTGCGAACATTTGTCAACCTGCCCAAAACAAAAAATATTTTTTGTGCAAGGTGTTGACAAATGCCCTTGGTGGGTGTACAATGCGATCGTGCAAAGGCAATGGCGTCTTTGGGCTTTAGGCCCATAGACGCCATTGCCTTTTTTGTTATTTCGCACATTTTATTTGAAAAGGAGCGTTCACTATGGAAACTGTTTCTGATTACTTTGGCTGTCTGGTATTCGACGAGCGTGTTATGAAAGCAAAGCTGGGCTCGAATGTCTACCGGTCTTTGCATAAAACGATTCAGCGAGGCACAAAGCTGGATCCCAGTGTTGCTGACGCAGTCGCCGCGGCTATGAAGGATTGGGCAATCGCTAACGGTGCTACCCATTTTACCCACTGGTTCCAGCCCCTTACCGGCATTACCGCAGAAAAGCACGACAGCTTCATTACCCCGGCTCCGGATGGTGGCGTAATTATGGACTTTTCCGGCAAGGAGCTGATTAGGGGTGAGCCGGATGCAAGTTCTTTCCCCTCCGGCGGACTTCGCGCCACCTTTGAGGCCAGGGGCTATACAGCATGGGATCCTACGTCCTATGCTTTTATCAAGGATAAGACACTGTGTATTCCCACAGCCTTTTGTTCCTACGGCGGAGAGGCGCTGGATAAGAAGACCCCTCTGCTGCGTTCTATGGAAGCATTAAACCGGCAGGCAATGCGGATCCTGAAGCTGTTCGGTAACACAGATGTGAAGTGTGTCCGCACCTCCGTTGGTCCTGAACAGGAGTACTTCCTTGTTCCCAAGGAAATGTATGACCAGAGGAAGGACCTGATCTATACCGGCAGGACCCTGTTTGGTGCCAAGCCGCCCAAGGGGCAGGAAATGGATGACCATTACTTTGGCGTTATCAAACCCAGAGTCGCGGCATTTATGGAGGATCTGAACAAGGAACTGTGGAAGCTGGGCATTCTGGCAAAGACAGAGCATAATGAAGTAGCTCCGGCTCAGCACGAACTGGCTCCCATTTATACCACTACCAATATTGCTACCGACCACAACCAGCTGACCATGGAGATCATGCAGAAGGTCGCGGCCTCGCACGGCCTTGTGTGTCTGTTACACGAGAAGCCCTTTGCCGGGGTTAACGGTTCCGGTAAGCACAATAACTGGTCTATG